>NZ_LT960614.1:3287500-3587500 GCF_900231165.1 Hartmannibacter diazotrophicus
CAGAAGGGCCTGATGACCCCGCCCGGCCTCGGCGTCGTGGCCGCCGGTCCGAGAGCGATCGAGGCGCACAAGTCGGCCGATCTCGTCACCCGCTATTGGGACTGGACGTTCCGCGACGGCGCCGAGCACTACATGAAATACTGTGGAACCCCGCCGGAGCATCTGCTCTTCGGCTTCCGCCGCGCGCTCGATCTCCTTCTTCGCGAAGAGGGCCTTGCCAACGCCCACCGCCGCCACGCGCTTCTGGCCGAGGCGACCCGGCGCGCCGTCGCCGTCTGGACGACGAGCAACAGGCTCGACTTCAACATCGAGAACCCGGCCGAGCGCGGAAACTCGGTCACCGTCGTCCGGACCGAGGAACCCGGCCTCTCCGCCCGGATCGTGACCACCTGCCATGATACTTATGGCGTGCGCATCTCGAACGGCATCGGCGACCTGCAGGGCCACGGTTTCCGCATCGGCCACATGGGTCACGTCAACGCCGGCAACCTGCTAGGCGCGCTGGCGTCGGTGGAAACGACGCTCCATGCCGTGGGCATCGCCTTCGAAGGCAGCGGCGTTGCCGAAGCCGCCCGCTATCTCGGCAGCGAGACGCGCGTCTGACCGACGGGAACAAGCGCTTGCCCGAGGACCGCAGAGAACCAGAACCGCAACCGGCCACCGCCCGGATCGAGACCGATGTCGCGATCATCGGCGGCGGTCCGGCCGGGCTGATGGCGGCGGAGGTCCTCTCGGCCCATGGCCTGCGCGTCCATCTCTTCGACGCGATGCCGAGTGTCGGGCGCAAGCTGTTGATGGCCGGCAAGAGCGGCCTCAACCTCACCCATGCCGAGCCCATGGCCGACTTTCTCGGCCGATATGGTGACGCGCTCGGCTGGTTGAAGCCGGCCATTGACGCCTTTCCGCCGGGCGCCCTGCGCGCCTGGGCCGACAACCTCGGCGCCGAGACCTTCGTCGGCTCCTCCGGCAAGGTGTTCCCGAAGGCCATGAAGGCCTCGCCGCTGCTGCGGGCTTGGCTCCGGCAGCTGAACGATCAGGGCGTGACGATTCTCCCTCGCCATCGCTGGACCGGGTGGACGAAGACCGGCGTCCTCGCCTTCGAGACATCAACGGGTCCGCTGGAAGTCACCGCCAAGGCGACCCTGCTTGCCCTCGGCGGCGCAAGCTGGCCCCGTCTCGGCTCCGATGGGACATGGCAACGGCTACTGGCCGAGCGCGGTGTGGAGATTGCTCCGCTCGTTGCCTCCAATTGCGGCTTCGATGTCGATTGGAGCCCCTATCTCGTGGAGCGCTTCGCCGGCCAACCCGTCCGGCCTGTTCGGATGACACTGGCGGACAAGACCGTCGACGGCGAGTTCGTCATTACCCGCCATGGCGTCGAGGGCAACGCCATCTACCGCCTTGGGCCGGAAATCCGTCGGCGCATCGACGAAACGGGATCGGCCGACATCCTTGTCGATCTTTGCCCGGATCGAGACCTTGAACGCCTGCAAAGAGAACTGTCGCAGCCGCGCGGGCGCCAGTCGCTCGCCAACCATTTGCGCAAGCGAGCAGGCATTGCGGGCGCCAAGGCGGCTCTGCTGCGCGAATGCGTTTCCGCAGAAATACTGCAAGACCCTCACCAGCTTGCCCATTCGCTCAAGGCCCTGCGCCTGAGACTGGTACGGTCCCGCCCCATCGAGGAGGCCATCAGCACGGCTGGCGGCGTTGCGGCATCGGCCTTTGACGACACATTTCAGCTCCTCGCCCTGCCCGGGGTCTTCGTGGCCGGCGAAATGCTGGGCTTCGACGCACCGACCGGCGGCTATCTGCTGACAGCCTGCCTTGCGACAGGCCACGCCGCGGCCAACGGCATCCTTGACGGGCTTGCCTGCATCGATCGCGACGAATTCCGTTAGCGGCGGGACTATGAACCCTTTTCCGGCGCCCTTCTTTGTGCAAAATTTTATGGACCGCGACAGGCGGCACCAGGCCGGACGCCAATCCGGCACTTCCAATCCTCGATGGCGCCAGGCCTTTGCCCGACATCAGGTTGTCAAGACTGAGGAAACGACAATGACCACGTCCATGCTTATCAAGACCGTTCTTCTCGTCACCGTAACGCTGGGCATCGCGGCCTGCGATAACACCATCCGCGGCATTGGCAAGGACGTGAAGGATACGGGCCGGGCCGTAGAGGATAGCGTCAAGTAACCAGGCGCGTTCGACGCACGACGGGCGGATGGAACTTCGGATCGGGTGCCGCGTTAGAGAACGGTGAACAATCTGCGGGAGACCACCATGACCTATTCGAAAATTTGTGCCTCTGCCCTTGCTGTGATGCTCGCGCTCGGCGCGGCGGCCTGTGACAAGACCATTCGCGGTGCCGGACAGGACATCAAGGACAGTGGACAGGCGGTCAAAAGCGCGACGCGCTGACGCGCAGAAACCCTTGCCGCCGTCAGGCGAGCATGGACAGTGATGAACCGCAGTCAGGCGGCCCGGTCAACGGGCCGCCTTTTTCGTATCGATCGCTCTTTACCGGATCAGTAGTCGATCACACCGTCGAGCGCGTAGTGCTTGACCGTCTTGCGGTTGGCAATGAGCTCGTCGATCGTCGGCTCGCCCTTCATGGCGCGGCTGACGGCCAGCTTCATGCCCTCATAGTTGTTGCGGTAAAGCTCGGCCTCGTCGAGATCGTCGACCTCGGACACGCGCGGGTCGAGCCAGACCATGACGATCATGCACAGATCGTCCACCTGATCCTTCGGCAGGATGCCCTCGATCACGCAGTCGAGGATGGCGTCGCCGATCGCCGCCTGCACGACGCCGCCGAGCAGGTTGACATAGGTCTCGTTGGTGATCGTCGCCTTGGTGGTCATCATGGTCGCCGGACGGACCATCTGGTTGAGGTCGCGCACCACATACATGCGCGTGTGGCCGACCACCTGCCCCATCATCGAGGCAAACGCCTGCCCCGCGGGGCCCTTCACCGAGCCGATCAGCACTTCCGGCATGGCATCGGTCACCTGCCCCTCGGAAGCCAGCACCGTCGCCTCGCCCGTCCTGAACCAGAGTTCCGTCATGGTCTGTCCCTTCAAAAGAAGAAGCGGCCCCGGACATCCGGTGCCGCTTCGCATCAAGCTGGAACCCTGTTAGCGCCGACGACATTCATCGGCAATGGGCGATTGTGTCGCTTACATCTCCGCGCCGGCGGTGCGATAGGCCGAATCGAGCGTGTTGAGCATCAGGCAGGCAATGGTCATCGGGCCGACGCCGCCCGGAACCGGGGTGATCGCGCCCGCGACTTCCTTGGCCTCGTCGAAGGCGACGTCGCCGACGAGCTTGCCCTTGCCGTCCGGCTTCAGGACGCGGTTGATGCCGACGTCGATCACGATGGCGCCCGGCTTGATCCAGTCGCCCTTGATCATCTCGGGGCGGCCGACGGCGGCAACGAGGATGTCGGCCGTGCGGCAGACTGCGGGAAGGTCGGCGGTGCGCGAATGGGCGCAGGTGACCGTCGCGTTCTTCTGCAGCAGAAGCTGGATCATCGGCTTGCCGACAATGTTGGAACGACCGACGACGACAGCGGTCTTGCCCGAAAGATCCGGCATCACCTTCTCGATCAGGATGGCCGAGCCGCGCGGCGTGCAGGGCACGAAGCCCGGCAGGCCGACCGACAGAAGGCCGACGTTCATCGGATGGAAGCCGTCGGCGTCCTTCGTCGGGTCGATCAGGCCGAGCACCTTGTCGCTGTCGATCTGCTTGGGCAGCGGCAGCTGCACGAGGATTCCGTGCACGTCCGGATCGTTGTTGAGCTGTTCCACGAGGCCCAGCACCTCGGCCTCCGGCGTATCCGCCGGCAGCTTGAACTCGAAGGACTTGATGCCGCAGGCGGCCGTCGCGGCGACCTTGTTGCGCACATAGACCGCGCTCGCCGGATCCTCGCCGACGAGAATCACCGCCAGGCCCGGCACGACGCCATGCGAGGCGGTGAGTTTTTCGGCCTTGGCGCGGATTTCCTCGTGGAGCTCGTTGGCAATCTTCTTGCCGTCGATGATCGTGGCGGTCATGTCCTCGTTTCCTCGTTCTGCGGCGACAGTTTTTGCCATTTTGGCGCAAATCGCCTCGCTTTCGATCCGTTTCGTGCGCGATCGGGGCCGAAAGATCAAGGGCGTCATTGACGCAACATATTCGTCACACCGGCAAATATTGTCGCGGGTCCGCGGTCTTCACCCCGCGATGACGCGCGCCCTATAATGACTTGAAGAAGAGATGACGGGGACGGAACGCCAAATGGACATCCGGCAGATGCAATATCTCGTGGCGCTGGCCCGAGAACGCCATTTCACGCGCGCCGCCCAGAGTTGTCAGGTCACGCAGCCGACCTTGTCCGAGCGCATCCGTCAGCTTGAGCAGGAGCTCGACGTCGCCATCGTGGAGCGCGGCCAGCGCTTCCACGGCTTCACGGCCGAGGGCGAACGGGTGCTGAAATGGGCGCAGGTCATCCTCGACAACTGGGGAGCCCTGCGACAGGAAATCGCAAGCTTCAACGACCGGGGCAGCGCGCTCGCCGGCCGACTGACCATCGGTGTCGTTCCCTCCGCCCTACCCGCGGCCGCAAGTCTCGTCAGCGCCATCCGCGAGGCCCATCCCAACGTCGATGCGCTGGTGCTGTCCGCCTCCTCGGAGGATATCATCCGTCAACTCGAAGAGTTTTCGATCGACGCCGGCATCACCTATCTCGACAACGAGTCGATTGCCGGCATGATCGCCCGCCCGCTCTACCGCGAGCGTTACGCCCTTTTCGTCCGGCTCGACCACCCGCTGGCGTCGCGCCCCACCGTGACCTGGGCAATGGCCGCCCATCACCCGCTGGCGCTTCTGACGGCCAACATGCAGAATCGGCGGATCATCGACCGTGCCTTCGCCGGCGCCGGGGTCCGTCCCCACGCGCACATCGAAAGCAACTCGCTGATCAATCTCTTTTCCAGCGTCCGCGAGACGGGGCTGGCGGCCATCCTGCCCGAATACATGGGCAAGACCCTTGCCATGGAGGGCATGAAGGCGATCCCGCTCACCGAACCGCTGGTCGAGCACACACTCGGCCTCGTCGCCATCGAGCGCCAGCCCATGCCGCCGCTCGTGGACCTTGCGCTCGATGTCGCCAAGGCTTCGAAGGACCTGAGGATGCCGGCCAAGTCGACCTGAGCCGGCGCGATTGGCCACGGCCCAAGGTCATTCCTCCAGCGTGCCGGACTGCAGGGCAACGGCCGGCTTGCTGCCGATCAGTTTCAGGAGATCGTCGCCCCTGCGGGTCTGGCGATGCGACCGCCGGGTCAGGATCAGCCCCGCCTGCGGCGCGCGCACCTCTATCTCCCCATCCGCCTCGCCGGGCTCGGTCACGATGGTCGCGAGCAGATCGCCTTCCTCGACCCGGTCGCCGGGCCTGACGTGATAGAAGATCATGCCGGCGGCCGGAGAGCGCATCATCTCGACATTCTCGATGGGCGCGGCCGGTCCGTTCCAGTCGCCTTCCGCCACCGCATCGTCGACGATCACCCCGCGCCCGACCAGGAAGCGGTAGAGGCCGTCGGCATCCTCGGCCGCCAAAGCCGGATCGACATCGGCGATGCCGCGAAACTCGACCGTCGTCACGACGCGTTGCACAAGGCGGGCCTCTTCGGAGGGCATCTGCAGATAGGGATGGACCGCCGCCTCCTCGAAGGCGCCGTCGCTGCCGTCGCTCCAAAAGAGCACCGCCGAAGAGCCCAGTGCCCGGGCAAGATCGCGCGACTGCGGCCACAGCTCCTTCGGCACATAAAAATAGCTCAGACCTTCGGCATCGCAGTGCAGATCGAGAACGAGATCATGGCCGAGCGACAAGGCAAGGAGCCGCGCCTTCAGCCGCTTATCGGCCGTGATTGGCGCGGCATCGTCCGCCAGCAGAGAGGCGTCGGGGCGATCGATCAGCGGAAAATCGCGATTGAAGTTCCCCCGTGTCCCGAGATCGAAACGCCCCTGGACCTCTAGGTTGAAAACCTGCGACCGGCCGACCGGATTGGCGAAGGGGACGATCGTAAGATCGCCGGCAATCCGCCCCTCCGCCTCGGCCTTGCGCAGCTTTTCCATCAGGACATGCAGCGCGGCCGTGCCCGGCAACTCGTTGGCATGCAGCGCGGCCTGCAGATAGGCGGACGGGGCGTCCTCCCGCTGGCTCCCCCTGAAACGGTAGACGGGAAAGCCGTACGCCGTCCCCGGCATGTCGCCTTCCACCCTCTCGATTGTCTTTTCCATCCGGGACCTTCTTCCACAAAACGCCTATGACCAATGCCGGTCATCGCCGAACGGACCGATCGGGGCAAGCCCCATCAGACGATCCGCGCGGCGGGATGGGAAGATGGGCGGCAGGGTTGATCGAGAAGCCGAGCCGGGCAAGACTGCCGGCCCGCACCGTCCGGTTCCTGTCCGGCCCTTCCAACCAACAACAGCTGCTGCCGGGAGATACCATGTTCGATCTGGTCGTTCGCCACGCCAACCTGCCCGACGGGCGCACCGACATCGACATCGCGGTCGTCGACGGCCACATCGCCCGCGTCGAGCCGGCCATCGAGACGGAGGGCGCCAAGGAGATCGACGCGACGGGACAGCTCGTGACGCCGCCCTTCATCGATCCGCATTTCCACATGGACGCGACGCTGTCGCTCGGTCAGCCGCGGCTGAACCGCTCCGGCACGCTTCTGGAAGGCATCGCGCTCTGGGGCGAATTGAAGCCGCTGCTGACGCAGGAGGCTGTTGTCGAGCGCGCGCTGAAATACTGCGACCTCGCCGTCTCCAAGGGCTTGCTGGCGATCCGCACCCATGTCGACGTCTGCGATGACCGGCTGCTCGCCGTCGAGGCGCTTCTCCACGTCAAGGAGACGGTGAAAGACTACATCGACCTGCAGCTCGTCGCCTTCCCGCAGGACGGCTATCTGCGCTCGAAGACCGCCGTCGCCAATCTCGACCGTGCCCTCTTCATGGGCGTCGATGTCGTCGGCGGCATCCCGCATTTCGAGCGGACGATGGAGGACGGCGCAGAATCGGTCAGGACTCTCTGCCGGATCGCAGCCGAAAAGGGCCTGCCCGTCGACCTGCACTGCGACGAGACCGACGACCCCATGTCCCGCCACGTCGAAACGCTCGCGGCCGAGACCATCCGCCATGGCCTTCAAGGACGCGTCGTCGGCTCGCACCTGACGTCCATGCATTCGATGGACAACTACTACGTTTCCAAGCTCATTCCGCTGATGGCGGAGGCCCAGCTTCATGCCATTCCGAACCCGCTGATCAACATCACCCTGCAGGGACGCCACGACACCTATCCGAAGCGCCGCGGCATGACGCGCGTGCCGGAACTGATGGCGGCCGGCATCAACGTCGCCCTCGGTCAGGATTGCTGCATGGATCCCTGGTATTCGCTCGGGTCCGCCGACATGCTGGATGTCGCCCACATGGCGATCCATGTCGGCCAGATGACCTCGCTCGACGCCATGAGGCGCTGCTTCGACGCCATCACCTACAATTCGGCCAAGGCGATGGAACTTGAGGGATACGGCCTCGAGGTCGGCTGCAATGCCGATTTCGTGGTGCTTCAGGCCCGCGACCCGATCGAGGCGATCCGCCAGCGCGCGACCCGGCTCGTCGTGGTCCGGCGCGGCAAGGTCATTTCGCGCACCGCACCGATCTACAGCGAGCTCATGGTGCCGGGCCGTCCGGCCTGGGTCGATGGCTCCACCTACGCGCCGCCGGCCGAGGAGTGACCGCAACGGCCTGGCCGTTCCGACCACGACCAGCGGCAATCGGCCGGCGCCGTAGCAAAGGCCTCTCAGGCTGCCAGATAGGCCACGTAGATCGGAGCGGGCTCGTCCAGCTCCTGCGCGCCTAGATTCTCCATCTGGCCGAAGAACTGGGTGAAAGTGCGCACGTAGCGCGCGCCGCTGCCGACCGGCCATGGATCGTTGATCCACAGGCGCTCGCCTTCCATGCCCGTCACCACGCGAATATGCGGGGACGGTACCGCGCTCGCCACCCACAAAGGCCCGTTGCTCGACAGCCGGTTGGAGATGGCCTGCGGCATGTAGCATTGCGGCGCTTCGAGCGCGAAACCGTTCCGCTCCAGAATATACCGGTCGTTCGGATTGAGGCCGGAGGTCAGGCTGGGAACATAGTTAGTGCCGCCATTGTTGGCCGCGATCAACGTCGGATCGTAGGATGCCGAATTTCGCCATGCCAGGATCATGGCGATGCTTGCCGCCCAGCAACCCATATTCGTCGACTGCGGAATAAGAGGAACATCATATTTCATATCGATCCTCGCAATGTCCGGAATTGAGCCGTCGTCGCAACAAGCCGAAACAGGGCTCAATACATCTCTTCAAGACGACATGATGAGAATTTAAAAGCAAAATCAATACATTAGAGGCAAACTATACATACAAGAAGCAGAGAATTCTACCAAATTCTCCGTCTTTGAAAATATTCGTGAATGTTTCTACATTTATAACAATTGTTCGAACGGTCACCCGATACGGCCGATTGCTGTCCAGGCACCGGAACGCGCCCCTTGCGGCAGACCCGGCCTCCGCTGCGGATGGCTTGTGGCAGAGACCGCCACGCCAGTCCGTCAACGATTTGCTGAACGGTCATTTCACAAAACCAAATATCGAAAAGAGCCGGCCAGAAGGCTATTATTTTGAACAATCATCAATGAGCCGGCCGAAATCCTCAGCGAATGACCGGTCTGGCCTCAAGGGCGTCAGCCGCGACGGCCAGCAAGACGCTGTCCGGGTATCGGTAGCATGACACCCTGTGGGTCTGGCTCATCCGGATCGCTGAACAGGAAGAACTCTTGCCATGTCATCTTTGTCTCTGGTTTCCGAACAGGCCGCAACCCCGCGCATGGCTCCTGAAATGGCGACGGGCGCGGTGACGCTCAACGTCCGCGACCTTGCCCGCGTCAGCGACTTCTACCAGGAAATCCTCGGGCTCGTGGTTCAGGACCAGGTGCCGGGGCGCGTGGTTCTCGGCGCGGAGGGCGGCGTACCGCTCGTCACCCTCGTCGAGACGCCCGAGGCCGCGATCCCACCGCGCCGCGCCGCCGGTCTCTTTCACATGGCGATCCTGCTTCCGACCCGAGCCGATCTCGGCCGCTGGGTCGGCTACATGGCGGCAACGCGCACGCCGGTGCAGGGCGCGGCAGACCATCTTGTCAGCGAGGCGATCTATCTCTCGGATCCGGAGGGCAACGGCATTGAGGTCTATCGCGACCGCCCGCGCCACGAGTGGCCGCACGAGAATGGCAAGCTCAAGATGGCCAACGCGCCTGTGGATTTTGACGGTCTTCTCGCCGAAGCGGATTCGGAGGGGGCAGCCTGGAGCAAGGCGCCGGCCGGAACGCGGATGGGTCACATCCATCTCAACGTCAACGACCTGACGCCGACACTTTCCTTCTACGATGGCGGCCTCGGGCTCGACCTGATGGCGACGATGCCCCAGGCGCTCTTCGTCTCGGCGGGCGGTTATCACCACCACATCGGCCTCAACACCTGGGCGGCCCATGCCGGCCCGAGGCGCGAACCCGGCAACCTCGGCCTCTCGCTCGCAACGCTGGAGTTGCCCGACGGCGAGGCTCTTGCCGCGTTGACGGACAGTCTCGCGGCGGGTGGCATCGCGTTCGAGAGGCCGTCGGACGACCTCGCGCTTGTCCGCGATCCGTCCGGCAACCGGCTGCTCTTTGCGGCTGGCCGTCAGGCCTCGTCGGACCAGCTTGCGCTCAGCGAGATCTGAGGCTGAAGAACCGGGCCGGCTGTTCCGATGCTTGGGGCGCGAAGACGGAAATCGCCTTCGGCAGAATCCGGAAATGCGCCGGGGTCTGGGTAACGATCTCCCCGTCGGCGCTGACATGGTGGGCGCGCCGGGTGCGGATGGTTAGTTCCTTGCAGTCGAAACTGCGCACGGACGGATGACGCCCTTGCGCGCCCAACCTCATGGCCGGAACGATCCCGGCAAGCTGCCACCAGTGCTCGAACTCGAGGCTGTAGACATGCAGCACCCCGTCGTCGGGCTGCGCATCTTCCGAGACCACCATCCCCCCGCCGTAGAAGTGTCCGTTGCCGACACCGGTCTGGAGCGTCTTGGTCTGGCGCGTCTCGCCGTCCACTTCGAAATCGACCCTGAACGGACGAACCTGACCGGCAATCTTCATCGCCGCCATGGCGTAGCCAAACGTTCCCCAGCGGCGCTTGAGGTCCTGCGTCAGGCTCCGGGTCAGCGAGACCGAATAGCCGAGGCTTGCCAGATTGAAGAAGACATGGCCGTTGACCTCGCCGAGGTCGATGCGCCGGACGTTCCGGTCGAGGATGACGTCGACCGCCTGATCCAGCGAAGGCCCGATGCCCAGCGTTCGGGCAAGGTCGTTGGCCGTGCCAAGCGGCAGGATTGCGAGCGGCAGGTCACGGCCGACGAGATGCTGCCCGGCCATGTTCAACGTGCCGTCGCCGCCGCCGATCACGACGCAATCGAACCGGCCCGCTTCGCGATCGAGGCGATGGCCCAGCGCGTCCGGTCCATCGTCGTCAAGAAGTTCCAGATCGAAGCCGCCCGTCGCCAGCCGGCCCAGCACCGCATCGATCGGCTCGCGCCCCCGCCGTGCATTGCCGTTGACCATGACGAGCGCGCGCTGGCGGGCGGGCCTCTCCGGGGCAAGGCTGTCCTGGCTTTGGGTCATAGTCACGCTTGGGGACTCCTTCGGCGCCGGCGGCTGTGAACTCCATAAACGCCGGAAAGACCCGAATGTTCATCCCCGATTCCGTGGAAAACGTCAGAACTCGATGCCCGGCTGCGCCCGAACGCCAGCGGCGAAGTGATGCTTCACAAGGGTCATTTCGGTGACGAGATCGGCCGTCTCGATCAGTTCCGGCTTGGCGTTGCGCCCGGTGACGACCACGTGCAGGTCCGGCCGGCGGTTCTTCAGCACCTCCACAACCTCGTCGAGCGGCAGATAGTCGTAGCGCAGCGCGATGTTGAGCTCGTCGAGCACCAGGAGCCGTATCTCCGGATCGGCCATCAGGTCCTTCGCCTTGTCGAAGGCCCGCCGGGCGGCGGCGACGTCGCGCTCGCGGTCCTGCGTTTCCCAGGTGAACCCCTCGCCCATCGCATGCCATTCGATGCGGCCCTTGCCGAGCGTTTCCAGAAGCCGCCGCTCGCCCGTATCCCAGGCGCCCTTGATGAACTGGACGACACCGACCTTGAAGCCCTGCCCCAGCGCCCGGACGATGAGCCCCAGCGCGGCGGTGGATTTTCCCTTGCCCGGCCCGGTGTGAACGATCAGCAGCCCCTTCTCGAGGATTGTCTTGGACGCGACCTCGGCATCCTGCACGGCCTTGCGCTTTTCCATCTTCGCCTTGTGGCGGTCGCCGATCGCCTCGGTCATGGGGCTCTCCTTCTCTGTCGCCCTCAGATGACAGCCGAAGGCTGGCCCCGCAACCCCGTCGTGCCTCTGCGGGGCGCAAAGGTCGCAGAGGGAAACGAATTGCGCTTTGCGTCGCGGCGGACTACGGTTCCCCTCGACGGTGCCGGGCGTTGAATCGCCGGGCGAAGAGGGAACACGGTGAAAGACCGTGGCTGCCCCCGCAACTGTAAGCGACGAAGCCCTGATAGTCCGGGGTTTCATCCTTGGCCGATGACCACTGGAGCGATCCGGGAAGGCGGTGAAGGAAATCGCAAGCCAGGAGACCTGCCGTCATAACTCGAACACCAGCCGCCGGCGGGGCGGTCAAGGAGAGAAGCATGACGACAACAACGACAACTGCCAAGACCGGCATCGATTCCCGCGCCAACGTGCGCCTTGCCGCACTGTTCGCCTTCGCACTTGGCGGCACCCTCATTTTCCTGACCGGCTTTGCCGGGGCCGACGTGCTGCACAACGCTGCGCACGACACGCGCCACACGATGAGCTTTCCCTGCCACTGACAAGGATACGGTAGCCATGGGCTGCCGGCTTTCCATCATCTGCGGAACAACGGCGCCAGTCCCTCAGCGGGGCTGACGGTGCCCGTTGCCATTTGAATTTCAGGATCGGGAACCATGCTCACGCGCATTCTCTGGGTCGGGCTTCTTGCCGGCCTCATTTCCGGGGCCTTCGTCGCCCTCCTCCAGACCGTCACCACCACGCCGCTCATCCTGAAGGCCGAGGTCTACGAGACCGCCGAAACGCCTGCCGCCCACGACCACGCGGCGCAGAAAGCGACCACCGGCGATCAGGACGCGACCCCGGCTCATCACCACGACGCGGAGGCCTGGCAGCCGGAAGACGGACTCCAGCGCACCACCGTCACCATGATCGCAACCCTTGCGACCACCATCGGCTTCGCTCTCATGCTGACCGCCGCGATGGTCGCCGCCGGTGAGACCGTGACGACGAAAACCGCCCTCGGTTGGGGCGTCGCAGCCTTCTTTGCGATCAATCTCGCGCCGGCGCTGGGCCTTTCGCCGGAGTTGCCCGGCTCCCTTGCCGCGGCGCTCGAAGACCGCCAGGTCTGGTGGATTGCCACGGTCGTCGCCACCATGGTCGGCCTTTATCTCATCGCCCGCGTCGACCATTGGGCCGCAAAGGCCGCCGGTGCTGTGCTGATCGCCCTGCCCCACATTGTCGGTGCGCCGCTCCCTCCAGATGGTGAAACCGCCGTTCCGGCGGAACTGGCTGCGAGATTCGTCGCCATGTCGCTCGGCCTTGCCGCGATCATGTGGCTCTCGATCGGCGCGTCGGTCGGATACGTCTGGGTGCGCCTTTCCGGCGGGCAGGCCTCCGAGGCCCGGGCATGAGCGGCAACGACAAGGCCGAGGTGACGCTTTTCGTCTGCACCAGTTGCCGGCGAACGCTGGACGAGACCGAAACGCTGTTCGACCATCCGGGCGAGGCCATCCATGCCGCAATGGAAGCCCGCCTTGCCGACGAACCGGCGATCCGTGTCGAAGCCGTGGATTGCCTCGCCGTCTGCAAGCGCCCCGCTACCGTCGCCCTCTCGGGCGACGGATTCTGGACCTATCTCGTCGGCGACCTGACCGCGGAGGCCAATCTCGACGAAATCGAGGCGGCCACCCGCGCCTATCTTGCCTCCGGCAACGGCATCATCCCCTGGCGCGAGCGCCCGGTCTCCTTCCGCAAGGGCGTCGTCGCGCGCATGCCGCCCTTGCCGGGCCGCGCCAGGCCGGCCGCCGCAACGCCGAATTCAACGATCAGGAACAAGGAGGCAGCCGCCTCATGAGCACGCTCGCAAAGACCCCCGTCACCATCGTCACCGGCTTTCTCGGCGCGGGCAAGACGACCCTGATCCGCAACATCCTCGAAACGGCCAACGGCCGGCGGCTCGCCCTCATCGTCAACGAGTTCGGCGACATCGGCGTCGACGGCGATATCCTGAGAAGCTGCGGCATCGAGAGCTGCACGGAGGAGAATATCGTCGAGCTCGCCAACGGCTGCCTCTGCTGCACCGTCGCCGACGATTTCATCCCGGCGATCGAGGCGCTTCTTTCCAATCCCAATCCGCCCGAACACATCATCGTCGAGACCAGCGGCCTCGCGCTGCCCAAGCCACTCGTGAAGGCCTTCGACTGGCCGACGGTGCGCTCGCGCCTGACGGTCGACGGCGTCGTCGCCGTGGTTGACGGCGCAGCCGTCGCCGCCGGCCGCTTCGCCGATGACCCTGAGGCGGTCCAGGCCCAGCGCGCCGGGGACGAGAGCGTCGATCACGACAATCCGCTGGAGGAGGTCTACGAAGACCAGTTGCTCTGCGCCGACCTCGTAATCCTGAACAAGACCGATCTGCTTTCGGACGACGAGCGCCGCACCGTTTCCGGCGAGATCACGGCCGCCATTCCGCGTGCGGTGAAGGTCGTCGAAGCGAGCGAGGGCAAGGTCGCAGCCGAAGTGCTGCTCGGCCTCTCCGCCGCCGCCGAGGACGATCTCGCCAACCGGCCGTCGCACCACGACACCGAGGAAGAGCACGACCACGACGACTTCGAGAGCTTCGCCGTCGCGATCGAGGCGACGGACAATCCCGAGGCGCTTGTCGCGTCCCTCGCAAGCCTCACCGAAGCGCATGACATCCTGCGAATCAAGGGCTTCGTCGAGGTGAAGGGCAAGCCGATGCGTCTGCTCGTGCAGGGCGTCGGCAATCGCTTCCGCCATCAGTTCGACCGGCCCTGGACGCCGGGTGAAAAGCGCGCCAGCCGCCTCGTCGTCATCGGCGAAAAGGGCCTCGACCGCGCCGCGATCGAGCGCGCTCTGGCCGGTCTGACGGCAAAGGCGGCATAAGGAGTTAGCCTCGACTGGGTTGCTGGCCAAGGACCCACTCCTTGTTCTTGTCGTCATTCCCGCGAAAGCGGGAACCCAGCGGGCGGCACAGACATAGTGGTCATGGTCCGCGAAGGCGGACCATCCACGTCCGTCGGCAGAATGGGATCGAGCCAGATAGCTTTGGTTGTTCCGGAGGCAGGATTGATTTGCGTGGGTGGTCTGCCTTCGCCGACCATGACATTCGTAGCTGGAATAGAAAGAAAACAGCCGGCAGATCGCAGGAAGCCGGTTCACTCAGGATAGAAAAGTCGATGCACATCCTCGCCACCGATATCCGCTCGCTGGACGACACCGTCCAGGCGGTGGATCTCGGCCAGAGCGCGGGCGAGATCGTCTTCCTGTCCTTTTCCGATTCCGATCTGGCGCTGATGGCCGCCGCCCATGAGGCTGCAGGGCCGGACGCGCCCTCGCTTCGCCTCGCCAAACTTGCCGACCTGCGCCATCCCTATTCGGTGGACCTCTATCTCGAAAAGGTCGCCGCGAAGGCCCGCTTCGTGCTGATCCGCTGTCTCGGTGGCATGGACTACTGGCGCTACGGCATCGAGGAACTGGCCCGCGCCGCGAGAAGCCTGGGCCTCGATCTTGCCGTCGTGCCGGGCGACCACATGGAGGACCCGCGCCTCGACGAAGCCTCCACGCTGGCCGGGCCGGATCTGCGCCGCCTCTGGAGCTGGTTTCAGGCCGGAGGCCCGGAGAATGCCCGCTCGGCGCTCGGCTGGCTTTCCGAACGTCTCGGCCGCGATGCCGCCTGGACTGAGCCGCAGGCCCTGCCCTCCTTCGGCATCGCCAATGAATTCTGCCCCGAGGAACACGGCCCCGGAGCGCCTCGGGCACTCATCGTCTTCTATCGCTCGCTGCTCGCCGCCGCCGATACGGCCCCCATCGCAGCACTTGGCCAGCGCCTTTCGGTGGACGGCTTCAACGTGACGGCCGTCTATGTAACAAGCCTCAAGGCCCTGGACGTCGTCGAACCGCTCGGCCAATGGATTGAGGCGCATCGCCCGGACGTGATCCTCAACACCACCGCCTTTTCCGCCAAGCTTGGCCACGAGGGAACGGTGCTCGATCGGGCCGACGCGCCGGTCATCCAGGTCGCGCTCGCCGCCACCTATCGCGAGGCGTGGCAGGACAGTTCACGCGGCCTTGGCGCGGCCGATTTCGCCATGAACGTCGTGCTGCCGGAGGTTGATGGTCGCCTCGTTGCCGGCGCCATCTCGTTCAAGGACCGGGCCGAACGGTCCGAAACACTTGAATTCGCGCGCGCAGTCCACAGTCCGGACGATGCATCCATCGCCCATGCCAGCGAACTGGCCAAGCGCTGGACAGGCCTTCGCCGCCAGCCAACCTCGGAGCGACGTATCGCGCTGGTTCTCTCCGACTATCCGGCCAAGGGAGGCCGCACGGCCTACGCGGTCGGCCTCGACGGGCCGGCCAGCATTGCCGCCATCGCTGATGACCTGCGCGCGGCGGGCTATGCGATCGCAGACCTGCCCGACGCGCAATCTCTCATCCGCGCTCTCGAAAGCGCATCCATCGTCCGGTTCTCGCTGGAAGACTATCGCGTCGCCTTCGCCCGGCTTCCCGATGCCTTCAGGCAGGCCGTTGCCGCCGCCTGGGGCGAGTCAGCGACCGACCCTGCCGTCGATGAGGATGCCTTTGTCCTCAAGGTGCTCGAAGCCGGCAATCTCGCCATCGCGGTCCAGCCGGATCGAGGCAGCCGCGATAGCCGCGCCAACGACTATCACGACCCGAACCTGCCGCCGAGCCACGGCTATATCGCCTTCTATCTCTGGCTCGCGAAGGCCTTCCGCGCCGATGCGATGATCCATCTCGGCACCCACGGCACGCTGGAGTGGCTGCCGGGCAAGGCCGTGGCGCTGTCCGAGACCTGTGCCCCGCGCGTGCTCACAGGCTCGCTGCCGGTCATCTATCCCTTCATCGTCAACAACCCCGGCGAAGCCGCGCAGGCCAAGCGCCGCATTGCGGGCCTGACCATCGGGCACCTGACTCCGCCGCTCCGCAAAGCCGGGCTCCATGGCGCGACGGAGGAGATCGAGGGTCTGCTCGACGAATTCGCCAACGCCCAGACCATGGACCGCCGCCGCGCCGAGCAGCTTGCCGACGTCATTCTGGACAGGGCGCGCGAGAGTGGACTTGCCGAGGACTGCGGCCTTGTGGGCGACCTCACCCGCGAGGAGGCGCTGACCAGGCTCGACGCGTGGATTTGCGACATCAAGGACATGCGCATCGGCGACGGGCTGCACGTTTTCGGGCGCGCGCCGGAGCCGGAGCAGCTTGCGGAGACCGTAGCCGCCATCCGCGCCGGCAGCGGCCTTGAGGCGGACGACATCGCCAACCGGCTATCGGCCTCGGCAAACGCCGAACGCGACGCCTTGATAGCAGCCCTCTCCGGCCGTTTCGTGCGGCCAGGCCCCGCCGGAGCGCCCTCGCGCGGCCGGCTCGACGTGCTGCCGACCGGCCGCAATCTCTACACCGTCGATCCGCGTCAGGTGCCGACCCGCACCGCCTGCGAGATCGGCAAGCGCACCGCCGACGCGGTGATCGCCCGCTATCTTCAGGACCATGGCGACTGGCCGCGGCGCATCGTCATCGATCTCTGGGGCAGCGCCTCGATGCGCACCGGCGGCGACGATCTCGGACAGGCCTTCGCCCTCCTCGGCGTCCGTCCGACGTGGGATGCCGCCTCCGCCCGCGTCGGCGGCTTCGAGGTCATCCCGCTTGCCACGCTCGGCCGTCCGCGCGTGGACGTGACGCTCCGAATTTCTGGCCTCTTCCGCGATGTCTTCGAAACGCAGATCGCCCTCTTCGACGCAGCCGTCCGCGCCGTCGCCGAACGGACCGACGAGGGCGAGGACCAGAACCCGCTCATTGCCTCTGCCGCTGAACCGCGCATCTTCGGGGCCGCCCCCGGCGCCTATGGCATCGGTTTCGGGCGGCGCATCGTCACCGGCGACTGGACCTCGCGCGACGAACTGGCGGGTGACTATCTCAGCGCCAGCGGCCATGCCTATGGTGCCGGTCATGACGGCAAGACGAGGCCAGATGCCCTCGCCGGCCGCATTGCCGGGGCCGACGCCTTCGTCCACGTGCAGGATCTCGCCGGCCAGGACATTCTCGACGCCGACGCCTTCGCCGAGCATGAGGGCGGTTTTGCGGCGGCGGCCAAGCATCTCGGCGCGGCGCCCGCCTTCTACCATGTCGACGCCACGCGCGCGGACGCCTCGAACGTCCACACCCTGCGGGAAGAAGTCGCCCGGGTCGTGCGGGGCCGTGCCACCAACCCGCGCTGGCTCGCCGGCCAGATGCGCCACGGCCACCGGGGCGCGGCGGAAATCGCCGAGACGATCGGCAATCTCTATGCCCTCGCCGCGACATCCGGCGAGGTGGAGTCCGGCCAGTTCGATCGTCTCTACGCGGCGACCCTTGGCGACGAGGTGGTACGCGGCTTCATGCAGGAGGCAAATCCGGACGCTGCCCGCTCCGCTGCGCGTGCCTTCGACGAAGCCCAGCGGCGCGGTCTCTGGCTGACCCGCCGCAATTCCATCGCCGCAGATCTGGCCGAAATGCTGGAGGCCACGCGATGAGCACCGTCCTGCATCCGACCAGTGACCACTCCCATGTGAAGGGAGTGCTCTCCCGAACCAAGGGCTGGTGCCCCGGCGCGCTACGGCCGATGCAAAGCGGCGATGGCCTGATCGTGCGCCTGCGCCGGACGGGCGGCATTTACCCGCGCGGCCTTTTTGCCGAAGTGGCCATTCTCGCCCAACGCTTCGGCAACGGCCTCGTCGATCTCAGCGCCCGGTCCAATCTGCAGATCCGCGGCGTTTCGGAAGAAACGCTGCCCGGACTGCACGACGCTCTTCGCGCCCTCGGCCTTCTCGATGCTGACGCCGCCAGCGAGGCGGTGCGCAACGTCATCGGCTCACCGCTTAGCGGTTGCGACCCAAGCGCCCTGATCGATGGCCTGTCGCTGGTGCGCGCGCTGGAAGATGCGCTGGTCGCCGCGCCCCATCTGCACGAGCTTCCGGGTAAATTCGGCTTTCTGGTCGACGACGGCGGAAGCCTGCCGCTCGACGACATTGCCTGCGACATCCGCCTGAAGGGTGTCGGCGGCGACGACGCGCCATTGGTCGAGCTTGCGATCGGCGGCGATGCACGAACAGCCAGCGCTGTCGGGCTCGTTCGCCCATCCGATGCCGTTTCCGCTGCCCTCGCCCTTGCGCACGCCTTCCTGTCGCTGAGGCAAGCGCTCGGCCCGATGCCAAGGCGGATGGCCGGGCTTGTGTCGGCGGTCGGCCTGGAGGCCATCGTCGAGGCCGCCAGCAAGCATTCGGGCCTGTTCGGCTCTCCGGTAATTCAGAACGGCTCAAGCCAACACAGTGCGACACCACCCAACACCGGCTCTGGACCGAACGTCATCGGCGCCCGCACCGATTTTCTCGGCGTTGGCGCCCCCTTCGGTCGCCTGACGTCGGCACAGATGAAGGTCATTGCCGATGTTACCGCGACGGATATCCGTCTGACGCCCTGGCGCGCGCTGCTGCTGCCGGCCACCGGCGCCGATGCCCTGCCCGCCCTTTCGAGCGCCGGCCTCATCACGTCGCCCGACGATCCACGTCTTTGCGTTGCCGCCTGCCCCGGAGCGCCGGACTGCTCTTCCGCCGAGATCGAGACGCGCGAGGCGGCCAGCCGTCTGGCTCCGCTCGCAAAAAGCCTCGGGCTCACCCTTCATGTCAGCGGCTGCCCGAAAGGCTGCGCGCATCCGAAGGCGGCGCCCGTCACCCTCGTCGGCCGGGCCGGACGCTTCGATCTCGTCGTGGACGGGCGAACGGATGATTTGCCGACACGGCGCGCTCTTGCTATCGACGACATCGAAGGATGCCTGAGGGACATCGCGGCATCGGGGAAAGAAGAACGATGAACGCCCACACCGGCGAACAGGCAACGAGCACGAGGACGCCCGTTACGCGCGAAACCTATGAGCGCGACGGCGCCGCGATCTATCGCCAGTCCTTTTCGATCATCCGCGCCGAAGCCGATCTTGCACGCTTTTCCGGCTGGGAGGAAAAGGCGGCCGTCCGCATCATCCACGCCTGCGGCATGGTCGAGGTCGCGCCCGACATCGCCTTTTCTCAAGGTGCGGCCGAGGCTGGCCGAGCGGCGCTTGTCGCCGGCCGGCCCATCCTCTGCGATGCCAAGATGGTCGCGAACGGCGTGACCCGCACCCGCCTTCCGGCCGGCAACGAGGTCATCTGCACCCTCGACGATCCGCGCGTTCCCGAGCTTGCGGCCCGCATGGGCACCACCCGTTCCGCCGCGGCGATGGAACTCTGGCGCGAGCATATCGCCGGCAGCCTTGTCGTCATCGGCAACGCACCGACCGCTCTTTTCCGTCTCCTGGAGATGTTTGACGACGGCATGCCGCTTCCCGCCGCCGTCATCGGCATGCCAGTCGGCTTCGTCGGCGCGGCGGAATCGAAGGAGGCGCTGATCGCCGACGGCCGGGTGCCCTCTCTTGTCGTGCGCGGCCGCAAGGGCGGCAGCGCCATGGCGGCAGCAACCGTCAACGCCCTGGCGAGCGAGAAGGAATAGGCGATGCTCGATCCCTCTTCCCCCGCGCTCGAAAAGGCCCGCACCGGCACCGTCGTCGCCGGCACGCTGCATGGCGTCGGCCTCGGCCCCGGCGATCCCGAACTCCTGACTGTCCGTGCGGTGCGTCTCATCCAGTCCTCGCCGGTGCTGGCCTATTTCGCCAAGGCCGGCCGGCGCGGCAACGCCCGCGCCATCGTCGACCAATGGATCGCCGAGGGGACCGAGGAGATGCCGCTCCTCTACCCCGTCACCACCGAGATCCACTTTGCCGATGACGGCTACGTCTCGGCGCTCTCCGGTTTCTATGCCGAGGCCGCCGAGCGCATCGCGGAAAAGCTTGCCGGCGGCCAGGACGTCGCGCTCGTCTGCGAGGGCGACCCGATGTTTTACGGCTCCTTCATGCATCTCTTCACCCGGCTGAAGGACCGTTTCGAGGTGTCGATCACGGCGGGCGTTTCCGGCATGTCCGGCTGCTGGGCCGCAGCTGGACAGCCGATGACCTGGGGCGACGACATCCTCACCGTTCTTCCCGGAACGCTCGACCTTGAGGCACTGACCGAGCGCCTTCGCCAGACAGATGCCGCCGTGATCATGAAGCTCGGCAGCAACTTTCCGAAGGTGCGCGAGGCCATCCGCGCAGCCGGCCTTCTTGAGCGCGCGATCTACGTCGAGCGCGGCACCATGGCGGGCGAGACCATCGTCCCGCTCATCGCCAAGACCGACGACAAGGCCCCCTATTTCTCCATGATCCTCATTCCCGGCGAGGGTCGCCGGCCGTGAGCGACCAGAAGCCTGCCGGAAGCCTCAAGGTCGTCGGCCTCGGCCCCGGCCCGGATGCCTGGCTGACGCCGGAAGCCGCCAGCGCCGTGGCCGAGGCGACGGACCTCGTCGGCTATATTCCTTATGTCGCCCGCTGCCCGGAAAAGCCGGGCCAGATTCGCCACGCCAGCGACAACCGCGTCGAGCTGGATCGCGCCCGGCAGGCGATCGACCTTGCCCGCGCCGGGCGCCATGTTGCCGTTGTGTCCGGAGGCGATCCCGGTGTCTTCGCCATGGCCGCCGCCGTCATCGAAGCCATCGACGCGGACCCGGTCCCGATCGACTACGGCTTTTCGGTGCTTCCCGGCATTTCCGCGATGCAGGCCGCCGCCGCCCGCCTCGGCGCACCGCTCGGCGGCGACTTCTGCGCCATCTCGCTCTCCGACAACCTGAAGCCCTGGGCCGTGATCGAGAAACGTCTCCGCGCCGCGTCCGAGGGTGATTTCGTCATGGCCTTCTACAACCCCGCCTCCAAGGCCCGCCCGGACGGCATCCATGACGCTTTTCGCCTTCTGCGACGGTTGAAGGCCGCGACCACGCCCGTCGCTTTTGCCCGAGCCGTCGGACGCACGGACGAGCACCTGACGCTGACGACGCTCGGCGAGGCCGATCCGGGCCTTGCCGACATGTCGACGCTGGTCGTCATCGGCTCCTCGCTCACCCGCTTCGTGGACAAGGGCGGACAGCGCCTCATGCTGACGCCCCGTTCGGTGGAGATGGCGGGATGAGCGACGCCGGCCGCTGGCTCACCCTCGTCGGCCTCGGCGAGGACGGCCTCGAGGGGCTTTCGCCCATCGCCCGAAAGGCCATCGACGAGGCGGAGTTCATCGTCGGCGGCAAGCGACATCTGGAGCTTGTCGGGCCGGTGAAGGCCGAGACGATGCCATGGCCCTCGCCGCTCAATCATGCCTTTCCGCGCATCTGGGAGAAGCGAGGCAAAAAGGTCGTCGTGCTGGCGACGGGCGACCCCTTCTTTCATGGCGTCGGTTCGCTGCTGGTCGAGCAGGTGCCGCCGACGGAAATCCTCAGCCTGCCCGCGCCCTCCGCCTATGCCCTCGCGGCGAGCCGCCTCGGCTGGGCCGGTCAGGATGTGCGGCGCATCTCGCTGCACGGCCGCGCGCTGGAGCGCATCTATCCCCACCTCCACAATGGCGCGCGCATCTTCGCGCTTTCCTGGGACGAGACGACACCGGGAATACTGGCCAAAAGCCTCGTCCAGCGCGGCTTCGGCGCCAGCCGCATCACCGTGCTCGAAAGGATGGGCGGCCCGAAGGAGCGGATCCGCGACAGCTTCGCGTCGGGTTTCGATATCGCGGACATCGACCCGCTCAACACCATCGCCCTTGAGGTCCGGACCGGCTCGAAAGCGCGCATCCAGCCCTTCACGCCCGGGCTTGCCGACACCCTTTTTGAAAACGACGGCCAGATCACCAAGCGGGAAATCCGGGCGGTCACGCTCTCGACCCTTGCGCCACGCCACGGCGAGTTGCTGTGGGATATCGGCGCCGGCTCCGGATCCATTGCCATCGAATGGATGCTGGCCGATCCGTCGCTCACCGCCGTCGCCATCGAGCAGGACGCCGAGCGCGCCGCCCGCATCCTCCGCAACGCCGCCGACTTCGGCGTGCGGGACCTCAGGGTCGAGACCGGCGCTGCCCCGGACGCCCTGAAGGACCTGCCCGCGCCCGATGCCATCTTCATCGGCGGCGGCGCGCCCGCCTGTCTTGAGGCAGCAAGAAGCGCCCTGAAGCCCGGCGGCCGCCTTGTCGTCAATGCCGTGACGCTGGAAACTCAGAGCTTCCTGACCGTCTGCTATCGCCGCCATGGCGGAGATCTGATGCAGATTCAGGTCTCGCGCGCCGGCCCTGTCGGCGGATTCACGGCGCTGAAGCCCGCGATGGCGGTCACGCAATGGGTCTGGGAGAAGCCGCTTGAGTGAGACATTGAC
This sequence comes from Hartmannibacter diazotrophicus, assembly GCF_900231165.1. Taxonomy (GTDB): domain Bacteria; phylum Pseudomonadota; class Alphaproteobacteria; order Rhizobiales; family Pleomorphomonadaceae; genus Hartmannibacter; species Hartmannibacter diazotrophicus. The sequence goes on from NZ_LT960614.1 coordinate 3,310,258, forward strand.
CGCCCCGATCCTCGCTATCGGCATTGGTTGCCGGTCCGGCGTCGCGCCAAGCACCATCGTTGCCCTCGTCCGGACCGCGCTGACCCGCGCCGGTCACGAGGCGGCGCCCGTCGCCCTTTTCACCAGCCGTGCTAAGCTCGCCGAAATCGCCATCTCGCAGGCAGCCGCCGCATTGGGGCTAGCGCTGGTGCATCTTCCCGAGACGGATCTGGAAGCCGTCGCCGAGCGTGCCGTGACGCGGTCCGAGCGCGTCGTCGCCCTCTTCGGCGTGCCCTCCGTCGCCGAATGCGCCGCGCTGGCCGGGGCCGGACCGGCCTCGCGCCTTATCGTCCCCCGCCTCATCGAAAACGGCGTCACCTGCGCCATCGCCATTTCGGATGGCCCGGCATGACGGTGCATTTCATCGGCGCCGGCCCCGGCGCGCCGGACCTCATCACCCTTCGTGGACGCGACCTGATCGCCGCCTCGCCGGTTTGTCTCTATGCCGGCTCGCTGGTGCCGAAGGCGCTGCTGGAGCATTGCCCGCCCGGCGCCCGCATCGTCGACACCGCACCGATGTCCCTCGACGAGATCATCGCCGAGATTGCCGCCGCCCATGCGGCGGGACGGGACGTCGCCCGCCTTCATTCCGGCGACCTGTCGGTCTGGAGCGCCATGGGCGAGCAGCTGCGCCGCCTCGACGAACTTGCGATCCCCTATGACGTGACGCCCGGCGTGCCCGCCTTCGCCGCCGCCGCCGCAACGCTCAAGCGCGAGCTCACATTGCCCGGCCTTGCCCAGTCGCTGGTGCTGACCCGGACGTCCGGCCGCGCCTCGGCGATGCCCGAGGGCGAGACGCTGGCCGCCTTTGCCGCCACCGGCGCAACGCTCGCCGTGCACCTGTCGATCCACGTCCTCGACAAGGTCGTCGCGGAGCTTGCCCCCTTCTTCGGTGCGGATTGCCCCGTCGCCGTCGTCTACCGCGCCTCCTGGCCGGACGAGAAGGTGATCAGGGGAACGCTCGCCACCATCGCCGACCTCGTCGCCGCCGACCCGATCGAGCGCACGGCGCTGATTCTCGTCGGCCCGGCCCTCGGTGCCGAGGATTTCGGCACCAGCGCGCTCTACGACGCCGACTACCAGCGCCGCTTCCGGGGCCGCGACCGCCGCGCCGGAGATGATTCGTGACGCCGCCGGGCTTCCTCATCGCCGCGATGAAGTCGGGAAGCGGCAAGACGACGCTGTCGCTCGGCCTGATGCGGGCCTTTGCGCGGCGAGGCGTTCGGGTCGCCCCCTTCAAATGCGGCCCGGACTATATCGATCCGGCCTTCCACCGGGCAGCAACGGGCCGCGACAGCGTCAACCTCGACGGCTGGGCGATGGCGCCGGAACTGCGCCGCCATCTCTTCGCCGAGAACACGGCCGGCGCCGACCTCGTCATCGGCGAGGCGCTGATGGGGCTCTTCGACGGCGTGCCGGCCCCCGAAGGCCGCAGCGGCGCCTCGTCCGATATCGCCGTCAGCCTCGGCCTGCCGGTGCTGCTCGTTCATGACGTCTCAGGCCAGTCCCAGTCGGCGGCCGCCATCGTCAAGGGCGCGATGACCTATGACCCGGCCCTCAGGATCGCCGGTGTCGTGCTGAACCGTTGCGGCTCGGAGCGCCACGTCCGTCTCGTGCGCAATGCCATCGAGGCCCTCGGCGTGCCTGTCTTCGGCGCTCTGCCGCGTGATACGTCGGTCTCGCTGCCCGAGCGCCACCTCGGCCTCGTCCAGGCCGGCGAATCGGCCGATCTAGAGGCCCGCCTCGACGCGATGGCCGATTTCGTGACCGCCAACGTCGACCTCGACCGCATCAAGGCTGCCGCCACCGCAGGACGTCTTGCCGCAGGCGATCCAGCCAGCCTGATCTCGCCGCCCGGCCGGCGCATCGCACTCGCCCATGACGCCGCCTTTTCCTTCATCTATCCGCATCTTGTTGCCGGCTGGCAGGCGATGGGCGCCGAGATTCGCCCCTTCTCGCCCCTTGCCGACGAACCGCCGCCGGACGACTGCGACGCCTGCTGGTTGCCCGGCGGCTACCCGGAACTGCACGGCGAAACCCTCGCCGCCGCTACAGGTTTCAAGACGGGGCTGAAGCGCTTTGCCGAAACCCGCCCCGTCCACGGCGAATGCGGCGGCTACATGGTGCTGGGACACACGCTGACCGATGCCGACGGCCGCGCCCACGACATGGCCGGACTGCTGGACCTTGAGACGAGCTTTGCAAAGCGGCGGATGCATCTTGGCTATCGCCGGGTCGAACTCCTCGCCGATGGCGTGCTCGGCAAGGCCGGTGCGCGCCTCAACGGCCATGAATTCCATTACGCGACCATCGTCTCGCGCGGCAGCGACGAACCCTTGTCGATGGTGAGCGATGCCTACGGCAATCCGCCAGCCCCGGACGGCAGCCGCCGGGGGCTTGTTTCCGGCTCGTTTTTCCACGCCATTGCAAAGAATTGACGCCCGTTCGGCACCCCGAAACAGTGGCCGCCGCCCTCGCGCTCCGGCCCTTGAACCGGACGACGACTAAAAACCCCGATCCCTCGCTTGACAGGACCCCTGCCCGCTCTTTATATCGGCGGCGCTTGACGCGGATGAACGTCCGCACACGGTTTCGCACCGTGTCAGGCATGTAGCAGAGTAGCTCAGTTGGTTAGAGCGACGGACTCATAACCCGTAGGTCGGCGGTTCAATTCCGCCCTCTGCTACCACTCATTTTCATGAGTTAAATCAGAGACTTCGCCGAATTTCTTTTCGTCACATGTGTTGGACATGTCTCACACACATGTACGCAGAGACCCATGGCGAGAGCATCTTACCTCCAGCGGCGCGAGGGCCGCTATTGCCTCCAGATTCGTTTTTCCCGAAGCGTCGCCGCCTTGTTCGGCAAAGAGCAGTATCGCTCTTCGTTAAAGACCACCTGCTACAAAGAGGCGAAGCTCCGCCTCACAGACGTCCTCAGTTGGTTTCACCGGATGAACGACGCCCTCGACTAGCCAAACTGGGCGAAAGCCGACTGGCTACGATCTGAAGACGGCTGGCAGCTTTGTTTGCCGGTCGCCTGGGAGAGGCATTGCCGTCGTGAGAAACGATAGGCTGTTGATTTCCACCCAGAACTGAGCCGGGATTTCCATCGAGAAGTGAGCCACCTCTGACTATGGATTTGGGTTCAGGCTTGGGTCAAGGCATGTGCGCTTTCCTTCCTCTTTCGGGTTGCGGCAGCTGAGCTTGCCTTGAAGCGGAAGCTGTCGTTTCCGGTCTCGATGATGTGGCAGCGGTGGGTCAAGCGGTCGAGCAGCGCGGTTGTCATCTTGGCATCGCCGAAGACGGTCGCCCATTCGCTGAAGCTGAGGTTCGTGGTGATGATGACGCTGGTGCGCTCGTAGAGCTTGCTCAGGAGATGGAAGAGCAGCGCGCCGCCGGAGGCGCTGAACGGCAGGTAGCCGAGCTCGTCCAGGATGACCAGGTCGAGCCTTGTCAGGCTTTCGGCGATCTGACCCGCCTTGCCTTTGGTCTTTTCCTGCTCGAGGGCGTTGACCAGCTCGATGGTGGAGAAGAAGCGGACCTTCCGGCGGTGATGTTCGATGGCTTGCACCCCCAGGGCCGTTGCGGCATGGGTTTTGCCGGTGCCCGGGCCACCGATGAGGACGATGTTCTGGGCGCCGTCGATGAACTCGCATTTGTGCAGCTGTCGCAGGGTGGCCTCGTTGATCTCGCTGGCGGCGAAGTCGAAGCCGGATAGGTCCTTGTAGGCGGGGAACCTGGCTGCCTTCATGTGATAGGCAATCGAGCGGACTTCGCGTTCGGCCATCTCGGCCTTCAGGAGCTGGGACAGTGTCGGCAGGGCGGTCTCGAAGGCCGGCGCCCCCTGTTCGGCCAGATCGGTGACGGCCTGCGCCATGCCGTGCAGCTTCAGGCTGCGGAGCATGATGACGATGGCGGCACTGGCGGGATCATGACGCATGGCGGCCTCCGGCACTCCGGGCACGAAGACCGTCGTAGCGGTCGACATTGGCCTCGGGCTCGCGGTGCAGGACCAGCGCCTCGGGAGTGTCGAGATCGGGACCGCCGGTCATCTTGCCGTCGACCAGCCGGTGCAGGATGTTCAGCACATGGGTCTTGGTCGGCACGCCCTCCACCAAGGCCAGTTCCACGGCGGTGAGCACCGCCTGTTCGTCATGGTGCAGCACGAGGGCGAGGATATCGACCATCTCGCGATCACCACCGGTCCTTCGCACCATGTGATCCTGCAACTGCCTGAAGGCGGGCGGCAGGTCCGCGAAGGGCGCGCCGTTCCGAAGAGCTCCGGGCTTGCGCTGGATGACGGCCAGGTAATGCCGCCAGTCGTAGATCGTGCGCGGCGGCAGGTGATGACCACGCTGGATGACACGGGCATGTTCGCACAGAACGTTGCCCTCGGCCGCCAAGACCAGCCGGTCCGGATAGACCCGCAGGCTGACGGGGCGGTTGGCAAATGAGGACGGAACGCTGTAGCGATTGCGCTCGAAGCTGATCAGGCAGGTGGGCGAGACACGTTTGCCCAGTTCGACGAAGCCGTCGAAGGCGACTGGCAACGGCATCAGCGCAGTCCGCTCCTCGGCCCAGACATCGGCGATCGAGCCGGGCAGCGTGCCATGTGCCGTCTCGCGCCACAGGTCCTGACAGCGCTGTTCGAGCCAGGCATTCAGCGCGGACAGGTCGGGGAAGCCCGGCATCGCCTGCAAGATCTGGTGCCGGGAATCCCGAACGTTCTTCTCGACCTGGCCCTTCTCCCAGCCGGCTGCAGGATTGCAGAACTCGGGCTCGAAGACGTAGTGGTTCGTCATGGCGAGGAAGCGGATGTTGACCTGCCGCTCCTTGCCCCTGCCGACGCGATCGACCGCCGTCTTCATGTTGTCGTAGATGCCGCGCCCGGGCACACCGCCGAAGACCCGGAACCCATGCCAGTGCGCGTCGAACAGCATCTCGTGGGTCTGGAGAAGATAGGCGCGAAGCAGGAAGGCCCGGCTGTGCGCGAGCTTGATGTGGGCGACCTGCAGTTTGGTGCGCTCACCGCCCAGCGCCGCGTAGTCCTCGCTCCAGTCGAACTGGAAGGCCTCACCCGGGCGGAAGGCCAGCGGAACGAAGGTACCGCGCCCCGCCGTCTGCTGTTCGCGCTGCCGATCGGCCTGCCATGACCGGGCAAAGGCAGCGACCCGGTTGTAGGAGCCGGTGAAGCCGAGCACGACGAGATCGGCGTGCATCTGCTTCAACGTTCGCCGCTGCTTGCGCGGTCTTGCCGCCTCAGTCTTTAGCCAGCCCGCCAGCCTCTCCGCGAAAGGGTCAAGCTTGCCCGGCCGGTCCGGCGTCGCGAACTTCGGCTCGATCGTGCCCGCCGCAAGGTGCTTGGCAATCGTGTTCCGCGACAGCCCGGTGCGCCGCGCGATCTCGCGGATCGACAGGTTCTCCCGCAGGTACATGCGCCGGATGAGGTTCAAAAGTCCCATGTGGATCACTCCGTTACCCCCGTCGCTCACCGCTTCAGGGGAAGGTTCACATGGCTCAAATCTCAGTGGAAACTACGTCGCTTCCCGGCTCAGTTCTGGGTGGAAATCAACAAATGAATATCTGATTGCGGAAAAGACCGCCCTCGCAGAGTTCGAATCCGCCGAAGCATCCGTCGAAAGCCAGAAGATAAGGCTCAATCAGACGACGATCGTCGCCCCCGACGACGGATTGATTACCACCCGCTCGGTCCAGCTTGGCACGGTCGTTTCTTCCGGCTCAGAGCTGTTCCGCCTCCTCCGTCAGCGTCGGGTGGAATGGCAGGCAGAGGTGCCCGCGCGTTATCTGGCCTGCATTCGGACAGGCATGCCCGCGAAGGTGGTTGGCGATGGCGGAATGCTGATCGATGGAACGGTCCGGCTCGTCGGGCCGACGGTGAGCACCAATACGGGCCGGGTGATGGTCTATGTCGCGCTGCCGGCATCCGTTCATCCGCCGTCCGGTCTCTACGTCACCGGTGAGATTGAGCTTGCAGTTACCACAGCACTGACCGTACCGCAGACGGCGCTCGTGATGCGCGATGGCATGACCTACGTCTTCACCGTCGAGGCCGACCGGCACGTCAAGCGCGTGCGGGTGGAGACCGGCCGCCGAAACAGCGACGAGGTCGAGATCCTTTCCGATCTCGACGCGTCGGCGAATGTCGTGACCACCGGAGGCGCGTTTCTTTCAAGCGGCGCACTCGTTCGGTTGGAGGGCGACGCCCAATGAACTTTTCCGCCCTCTCCATCCGAAATCCGGTTCCCGCCATCCTGCTGTTCGTGCTTCTGACCGCCGGCGGGCTCATCGCTTTCAATCGGCTGGCCATTCAGAACTTTCCCGACATGGACCTGCCGACAGTTCAGGTCAGCGCCGTCCTCGAAGGAGCAGCGCCAGCCCAACTCGAAACGGAAGTGGCGCGCAAGATCGAAGATCGGCTTGCCTCGCTGGACCGTCTCGAACACATGACGACGACGATCACGGATGGCACCGTCGCTCTCAATGTGTCGTTTGAGCTTGGAAAAGACAGCGCGGAGGCTCTGAACGAAGTACGCAATGCCGTCGACAGCGCCGCCGGCGATCTTCCGGTCGGAATGCTGACGCCGAGCGTGACGAGGAAGACGGTCCAGGGTTCGGCGCTCGTGACCTATGCGATGCGCTCGTCCAGCCTCGACGAGACGGAACTTTCCTGGATCGTCGACAACGACGTCACGAAGGCGCTGCTCGCGGTTCCGGGTGTTGGCGGCGTCAACCGGATCGGTGGCGTCGACAGGGAAGTGCATGTTGATCTCGACCCTCGACTGATGCGGTCGATCGGCCTTAGCGCCGCCTCGGTGTCCACGCAGCTCAAGTCCATGCAGACCGACGCCTCGGGTGGCCGGGCCGACATCGGGGGCGGCAAACAGACGATCCGCGTTCTCGGCGCGGCATCCTCGATCGAAGACCTGAAGACGCTGGCAATCCCTTTGCCGAACGGCGTTAAAGTTCGTCTTGATGAAATCGGAACCGTCGCCGACAGTATCGCCGACCGCTCCTCGATCGCCTTTCTTGACGGCAAGTTCGTGATCGCTGTCGAAGTCCTCCGCGCGAATGGCTTTTCCGATACCGGCGTTGCCGCAGCCGTCGACACGGCAATAAAGCGTTTCGCCGCAACCAATCCCGAGATGGAGATCGTCAAGGCCACCACCACCATTGGGCCGATCGTCGAAAATTACACCGGTTCGATGCATATGCTCTACGAAGGAGCAATCCTCGCCGTCGTGGTGGTCTGGCTCTTCCTGCGCGACTGGCGGGCGACCTTGCTTGCCGCTGTCGCTCTGCCACTGTCGGTCATCCCGACCTTTCTCGTGATGTCTCTCTCTGGCTTCAGCCTCAATACGGTGACGCTTCTGTCCCTGACCTTGGTGGTCGGCATTCTGGTCGACGACGCCATCGTCGAGATCGAGAATATCGCGCGCCACCTGCGAATGGCGAAGCACCCGACGAAAGCCGCGCTGGAGGCGGCGAATGAAATCGGCCTTGCCGTCATCGCCACGACTCTGACCCTCGTCGCGGTCTTCCTGCCGACCGCATTCATGGCCGGTATTCCCGGCCTGATCTTCCGTCAGTTCGGCGTGACCGCGTCAGTCGCCGTTCTTGCCTCGCTGGTCGTCGCCCGCCTGCTGACGCCGATGATGGCCGCCCATCTGATGAGGGCAAGGGCTGTCGAGGAAAAAGATGGCCGGATCATGCGCACCTACATGGTGTTCGTCCAAACATGCCTGAGGCATCGCAAACTAACCTTCTTCGGCGTCTGCCTGTTCCTCGGCCTCTCTCTCCTGACGATCCCACTGCTTAAAACCGGCTTTCTGCCAGCCTCCGACGAGTCCCAGACGAAGGTCACCCTGACGCTGCAACCCGGCAGCACAATTGCGCAGACGGAAGCAACGACTCGGCGGGCGATGGGCATCATTGGTCGTTTGCCCGAGGTGACAAGCGTTTTTTCCGCGATTGGGAGTGCATCGTCGGGCGATCTCATCGATTCCGCGACCATCGTCGATACGGCGACCGCCTCGCTCGTTATCGACTTGAAGAAGATCGGCGATCGCAGCCGCGGCCAGGCCGAGATCGAGGACAACATCCGCCAGGCGCTGGCCGTCTTGCCCGGCGTTAGAATAGAGGTGGGCAACGGCGGCAACGGCACAACGCTGCAAATAACGCTCGCCGGCGATAATCCGGATCTCCTCGAACAAGCCGCCGCTGCGCTTGAGGAACAGATGCGCACGCTTCAGGGCATTGGTGCCGTGATCTCCAGCGCTTCGCTTCAATCTCCCGAAATTCAGATCGTGCCAGATCCGGATCGCGCAGCCTCCCTGGGCGTCACGACGGAGGCGATCTCCGAGGCTGTTCGTGTGGCGACCAGCGGCGATTATTCTTCCTCGCTCGCAAAACTCGATCTGTCGCAGCGTCAGCTTCCCATCCGCGTCAGGCTCGATCCTGAGAGCCGCAAGACGCTTGCAGACATCGCAGGCCTGCGCGTCGCCGGCGCTCGCGGCAGTGTCGATCTCGGATCGGTGGCAAGCATTCGTGTCGGTGGCAGTCCAACGCAGATCAGCCGCCTCGACCGCTCCCGCAACGTCACCCTGTCCGTCGAGCTCAATGGCCGTATTCTTGGCGACGTCTACGGTGAGGTGCAGGCATTACCTGCGGCAAGAAGCCTGCCGAAAGGCGTAAGCCTTGTCGAAGCGGGCGAACTGGAGCGCAGCTCGGAGCTTTTCGAGAGCTTTGGCACGGCGATGGCGGTCGGCGTCTTCTGCATCTATGCGGTGCTGGTTCTGCTGTTCCGCGACTTCCTGCAACCGCTCACGATCCTCATGGCGCTACCACTATCGCTTGGTGGCGCGCTGCTGCCATTGGTACTGACCGGCACCAGTTTCTCCATGCCGGTGGTCATCGGGCTCCTGATGCTGATGGGCGTCGTGACGAAGAACTCCATCCTGCTGGTCGAATATGCGATCGTTGCGCGGCGCAGCGGCCTGTCCCGCTTCGACGCGCTCGTGGACGCGTGTCACAAACGCGTTCGGCCAATAGTCATGACAACGGTCGCAATGGGTTGCGGCATGCTTCCGGTGGCCCTCAGCCTCAGTGGTGGAGATTCGAGCTTCCAGCAACCGATGGCGATTGTCGTCATTGGCGGTCTAATGACCTCGACCGTCCTCAGCCTCGTCGTCATCCCGGTGATTTTCACTGTTGTCGACGACTTTCAACGGCTGCTGAAGCGGTCGGCCAAGACAAGTTCCGTCGAGCAGTCTCCGGCATAACGAGGACAGTGCAAGCGTCTCCGACCGAAACCTTAGTTTCCGAGCTGTTTCGGGAAATTATTTCCCTTGCCCCGACCCTCAGGTCCTGCCAGGAATGAAGCGGCAAACCTGTCCGCATCCATAGACACGCCTAACATATTGGCGAAAAAATCGAATTCGGTGTTTTTAGAGATTTGTCTCCGCCCTCTGCTACCACTCATTTTCATGAGTTAAATCAAAGACTTCGGCGAATTTCTGCTCATCTCATGTGTTGGACGTGTCTCACGCACATGTACGCAGAGACCCATGGCGAGAGCTTTCCTCTCCAGCGGCGCAAGGACCGCTATTACCTACAGATTCGGTTCTCCTGGCCTGCTGCCTCCAACTTCATGAAAACACCCTAACCGGGTGTCCACGAAACCGGCAGCCGGCCACAGAGCCAATTTCAGTGATCGGTTCAAGCGCGATGCAGTGCGTCAGATCACTGAACGCGGCTAGCCGGTTTGGCAGGTGTCGCAGCGTCTGGACGTAAGTGCGCATTCGCTCTACGCGTGGTGGAGGAAGTACGCATCGGAAGTTTCCAAGGGCGGAGATCAGGCCGACGAGATCAGGCAGTTGAAGCGTTATCCAACGCGGGTCACCAATTAGCGCGACATCAAGCCTAACCCCACAGGGGTCTATAGAACGCGGGGATATTCACCTAAAAGCCTCGCGAAATCAATGGCGTGTCGAGGGTCATTTCAAGACTTTGCGTCGCTTACCAGCGAACACTATCTAAGTGAAGCGCCAAAAAGAAACAAGGCCGGATCGAGCTCCAACCTTTGCCTCGTCGCACCAGCCAAGGTGCAGGCAAGTAACGAACAAGGTCGGAACCCCATCCGTCTCCTCAACGGCAATTGAATTGCCCGTGTTGCGCACTCCCCTGATTTTTCCATCGCAGCGATTTGCACATCGCCATTTGGCCGAGGCGCACATGGTGCGCGGCGGCCGAAGACTGAAAACCCAATCATCAATCCGGAGTGCCCAGATGCAGCCGAGCCGCCGCGACGTCGTCGCGACTACCCTTGCCCTTGCCGTTTCCTCGACCGGCCTTGCCGCCAAAGCCCGGGCGGCAACCTCCCCGATCCGGGCTGTTGCCTTCGACGGCTTTCCTGTCTTCGATCCGAGGGGCATCTTCGCAATGAGCGAGGAGACCTATCCCGGCAAGGGCGACGCGCTGAACGCGCTCTGGCGCAGCCGCCAGTTCGAATATACTTGGCTGCGCTCGCTCGGCGGCATGCCGTATCGCGATTTTCCGGCGGTCATCGAGGACGCACTCGTTTTCGCAACATCATCGCTTGGCCTCCCCCTCTCGGGCGAAACCCGCGACCGCATGGTCGGCGGCTTCTTCGCGATGCCGGTCTGGCCGGACGTCAAGCCGGCCCTCAGGGCCATGCGCGGCGCCGGACTGCGCCTTGCCTTCCTCAATAATTTCTCCCGGAAAATGCTCGCCGAAAACGTCCGCTACAATGGGCTGGAGGAGGATTTCGAGTTCCAGCTCAGCGTCGATGCGGTCGGCCGCTACAAGCCAGCGCCCGAGGCCTATCAGATGGGCCCCGATGCCTTTGGCCTGCCGAAGGAGCAGATTGCCTTTGCCGCCTTCGCCGGCTGGGATGCGGCCGGCGCGAAGGCCTTTGGCTTCCCCACGTTCTGGGTCAACCGGATGAAGCAGAAACCGGAAGAACTCGGCTTTGCTGCCGATGCAACCGGATCAACTCTTGGTGACCTCGCCGACCATCTCTCCGCTCGCGGGTGAGGCTTCCTCCGACGGACTCGACGCTTTCGTCATTTGTCCGACATCGCAATCGGCCAGCCGGTCGAGTTCCTCAAGCTCGACCGCATGGCGCCGCCCCCAGTCGCAAAGAGCCAGAAGAACTGGCTCCAGACTGACGCCCAACGGCGTTGCCGAATAGTCGACGCGCGGCGGCACCCGCCGGAAGACTTCCCGGTGAACGAGGCCGTGTTCCTCCATTTCCCTCAGTTGCTGGATAAGCACCTTCTGGCTGAGTGAGGGAAAGAGCCGCTTCAATTCCGAGAGCCGCTTCGGGCCTTCATAGAGGCGGTAGAGGATGATCGCCTTCCAGCGGCCGGAGATGACCTTGAGCGCCCGTTCGACGGGCAGTATCGGCAGGTTCTTGATCTGATCGCCCATGGTTACCAGTCGGTCTGTATGACACAAAAAAGTCTGTAGAGACGATATCGACTGTAAGAGCAAGACATCAGCGTGCCAAGGCCGAAAGGCCCCTGATGCCAACGCCCAGAAATGGAGCCACGCAGATGAAAGCCGTTTCCATCGACCGCTTCGGCGCGCCCGATGTGCTCACCCTCGTCGACGTCGACGCCCCCCGCCCCGGCCCTTCCGACATTCTCGTTCGGGTTCATGCCGCCGGCGTCAATTTCGCCGAAACCCTCCAGCGTCAAGACCGCTATGCGATGACGCCTCCGCTCCCGTCCATCCTGGGATCGGAGGCTGCCGGTGTGATCGAGGCTGTCGGTGGCGACGTCGCCGGCTTCTCGGTCGGTGACCGCGTCGCGGCCCCGCTCTTTGCCGCGGGCATTCATTTCGGTGGCTATGCCGAACTTGTCGCCATCGACCATCGCTATGCGGTGGGAATTCCCGATGCCGTCTCATTCGAGACGGCGGCCGCTCTCATGGTGCAGGGGTTGACCGCCGACCATCTCACCCGGCAGGCGTCGCCCACCGGCAAGGTCGTCCTGATCACGGCAGCCGCCGGCGGCGTCGGCTCGCAACTTGTCCAGATCGCCCGGCTGCGTTGCGCCAAAACCATCGTCGCCGCAGCCGGCAGCACCGAAAAGCTCGATTTCGCCAGACGCCTCGGCGCGGACATCGCCATCGACTACACCCGCACGGACTGGACCGAAGCGCTGCTCACCGCGACAGGCGGCGAAAAGCCCGACATCGTCTACGATTCCGTCGGCGGCGACATCACCATGGATTGCCTCAAACTGCTCGCCCCTGTCGGCCAGATGGTTCTCTACGGCGCGCTCAACATCCAGTCCTTCCAGTTGGGCGTGCCGGACCTCCTCGGCCTTATCTTCAACAACCAGTCTCTCACCGGCTTCGCACTGGTTCCGCTGCTGACGCCGGACATTCTGCGCCAGAGCCTCGGCGATCTGTTCGGCCTTGCTGCAAGCGGCGCTCTCAAGGTGGAAATCGGGCGGACGTTTCCCCTTGCCGAAGCCGCAGAGGCCCATCGCGCGCTCGGCGACAGGAAGACGCGCGGCAAGATCGTACTGCTTCCGTGAGTCTTCCCATTCGCCGCCTCAAGAAGGCCGGCGAAGGCCATCACGAAGCCGTGTCCCGAAAGGCCCGCGAACGTGATCTTCGACAGGTAACGACGGCGATGGCGCCGCCGAAGCAGCCGATGTGACCGCTGATGGTCGCGCCTTCATTCAGGAGAACATGACTATGGATCGTCGCACTGTTGCCCTCGCTCTCGCCGGCTCGCTGGCCTCTGCCCTCACCATGATTGCGGTTTCGGCTCCCGCCCACGCCGCCGGGACGGAGAAGTGCTACGGCATCGCACTGAAGGGCCAGAACGACTGCGCGGCCGGCAGCCATGACTGTGCCGGTATGTCCAAGGTCGATTTCGACAAGGCCTCCTTCAAGGAAGTGCCGAAAGGCACCTGCAAGACCATCAAGGGGTCGCTGAAGCCCGGCAAGGCCTGATCCAAGCCCTCTCGTGCATGTGGGCGGCGAGCTTCGTCTTGCCGCCCGCAGTCCTTTTTGGAGCGCCTCGTTCGCATGGCGCGCCCCTAAGCGCCCGGCATCCAAAAAATCATCGACACCCGGGAATATTATGCGCCCTCACCCGGTCTTGGTCCCTGCGAGGCACGAAATCGAAGCCCCGCCCACCGAAAACCGGAGACCAGACCCCATGAGCCGAACAGATGACGATGCCCCACAACTGGACGCGGACGGCATCGACCGCCGCGGTTTCCTCGAGTGCATGACCTGGGCCGGGACGGGCGTCCTGTGGGGCCTCGCCGGCGGCTTGCCGATGGCGGCGACGCTGACGAAGGCACTGGCGGCCGAGCCCACCACCAATCCCTTCACCTTCCTTCAGATCAGCGACAGCCATGTCGGCTTCGACAAGCCGGCCAATCCCAACGCGCTCTCAACGCTTGAGGAGGCGATCGCCCGCATCAAGGCCCTGCCCGAAAAGCCGGCCTTCATGATCCACACCGGTGACATCAGCCATCTTTCCAGGGACAAGGAGTTCGACGATGCCGACCAACTCATCAAGTCGGCAGGACTGCCGGTGTTCTACGTGCCCGGCGAACACGACCTGCTCGACGATGAGCAAGGAGGCAGCTACCGCGCCCGCTACGGCAAGGGAACCGAGGGCACAGGATGGTTCAGCTTCGACCAAGAGGGCGTACATTACATCGGCCTCGTCAACGTCGTGAACCTGAAGGCGGGCGGCCTCGGCAACCTCGGCGCCGATCAGCTCGAATGGCTGGAAAACGATGTCGCCGGTCTTTCCTCAAGCACACCGATCGTGGTCTTCGCCCATATCCCGCTCTGGACGGTCTATCCGGACTGGGGCTGGGGCACGTCGGACGGCGCGCAGGCGCTGACCTACCTGAAGCGCTTCGGTTCGGTGACGGTCCTCAATGGCCACATCCACCAGGTGATGCAGAAGGTGGAGGGCAACGTTTCCTTCCACACCGCCCGCTCGACCGCCTTCCCACAGCCGGTCCCCGGCACGGCGCCGTCTCCCGGCCCGATGAAGGTGCCCGAAGGCGAGTTGCGCAAGCTCCTCGGCATCACGAGCGTCAACTTCGTCCGCGGCGGCGATCCGCTGGCGATCATCGATACGCCGCTGGCGGGGTGACGATCATGCAGCACCAACAGATGAGGGCGTTTCCAGCCAGGAAGCTGATCGCGGCGACGCTCATGGCGCTCGCCCTCGGCATCGCTGCCGGCGCACAGGCGACAGCGGCCGAGACTGCTTCAGTCTCGATCGAGAACTTCACCTTCTCGCCGGCCGAACTCACTGTCACCGCCGGGACGACGGTGACCTTCACCAACCACGACGACATCCCGCATACGGTCGTCGCAACGGACAACAGTTTCAAGTCGAAGCCACTCGACACCGACGACACCTACACGATCACCTTCAAGGACCAGGGAAGTTTCGACTACTTCTGCTCGCTCCATCCTCACATGACCGGCAAGGTGATCGTCCTGCCGAACGCCGGCTAGGTCAGGCGCAACCATGGCGGCCGCAGCCTTCCTCACCCCACGCAACGCGACCAGCCGAACGCAGACCGCCCGTTGGTATCTCATTGCGTTGTCGGCCGGCCTCCTCCAGGCCGTCATGACAGCGCTGGAGCATGCCGCGGACTTCCCCACAGCGGCCACCATCGCCTCGCCGACCCTCCACGGGCCGGCGAGTGCGGACGCCGGCCTCTCCCGGCGATTTTCAACGGAGATCCTGGCCCATCTCGACGCCGCCCACACATTGGCGCGCTACCTTGTCCGCGATCATTCGGTGGCCGAGGATATCGTCCAGGAGGCATTCCTCAGGGCCTTCCGTGCATTCTCGGGCTATCGCGGCGACAACCCCCGGGCGTGGCTGCTCGCCATCGTGCGCAACTGCCATCGTGATTGGCGGACGGAACAGGCCCGGATGCGCTCGACGATGCCAGGCTCTGCTCCTTACGGAAACGAGAGCGAAGACGACCAACTGGTCACGATCCCTTCGTCCGACCTCTCGCCCGAAGAGGAGCTCTTGCGCCGCGACGAGGCCGGCCGCGTACATGCGATCCTCGTGATCATGCCCGAAATTTTCCGCGAGGTTCTGGTCCTACGCGATCTGGAAGACCTCTCCTATGCCGATATCGCCGAGGTCATCGCCGCGCCCATAGGCACGGTCATGTCGCGGCTGGCCCGCGCTCGCCGGCTTTTCGGTCGGCTCTGGCTTGGCGAACCGGACGCAGGCGGCCCGGAGGAGATGGCATGACGAACCACCTCGACAAGGACTGCTCGGACTGGGACATCGCCATGCAGGGGGCTGTCGACGGCATGCTCGACGCGGTCAACCTGCTGGCATTTGAGAACCATCTTCAGGAATGTCCGGCCTGCCGTGCCGACTTCGTCCGGACCAAAGCGGCGCGCTCTGCGATCCACCAGCATGCGGTGCGCTTCCCGGCAAGTCCGGACCTGCGACGGCGCGTCGAAGCCGCCCTCGTCCGCGAAGGTTTTGCGACCGCCTCACTTCCTTTCAAGGATCGACCCGCATGGGCCGCCTTCGCCCGCGTCGCGGCTTTCATGCGTCGCTGGAGCCTGGTGCCGTCGCTGGCGGCGTTGGCCGCGGCTCTCTTTCTCTTCATCGCACCGCCGGCAACCGATCCCGGACCGCAGACCGATCTTGTCGCGAGCCATGTCCGTTCGCTTCTCGCCAACCATCTGACGGACGTCGCGACCTCCGACCGGCACACCGTCAAGCCCTGGTTCAACGGCCGAATCGACTTCTCTCCTCCGGTGATCGATCTTGCCGCACGCGGCTTTCCGCTGGTCGGCGGACGGCTCGACTATGTCCATGGTCGGGTGGTTGCCGCCCTCGTCTACCGGCGCGACCGGCATGTCATCAATCTCTTCGTCTGGCCGGAGAGCGGCGGCATGTCCCACGCCGGCGAACACGACGGCTACAACCTCGTCCACTGGAACGAGGCGGGCCTGACCTTCTGGGCGGTCTCGGACCTCAATCCGGTGGAACTCAAGGAATTCCAGGAGGATTTTTCCGAGGACGCGCCGAAATGACGGGGTCCCAGGGCGCAATTCGCTCTGGGACCCCGTCTTCAGCCGGGTTACTGGCTGGTGAGCCTTGAGGCGATCTTCTTGACGCCGTCCATCGCGCAGGCCTCGTCCTTGTCTCCGCCCGGCGCACCGCCGACGCCGATCGCGGCGACCATCTCGCCATCGATCCGGATGGCGACGCCGCCCGCCAGCAGAAGGATGTTCGGCAACGTGACGAGCGCCGGAGCGGAGGGATTTCCCGCTGCCTTCTTCACAAACTCGCTCGTCGTGTCGAAGCCAAAGATCGGCCCCATCGTGATCACGGTATAGGCCTTGCGGAAGCTGGAATCCTGGGTGTGGATGGTGGAATGGTCGCCCTTGGCCTGCACTTTCACGACGCCGTCCGCATTGACCACCGACGCGCTGACTGGACTTGCCCGGTTCTGGTGGAGAGCGTTTAGCTCACTTCACGGGCCCTTCGCTCGAATGCGATGGGGCTCAGGAAGCCGAGCGATGAATGCCGCCTGACGGGGTTATAGAACCCGTCGATGTATCTGGCGATGGCGGTTTCGGCTTGCTGTCGGGTTTGCCATGCGACCGGCCAGATCAACTCCGACTTGATGGTCTTGAAGAACGTCTCGACCATCGAGTTGTCGTAGCAGTTCCCCTTGCCGCTCATCGAGATCAGGATGCCGCGCTTTCGAAGCTCGGCCTGATAGTCGACAGAGCAGTATTGCGATCCACGATCGGAATGGTGGACCAGCCCCGGCGCAGGGTCGCGGTTCGCAACGGCGCGCCGCAGAGCCTCGACGGGGAGGCTCAAAACCACCGGTCAGCACTTCTGGCAGGTATGCCTATTTTGACCGATTAATGATATTTGTGGTTTTATATTGTGCACTGCACAGAGCTTCGCCACGCAATTGGTACAGCAATAGGCAATCATACCCTCCCCGACCAATCCACCAACGACAGTGCCATTTATTCCTTAAAATCATTGTAAAAATCTCATGCCCCAACCTTGAGTACAGCATCATCGGAAAAAGTGCGAAACCGTTGGCTCTACAGCCATCAGACGGCAAACCAACTTGAGGCTTGTGGAAAAATTTCTGATTTGACCGTTTTATGGATTCTGTTGGCATCCTCCTTGCAAACGTCTGGGCGACGGCAGCCGGATCAGGGCCTGCTCACCAGAAACTCAGCAAAGGAGTGTCTCGATGACGAAGAGGGTGATCAACAGACGTGAAATTCTGCGACTTGGCGGCGGCGTGGCGGCCGGAGCCTTGGCCGTGCCCTTTTATGCGCGCAATGCCCTCGCCGAGGAGCCGATCAAGCTCGGCAGCCTTCTCGACGGTAGCGGGGCGCTGGGTCTTGAAGGCAAGCGCATGATCCAGACGACCGAATACGCGGTCGATCTGCTCAACCAAGGCGGCGGCCTGCTCGGCCGGCCGATCAAGCTCATTTCCTATGACACCCAGTCGACCATGCAGCTCTATACGCAATATGCGCAGGAACTGGCGCTGAAGGAGAAGGTCGACGTCATCCAGGGCGGCATCACGTCCGCGTCGCGCGAGGCCATCCGGCCGATCTTCGACCGCTCCAGGACGCTCTATTTCTACAACACGCAGTATGAGGGCGGCGTCTGCGACCAGAACGTTTTCTGCACCGGCTCGACGCCGGCCCAGACGGTCAACCACATCGTCGACTATGCCCTGAAGAACTGGGGCAAGAAGGTCTACATTATCGCGGCCGACTACAACTACGGCCACATCACCGCGAGCTGGATGAAGAAGTTCACCGAGGACGGCGGCGGCGAGGTACTCGGCACCGACTTCTTCCCGCTGGACGTGACCAACTTCTCTTCCGCCATCAGCCGCATCCAACAGGCCGCGCCGGAATTCGTCCTCTCAGCCCTCGTCGGCGCCAATCACTCCGGTTTCTACCGTCAATGGGACGCCGCCGGCATGAAGTCGAAGATCCCGGTCGGCTCGTCCGTCTTTGGACTCGGCGACGAACTCACCACTATGGACACCTCGACGACCGACGGCATCGTCACCTGTTACGGCTGGTACAACAATCTCGACACGCCTGCCTCGAAGGCGTTCGTGGATGGCATGCAGGCGAAGTTCGGAAAGGACGTCACCGACCTTTCGGAGCTCGACACCGCCACCTACGAAGGCATCATGCTGTGGGCCGAAGCGGTCAAGAAGGCCGGGACGGTGGAGCGCATGCCGGTGATCGAGGCGCTGGAATCCGGGATCACCATCGACAGCCCCACGGGCAAGGTGACCATGGATCCGGCAACCCATCATACGATCCGCAACACCTTCCTGGCCCAGCCGAAAAATCGTACGTGGGAGATCATGGCGACCTTCCCCGACAGCTTCCCAGCGGACACCGGCGGTCGCTGCAACCTCATCGACAGCCCGCGGACAAACAAGCAGTTCACGCCGGACATCTAAGTCCAGGGGCGCGGCCGTCTGCCTTTTAATGCCGCGCTCCCCGGTACTCGCACAATGCCATGGGGCAGACTTTCTGCCTGTCCCACGGCCTCGCGGCCCACGGAGCGAACATATGGATCTTGCAGGACTTCTTGCCTACAACGTCGTCGCGGGCGTCGCGACACTGGTGCTGGTCACGCTCGGCCTCGGCGTGATCTACGGCATGATGAGGATCATCAACCTCGCCCACGGCGAGTTCATGATGCTCGGCGCCTATACCGCGGTGACGGCGGTCGATGCCGGTGTCAACATCTGGATCGCGATGCTGATCCTGCCACCGGTCGTCGTGGGCCTTATCGGCCTTTTCCTTGAGCGCACGGTCATCCGCTTCCTCTATGGCCGGATGATGGACACGATGCTCGCGACTTGGGGCATCAGTCTCGGCCTCATCGGCCTGATCACGACGCTTTACGGCAATGTGGTGCACGGCGTCTCCACGCCGGTCGGCAGTTTCGATATCGGCCCCTACGGCGCCAGCCTCTACAGCCTCGTCATCTTCTTCGTGGCGCTCGCCACGCTTGCCGGCATGTTCGCGCTGCTGCGCTTCACGAAATTCGGCCTCATCCTTCGCGCCACCATGCAGAACCCGCGCATGGCCGCCGCCCTCGGCGTTTCGCCCGACCGCATCTACATGGCCACCTTTTCGCTTGGCGCGGCGCTGGCCGGTCTTGCAGGCGGGGCGCTCGCGCCGATCTCCGGCATTTCACCCTCCATGGGAGCGGCCTATATCGCCCGTGCCTTCATCACGGTGCTCGGCGGCGGCCCGGCCATCATCACGGGAACGGGACTTGCCTCCAGCCTTTTTGGCACCATCAACGAACTCGTCTCCTTCAAGACCACGCCGGTGATCGGTAACGTGGCGCTGCTCGTCGCAGCGGTGCTGCTGATCCGCGTGCTGCCGCAGGGCATCACCGGCCGCTACCTGAGGCGCAGCCTATGACCCCTGACTACAAGACGGCATTCCGCCGTTCGGTCCAGCTTCAATGGGCAAGCTTCCTGGTGATGCTTGCCGCCGGACTGGCCGTGATGTTCGGTGCCCCCCTTTTCACAGATACGTTCGGGCTCGTGCAGTTGACGGGCTTTGCGGCCATGGCGATCTATGCCTTGAGCCAGGGCTTCGTGTGGGGCTACGCCGGCATTCTCTCCTTCGGCCAGGCAACCTTTCTCGGGCTCGGCGGCTATGCCTATGCCGTGTCGGTGATAAACATGGGCGACAGCACCCTACCGGTGCTGATCTCCATCGCCGTGCCGATGCTCTTTGCCCTGCTGCTCGGCTACTTCATGTTCTACGGCCGCATCAGCGACGCCTATATCGGCGTGATCACGCTGACCGTCTCGGTGATCCTGTTTCAACTCGTCAACGCCACATCCGGCAGCCAGTACCGGATCGGCGAGGCGGAACTCGGCGGTTTCAATGGCATTCCGGCCATCCCGCCGATCAACATGCCGGGCGATCCCGACTATATCCTCGACCTCGACCAGATGTGGTACGCGGGCATGGGAGCGCTCATCCTTGCCTATGTCTTCCTGCGCGCCGTGCTCGCCAGCCGTTTCGGACGGGTGGTGGTGGCAATCCGCGAGAATGAGACCCGCGCCCAGCTTCTCGGCTACGACCCGCGTCTCTACAAGCTTCTCGCCTTCGTCGTCTCGGCCGGCGTTGCCGGGCTCGGCGGCTGCGTCTTCGCTAACTGGGGCGGTTTCATCAGTCCCACCGTCTTCAGCCTCACCATGTCCGCGGAGGTCATCGTCTTCGTTCTCGTCGGCGGTCTCGGCACCCTGCTCGGCCCTATCCTCGGCGGCGTCTTCATCTCTTGGCTGATCATCAAGGCCGGCACCCAGTCGGCGATCGATTCCAATCTCGGCCTCGGCATCGTGCTGGTGCTCTTCGTGCTGCTGATCCCGCAGGGCATCGTCCCGTCGGTTCGCGCGCTCCTGCGAGGTGTCCTTTACAGGCTGCTTCCCAAACCCGCTTCCGAAGCGACTATCGCCATGACTGAGAATCTCGCCACGGAGGGAAAGTCATGAACGCGACGTCCGTGCCTGCGACGCCGGAACTCGTTCCCCTTCTTCGGGCCCACGGCGCCACCATGCGCTTTGGCGGCGTCACCGCCGTCAACGACGTCAATTTCACCCTTGGAGAGGTGGAGCTTCGTTGCCTGATCGGGCCGAACGGCGCCGGCAAAAGCACCTTCTTCAAGATGCTCACCGGCCAATTGAAGCCGACAGAGGGCAAGATCAGCTTCCGCACCACGGACATCACAGGGGCCGAGCCGCACGAGATCGCGCGCCTCGGCGTCGGGATCAAAACACAGGTGCCCAATGTCTTCAACGGCCTCACCGCCTACGAGAACATCTTCGTCGCCGCCTCGCGCGGCAAGTCTATCCAGCGCACGCGCGCCATCGTCGACGAGACGCTGACGCGGCTGAAACTCACGGACATCGCCAGCCGCATCGTCGGCCAGCTCGCCCACGGCCAGAGGCAATGGGTGGAGATCGCCACCGTCATCGCCCAGGAGCCGGAGCTGATCCTGCTCGACGAGCCGGCCGCCGGCATGACCCACGAGGAGGTCAACCGCACCGCCGAGCTCATCCGCGAGGTCAACCGGACCCAGGCCCTCATCGTCGTCGAGCACGACATGCAGTTCATCCGGATGATCGCGAAGACCGTCACCGTCTTCAACCAAGGTCGGATTCTCATTGAAGACAGCGTCGACAAGGTGCTTGCCGACCAGCGGGTGCGCGACGTCTATCTCGGCAAGCAGGCGGCATGACCATGGCGAATAACGACACTCCTCTCCTTGCCGCCAACCGCCTCGACGCCGGCTACGGCCGCATCCCGATCCTTTTCGGCGTGAACTTTGCTGTCCGCGCTGGCGAGGCTGTTGGCATTCTGGGCCATAACGGAATGGGCAAGACGACCCTGCTACGAACGCTCATGGGTTATCTGCCCGCGACGTCCGGCGCGGTGACTTTTTCCGGCGCCGATGTCACGCGGGACACGCCGACGAAGCGCGCCCGTGCGGGCATGGGTTACGTGCCGCAGGGACGCGAAATCTTCCCGAACCTCAGCGTTCGCGAAAATCTCGTCATGGGCTGCCTCCTGGCCGAGCGGCCGGAAGAGGAGACCATCGCCGACATCCTGACAATTTTCCCCCGCCTCAAGGCCTATCTCGACCGACCGGGCGGGGCGCTCTCCGGCGGCGAGCAGCAACTTCTCGCGCTGGCCCGGTGCCTCTGCCAGGACCCGCGCATCCTCCTGCTCGACGAACCGACCGAAGGCATCCAGCCGTCCATCATCGAGGAAATCATCGAGACGCTGCACGACATCCGCACGAAGCGGGGGCTCACCATCCTGCTCGTCGAGCAGAACCTCAATTTCATCTCCTCCCTCTCGGACCGCATCCTCATCCTCCAGAAGGGGACGATCGTGCGCGAGGTGACGCCGGACGCAGCCCGCAACAGCGAGACGGTCGACGAATTCGTCGGAATGAACTGACCCGCCCGCTCCGCCTTACCCGAAGCTCAACATGGTTGAAGACATCATGGATACTGCCGCCGCTCCCTTGCCTGAAATGGATCTCGTGGAGATGACCCTCGCCGACGTCGCCGACGCCTTCGCCCGCGGCATCACAGCCGAAGCGCTGGCGGCGGCCTTTCTCGAGCGGATCAAGACCTACAATCCCCAATACAACGCCATCATCTACCTCAACGAAAGCGCCCTCGACGACGCCCGCGAGATCGACCGTCGGCGCGCAGCCGGGGAGGAACTCGGACCGCTCGCCGGCGTGCCGGTAGTGGTGAAGGACACCATGGACATGGTTGGCTTTCCGACAACGGCCGGCTGGCACTTCCTCTCGTCGAAGGCCGGTGGCGTCGATCTGATCCCGGAGACGGATTCCCCTGTCGTTGCCCGTATCCGAAACGCCGGCTGCGTCATTCTCGGCAAGACCAACGTCCCGGTCCTGAGTGCCACCGGCAGCCATGCGAGCGACAGCTGGGCCGGCCCAACGCTCAACTCGGCCATGCTCGACCGGATGCCGGGCGGCAGCAGCGCAGGCACGGCAACCGCCGTCGGTGCCAGTCTCGCCGTCCTCGGCCTTGCGGAGGAGACCGGCGGTTCGATCCAGAATCCGGCGGCCGCCCAGGGCCTCGTCGGTATCAAGCCCACCTTCGCCCTCGTACCCAATGCCGGTGTCGTACCGCTCGCCGGCAGCACCCGCGATGTGGTCGGACCGATTGCTCACTGCGTGCGCGACGCCGCCCTGACCCTCGACGTTCTGGCCGGCTATACGGCCGAGGACCCGAAGACCGTCGCCGGCATCGGCAAGAAGCCGGAGGGAGGATATGCATCCAGGTTGAGCACGACCGCGCTTCAGGGCAAGCGGCTCGGCCTTTATGGGCCCGGTTGGCGCGACCGCTCGCTGTCGGAGGACTGCATGCTTCTCTATGAACGCGTTCAGAAAGAGCTGGAAACACGCGGCGCCACGCTCGTCGCCGATCCCTTTGCCGGTTCCGGCTTCAACGAAATCGGCAAGCCGGCCAAGGGGCTCGACCACTATGACCCGAGCGGCATGGAGAGCGTTCCTTACGACATGGATCTCTACCTGAAGCGCCTTGGACCTTCGGCCGCCTTGAAGAGCTTTGCCGAATTCGCCGAGGCGACAAAGGCTGAGGATCCTTTCGCGCCCGACGGTGTGCTCTTCTTCCTGCGCGATCTCCCAGGGCTCTGGAAGGGCCTTGAAAATCCTACGACGCCGCCGGACTTGCCGGAATTCCTCGCCGCCCGCGAGGCCTATCTGAAGATTCTCGCCAAGGTGATGGAGGGCAATCGTCTCGACGCCCTCATATTCCCGCAGATGCGCGACGAGCTGCCTCCGCTCGTCGGGTCGGAGACAATCCACGAGACCTGCGTTTGCGAACTCAATATCGCCGGGCTGCCGGGGGTGACGGTGCCCGCCGGTACCTATCCGTCCGGCGCTCCGTTCAACATCATATTTATCGGTCCGCTGTGGAGCGAGGCCGACCTTCTGGCCCTTGCCTACGACTACGAGACGGCGACCGGCTATCGCAAGGCGCCCAATCTCGTTTCGGGACAGTAAAAAATGTCGGCGCAAGTGCAGGGAGATGTCCTCGCTCCCTCTCCAAATTCCATTTTCTTCCTGTACCTTGGCGGCAACGGGAGGAAATTCGGACATGCTGACCAGACATCGTCATCAGGAAATCGTCGCGGCCTTGCACAATGTCGGCAAAGTGGAAGTCGCCGATATCGCGCTACGCCTCAATGTTTCGGAAGAAACGATCCGGCGCGACCTGAAGACGCTAGAAGGCGAAGGGCAGCTGCGCCGCATCTATGGTGGTGCGGTCCTGCCGCGTCTCGATCAGGAACGCCCGCTCATGGAGCGCGGCAAGCTAAACTCGCGGGAAAAGGCCCAGGTGGCGCAGATCGCGCTTGGCCTGGTGACCGACGGCCTTTCCATCTTCATCGACACCGGCACGACGACGCTGGCATTCGCGCGGCGGCTCGTCGGCCGTTCGCTGACCGTCACGACCAACTCGATCGACATCGCGCTGTTGCTGGCGAACGGTCCGACGCGGGTCAACCTCGCGCCCGGGACGCTGCGCCCGAAGGACAACGCGCTCGTCGGCTACGAGACCATCACCTACGCCCGGCGCTTCTTCTTCGATATCGCCTTCATGGGCATTGCGGCCTGCGACATCGACCACGGCTGGATGGACTACGAGGAACACGAGTCGGCGCTGCGCAAGACGCTGCGCGGGCAGACTCGCCGGTCCGTTCTTCTGGCGGATTCCCGCAAATTCGGGCGCCAGGCAAATCTCTACACATTCGGCCTCGGCGATCCGCTCACGGTTGTGACGGACAAACCGCCCCCGCAGGCCTTTCAGGACATCTTTACTAGCAATGACATCGATCTCATCACTTCATGAACGATTTGATCCGGCACAGAGCCTACCATTCCTTCTGTCCCGCTTCGCGGCTTTCGGCGCGACCCGCAACGGCGGTGTAACCAGACTTTGCGCCTCGCCCGAGGACGGCGACGCCCGCAGCTTCTTCAAAGACGCCCTCACATCCGCCGGCGCCAAAGTTTTGACAGACGCGGTCGGCAACCAGTTTGGCATCTTCTCCCTGACGGATCGCCCGGACGCGCCCATCGTCATGATGGGATCGCACCTCGATAGCCAGTCCCGCGGCGGCAAGCTCGACGGCGCGCTCGGCGTCGCGGCAAGCTTGTGTGTCGGGCAGTCGCTGCTCGACGCAAAACGCGGCGGAACCCTGTTCGACGCCAATTTCTGTGTGGTGAACTGGACCAACGAAGAAGGCGCCCGATTCCGTCCGAGCCTCCTCGGCAGCTCGTCCTATGTTGGCCTCTTCAGCACCGACTACGTTCTCGACCGCCGGGACGACGATGGCATCAGCCTCGGCGAGGCCCTTTCGGCGATCGGATATCGGGGAATGGACACCCCCCCGCAGCTTCCCGGTTGCTATCTGGAGCTTCACGTCGAGCAAGGCACCCGTCTGGAAGAGATGGGTGCGCAGATCGGGATTGTCACCCGCAACTGGGGGGCCGTGAAGTTCCAGGCCGCCTTCCTCGGCGAGCAGGCTCACACCGGTCCAACCGCCATGGAACGCCGGAAAGACGCTCTGCTGGGCGCAGCCCACGCCATCATTGCCGTGCGAGAAATCGCGGATCGCTGGGCAGGCATCGTGCATACGTCCGTCGGACGCATTCAGGTCGAGCCCAACTCGTCCAATGTCGTGGCGGCACGCGTCGAAATCTCGATCGAGGTCCGCTCCTCCGACGACGCCGTCCTTTCCGAAGTCGCAGCCCTTGCGGAAAAGGCAATCGAAGATGCGGCCGAACGGGCACGAGTCAGGGCCGAAATCGAAAGCCGTTCCGACCGGAAAATCCGGGAACTGCCTCACGACGTCTGCAATCTCATTGCCCTTTGTGCCAGCGAAGGCGGCCACGAGAGCTTGCAGATGGACACGATAGCGGGCCATGACGCGATTAGTCTGCTCGGCATCTGCCCGACCGGACTTATTTTCGTTCCAAGCATCGCCGGAATTTCCCATAACGAAGCCGAGGCAACGGATGAGGCCGATCTTGCCGCGGGCCTCGACGTCTGCATACGGGCAGCCGAACGGCTGTGCCGTGCCGGGGCGTCACCGCAAAGAGCGGTACTCATTGATCTGGAGGCAAGCCAATGAACGCACGCACCGACATCACGTCGGCGCTGGGCCAGCGGGTCGAGGGAGCGATCGCCAGCGTTCCCGGTCTTGCCGGCGGAACATGGCGGATAGCAGCACTGCCTGTCGCTTCGCCCATCCATAGGGCAACGGCATCCGATTGCGTCATCGTCGATGTCCCCGGCAACGATCCGGTCTTTATCAAATTTCGCCAACCCGACGTCGCGACAACCGCCCTTCCATCGGCAACGACCGCTGCGCGAAGGGCCGCTGCCACGGGTGTGGCTCCGACGGTGATCGCTGACGGCAGCGATTGGCTGGCTCTCGCATTTCTGGCGCCACCATGGCGCTATGCCCGTGTTGGGGATCTTCAGGATCTTGAACTCACTACAAAGGTTCTCGAGGCGAAGAAGGCGCTGCACGAAACAGGATTGATCGGCGAAGGGTTTTCGCCTTTCGCGATGATCGAGACACTGGCCTCCGAAGCAACCGCCCTCGGCGTTCCTCTGCCCGACGAAACCGACCGTCTCATCGCGCTGGCACGATTGGTTCGGGCGGCAATCTCGGCGTCGGGCATCGATCCCTGTTTCTGCCACAACGATGGCATCGCCTCAAACGTCATGATCGACGGGAATGGCGTTCAGTTGGTCGACTTCGACCTTGCGGCGGACAACGACCCCTGGTTCGACGTCGGCGCCCTGATCAACGAGGTCTGCAACTTTGATGCG
The DNA here is from genome assembly GCF_900231165.1 of Hartmannibacter diazotrophicus. Classification (GTDB taxonomy): domain Bacteria; phylum Pseudomonadota; class Alphaproteobacteria; order Rhizobiales; family Pleomorphomonadaceae; genus Hartmannibacter; species Hartmannibacter diazotrophicus. The sequence goes on from NZ_LT960614.1 coordinate 3,336,815, forward strand.
GAGCGCCACGCGATGGTCGAGCATTATGCAGGCCACCTCGATGAACGGCTCTACAACCGTTGCCGTCTCTATGGCGCGATCGATGACCTCATGTGGGGCCTTTGGGGCGTGACGACAGCAATCAGGACGTCACGCACCGGCATCGAGTTCTGGAAATACGGCGCTTGGCGTCTGTTTCACGCTCGCACGACTTTCAACGCTCGGGACTTCGAACTCTGGCTCCGGCGACTATAGGATCCGACACGGTCAGGCCCCGGCCCCATCGTTGAAAGACGAACTGTTTCAGGAGAATGCCATGTGGAAATCCATGGGAGAGGCCATGACGGAGAGCGAAAAGTCGATCGAAGCGATCCTTTCCTCCGTCCCTCGCTGGCAGGGCGAAACGCTTCGTTATCAGGCCGTCTCGGGGGGCCTCAGCAATACCAACTGGCGAATCGCGGCCGGTGGTGGCGATTATTTCCTTAAAGTTCCGGGACGCGGCACCGACATGTTTATCTCGCGCGATGCCGCCAATGAGGCGAGCCGGCGCGCACATGCCTCCGGTTTTGGCGTCGAGGTGGTCGACTTCCTCGCCGAACACGGGGTGGAAATCTTCGCCTTTGCCGATGGCTACCGGGCTTCGTCCAATCTTGATTTCCTGCGGCCGGTGGTTCGCAACAACGCTGTCAAGGCCTTGAGAGCCTTCAACGATGCCCCCCGCCTCACGCTGACGAAAACCGTCTTCGACATGATCGACGAGCATTATGAGCAGCTTAGGATGGTCGGCGGACGCAAGCCGCAGGACAGCGCCCATATCCACCGCTGTCTGGAGGAGGCCCGGCAGGCAATCGCCGCCTCCGGCTTCGACCTCGTTCCCTGCATGAATGACACGCTCGCCGGCAATTTCCTCATCAACGACGAAGACGACGTAATTCTAGTCGACTTCGAATATGCCTCGAACAACGAGCGCGTCTATGAACTTGCACTCTGGTTCACGGAAATGGCTTTTCCGCTTTCGATCGAAAGGGAACTTGTCGAAACATATTTCGGGTGCGTCGATCGCAGCATCGAAGCCCGCATCGCCGTCCTAAGGGCTCTGGCCGACTTGAAATGGTTCCTCTGGGCCATGATCCAGGAGGTCATCTCAACGCTCGACTTTGACTACTACAAATACGGCACCTGGAAGCTGATGCGCGCCCGCAAGCAGTTTTATCATCCGGATTGGTCCATTTGGCTCAAGGACATCTGAATCAAGATGCGACGGAAATAATTTGCCTTGCCGCGGCCGTCGGCTCCTGCCAGGAATGAAGGGGCAAACCTGTCCGCAACCACAGACATACCTAACATATTGACCAAAAAGTCGAATTCAGCGTTTTGAGAGATTTGTCTCCGCCCTCTGCTACCACTCATTTTCATGAGTTAAATCAGAGACTTCGCCGAATTTCTTTTGGTCACATGTGTTGGACATGTCTCACACACATGGTCGCGGAGACCCATGGCGAGAGCATCTTACCTCCAGCGGCGCGAGGGCCGCTATTACCTCCAGATTCGTTTTTCCCGAAGCGTCGCCGCCTTGTTCGGCAAGGAGCAGTATCGCTCTTCGTTAAAGACCACCTGCTACAAGGAGGCGAAGCTCCGCCTCACAGAAGTCCTCAGTTGGTTTCACCGGATGAACGACGCCCTCGATTAGCCCGGCAGTTCGATGCTGACGCGCCAGACAGACACCGGCTGGGTAACGGACATCACCTGTATCAGGACCATGGAGGGCTTTGCCTATCTGGCTGTGGTCATCGATCTGTTTTCGCACCGGGTTGTCGGCTGGTCCCTGCCAGGTCGTCAGACCAGCGAGGTCGTCCTTCAGGCTCTTCATATGGTCGTCTGGAAACGGAAGCCGCAGAACACAGTGCTGGTCCATTTCGACAGTCAGAAGATGGTTGCCAGTGACCAGTTCCCGGACGGTCTGCCTCAACACTGTTCGACCGCGACAGGCTGGCGCCCGCAGAGTTCGTGCGACGGCATCAGACCTAGCTCCGGAGGTGTCTACAGAGCGCGGAGCTATTCAGTCCTCGCCTTGGCCGGAGCCGCTCAATGCAAAAAGCTGCGAAGGCCGAACGAACCGCCGCCCAAAGGCTGACACTCCACTAAGATCTGCAATGGACCGCCCTATCGCGCAGACCAAGCGATGCCGGCGAATTCGTCGATTTGCTGCATTAAATCAAGCTCTCCGGGTCGCCGGACAATGAACGTCCAGGTCACTGGCGGTTGAAGTTTCTCTTCGCTTCAAAGGACTTCGAAAGCAAAATCCCCTCTTCGGATGAAGAGGGGACGCTGTGGAAGGAATATTTCAGATCGGAATTGGTGTTCCTTACGCTGGCCGTTCAGCCGCGCTCGGGCGCCACTTGATCAAGTGCCTCTCTACGACATCCAGAATACTGTCGATGACCAGGACGAAGACCGCGAGGATCAGAATGCCGGCGAAGACGCCGACGGCATCGAAATTGCCCTCCGCCTGGGCGATGAGGTAGCCAAGTCCGGCAGACGAGCCGAGATACTCGCCGATGATCGCTCCGACCACTGCAAAGCCGACCGAGGTGCGCAAGGAGGACAGGATCCAGCTGGCTGCGGCCGGGAAATAGACGTGACGCAGCAAGTCCGACCGCTTTGCCCCGAGGATCCGGGCATTGGAAAGCACGACCGGATTGACTTCACGCACACCCTGCATCGCATTGAAGAAGGTGATGAAGAAGACCAGCGTTACGGCAAGTGCCACCTTGGACCAAAGGCCGAGTCCGAGCCAGAGCACGAAGATCGGTGCGAGCACAACGCGTGGGATCGCATTCAGGCCCTTGATGAAGGGGTCCAGGATGCGAGCTGTCGAGCGGCTGAGGCCGAGCCAGACGCCGCCAGCAACGCCAAGTCCCGTTCCAACGATGTAGCCGAGCACGGTTTCCGTCAGGGTGATGGCCACGTGGTGATAGAAACTCGTTTCCATCACCCAAGCCACCACCTGTTTGATGATGTCGATCGGCGCCGGAAAGAAGAAGACGTCGATGAAGCCCATGGCGACTCCGAGTTGCCAGCCGCCGACGATGACGACGAGCAGGGCGATCTGGATGAGGCGTTCAGTCATGGCGTTCATAGCTTTTCTCCACTTCTCCGCGTAGCGACGCCCAGATATTCCGGTAGAGGTCCGTAAAGCGCGGATCCAGTTTGATTTCCGCGACATCGCGAGGCCTTTCGAGATCGACGGGGAAACTGTCGATCACGCGCGAACGGGGGCCGGCGGCCAGCACGACGACCCTGTCGCCGAGCGCAATAGCCTCTTCAAGATCGTGCGTGATCATGACGACGGCCCGGCGCTCTTCCTGCCACAGGCGCAAAAGTTCGTTCTGCATGAGATGGCGGGTATGAATGTCGAGTGCGGAGAAGGGCTCATCCATGAGAATGACCTTTGGTCCGGTGATCAGCGCCTGCGCCATCTGCACGCGTTTGCGCTGTCCACCCGACAGTTGATGCGGGTAGCGGTGCTCGAACCCCTTCAGACCGACCTTTGCCAGCCAGTTCATGGATGCGGCACGCCGCTCGGCTCCGCTGAAACCCTTGAACATGGGTCCCAGTTCGACGTTCTCGATTGCCGTCTTCCAGGGGAACAGCGCATCCTGCTGGAAGAGGTAACCGATATCGTTCTGCACGCCGTTGACGGGCTGGCCGTCGATCGCGACGCTGCCGCTTGACGGCTTGAGGAGCCCGGCTATGGCATTGAGGATCGTGCTCTTGCCACACCCTGTCGGGCCAACGATGGCGAGAAACTCGCCATCTGCAACGGTCAGCCTGACGTCCTCGACGGCCACGTAAGTGCCGAATGACATGGTCACCGAATCGATGGAAACCATTGGCTTTGCAGGGGTTGAATGCTTGAGCGGGGGGGCTGATTTCACAACGGCCAGGGCCATCGTCTCCTCCTTTTAGTTTGCCGCGACGGCCGGGACCTTGTCGACGAACTCATTCGTGTAGGTCTTCGAAAGGTCGATCTTGGCGGCGGCAACCTTCTCGTTGAAGCTTTTCAGCACGGCCAGCGGCGTCTTGATATCTTCGTCGCTGATGCGGCCGTCCTTCGAGAAGATGGCTTTCGCGTTCTCGACAGCCTTGACGTAGGTGTCATGGTCGCCGGAGATGAATTCCTTCGGCAGCATCTCGACGATTTCTTCTGCCGAATGGCTGTTCATCCATTCCAGTGCCTTAACCGTTGCGTTGGTGACCTTCTGCACGGTTTCGGGATTGTCTTCGATGTAGGACTGCGTCGCATAGAGCACCGAAGTCGGGTAGATGCCGCCATAGATCGCCTTGGCGCCATCGTCGCTGCGCGCATCGATCAGGATCTTGCCGACGCCCTTGGCTTCGATGAAGGTTGCCGCCGGGTCGTAGTTGACCAGAAGATCGACCTTGCCCTGCTCGAGCGCTGCGACGGCGGCGGAACCCGAGCCCACGCCGATCAGCGAGACATCGTCAGCCGACAATCCGTGGCGTTGCAGATAATACCGCACGAAGAAGTCAGAAGACGAACCGGGCGAAGTGATGCCGATCTTCGCACCTTTGATGGTCTCCGGCTTCATCGGATCGAAGGTGCTGCTCTTGCCGCCGGCCAGAACGAGGCCGGAGTTGCGCGCAAGCTGCACGAAGGCGATGACGGCCTTGTTTTGGGACTGCATCTGGATCGTGTGATCGTAGAAGCCGACGGCGATGTCGGTCGAGCCGGCCACAAGCGCCTGAAGCGTCTTCGATCCGCCGGAGGCGAAGTTCTCAACGGTCACGTCGAGGCCTTCCTTTTCGTAAAGCCCAAGACCTTTGGCGACCGGGAAAGGAAGGTTGTTGAGGTTGTAGGACCCGACGCTGATGCGCACCGGGTCGGCGGCGGCAGCCGTTCCGACAAATGCGACGGTTGCGGCCAGGGCTAGCATGAACTTACGCATGAAATTTCCTCCTTTTGGTGCCACTCTTCCGGTGGACATTTTCACAACATTATGCCGCACAATCGATTTGCTTGGCAGGTTTGGCGAAGACTTGTCCCTCGAACAGCCGCCGGGCTGTCCGAAGTATTCCGGCGACGATTTTGCCATCCTTTTCGGAAAGCCTGACATCCAGGCGCCCGCTGGGGTGCTCGATCGACAACTGAAGGGGGGGCGTTTTCTTGCCGATCAGGAGGGATGCGACCGTGCCGTCACTGATGCAGGCCGTTGCGATCCCCACGGCTCCTGTGGTGGCGAGAGATGGATGGCATTGATGCGGCATGAAGTAACGGACGTTGAGATCGCCGCCCGAAGATGCACGGGATAATAAAACCGGTTTCGGCGTTACCTGGTTGCGCACGTTGCCGAGGCCCATGCGTTCGCCGGCCTTGATCCGTAGGTCTTCCAGACGCGCGAGAAGCGCCTTGTCGGCGTTGAGTTGAGCCGACGTCTCCAGGCCGCTGACGCCCATGGAGTGCGCTTCGATCAGGATCATCGGCATGGCGCAGTCAATGCAGGTCGTCGGGACGCCGTCGATGATATCCAGTGCATTGCCGGTCGGAAAAAGCTGCCCAGTCCGCGCGCCGGCAGCGTCCATGAAGCTGAGTGCGATGGGGGCCGCGCGGCCCGGCACCCCGTCGATGGTTGCGTCGCCGAGATAGGAAACGCTGCCGCCGGGCGTCGGGACTTCGGCGTCGATCAGCTTGCCGGTGTTGACGTTGTGAATGCGGACCAGCGTCTTGTCGCCCCGTGCGGGAACAAGCCCGGCCTCGATGGCGAAGGGGCCGACGGCCGCAAGCATGTTGCCACAGTTCGGAGAGGTGTCGACGAGCTGTTGATCGACCCGAACCTGAGCGAAGAGATAATCGACGTCGGCATTGGGGACACTCGACGGTCCGACGATAGCGACCTTGCTTGTCACCGGGTTGCCGCCCCCAATGCCATCAATCTGCAGGGGATGACCGGACCCCATGACCGAGAGCAGGATCTGATCCCGTTCGCCGGTATTGGCCGGAAGATCGCTTGCGAGAAAGAACGGACCCTTGGAGGTGCCGCCCCTCATCAGAACGCAGGGAATAGCAAGAAGGTCGTTCATCTCTTGTGCTTCCGTCTGAATTATGTCAGCGCCTTATCAATTGGCCGACTTTGATCCAGTTAGCGGAATATGGTTTGATCTGTGAAATGCGAAAATTTGGAAGATTGATGCACAATGAGCATTAATTGCGAAATACTGGACCTTCGCGCCTTCCTCAGCGTCGTGGAACTGGAGAATTTTCACCGCGCCGCGGAAGCCCTCAATCTTTCCCAACCGGCATTGAGCCGCCGCATCCAGAAGCTGGAGCAGGTGATTGGCGCTCCGCTCCTGGAACGCACGACGCGGCATGTGTCCGTCACGGCGGTTGGCATCGAACTGATGCCGCTCGTCCGGCGCATGCTCGAAGAGTTCGATGGCTCGCTTTTCGCAGTTCGCGACATCAGCCCCACCCGCGGCGGTCTGGTGACGATCGCTTGCCTGCCGACGGCAGCGTTCTATTTTCTTCCGACTGTCATTCGCCAGTTCAATCAAGAGTTTCCGAACATCCGGTTTCGGATTCTTGACTTGCCGGCGACAGATGGGCTGCAAGCTGTCGCGAGGGGAGAGGTGGAGTTCGGGATCAACATCATGGGAACGTCCGATCCGGATCTGACCTTCGAACGGCTGGTCGAGGACCCCTTCGTTCTCGCAGCCCGAAAGGATCACCCACTGGCTGAGAAAGTCGTGGTCGGCTGGAAGGATCTGGAACCCTACCAGTTGATCACGGTGCACAGATCGAGCGGCAACAGGACGTTGCTGGATGCGGCTCTGGCCAAGTCAAACATCAAGCTTCGCTGGTTTTACGAAGTCACCCACCTTTCCACCTCGCTCGGTCTGGTCGAAGCGGGCCTCGGCATATCTGTTCTGCCGCGAATGGCGACCCCGCGAGAAGATCATCCGTTCCTCGTGACACGCCCGATCGGCAATCCCGAAATATCGCGCACGATCGGCGTGGTTCGCCGCCGCGGAGGAACTTTGTCACCAGCGGCTGAGCGCTTTCTGAATATGCTGATGGGCGTTTGGCGAGAAGAGTGAACCGCCCCCGGCCTTACCGAAGGCTCCAACTTCCAAATAGGATGAAGCCATGACGAGCAAAACGACGAAGAAGTTTTGCCCTCGGGTGCGCGAACGCGCGGTGCGGTTGTTGGAGGGTCACGAGGCGGATCATTCCTCCCGTTGGACGGCCAACCGGTCGATAGTGGCAAAGATCGGGAGGCGCTGACGAGACGCTCAACGGCGTCAATCCATTCGCCTATCTGACGGCCACGCGGGCTGCCATCATCGATGGCCACATAGTCGCCGCTGATAGCGACACGGCCTATATATGCAGATATTTCCCACGCACCTGAGCTTGTCATCCAGGTTCAGAAGCGAGACGGACACCCCTTTCTCGCTCATATCGACGGCGCGACGAAGGTCTTCTCCGGAAACGCCGTCCCGACAACTTCCATGAACGCGCGCACCTTGGCGCCGATCAGGCGGCGTGAACTTTGCAGCGCCCATATCTCCACGGGCTGACCGGCATGCCTTCCCCAGCAGGCGAGCCTGCCGGCCTCGATGTCTTCAGCGACAAGGAGTTCTGGCAGCAAGGCCGCACCCGCACCGACCAGCACGGCATCGCGGACCATCAGAAGCGAAGAGAGACGGAGAATTGGGTCGGGTCTAAGGACCTCGACCGCCGTTCCGGAGCGCATATGCCAGACAGTTCCGGACGGTGTGGCGGAGAGTAGAACGGCCTTCACAGCAACTTCGTCGCCATCCGCCCCGGAAACGGGACGCGGCATGCCAGGCGGCGCCACAATCAGGCGTTCGTCGTTGAGAAAGCGGCGACCGACGAGGCGCTCGTCCGACGATGGGTTGATCCGGATAACCAAATCGTAGCCATCCTCGACCGGATCGACCTTGCGGTCCTCGGCAACGATTTCAAGCTGGACATCCGGATAAGCCAGCGCAAACCGCGCGGCGATCCGCGGCAGCGCGACATGCGCGAAGACCATTGGCGCACTCACACGCAACCTGCCTCTAGGCGTGGATGCGCCGAGCACGACTGCCTCGCCGGCCTCTGCAATTTCACCCAGCAGTCCGTGCGTGCGCTCATGCAGCGCCCGTCCTTCATCCGTCAGGCGCAGGGTCTGCGAGCCGCGCTCGATCAGTCTCACGCCGAGGCTTTCCTCGAGTTCGGCGACCCGCCGCGACAAGGTCGCTTTCGAGCGCCCGGAGGCCCGGGCAGCGCGGCCAAACCCGCCATGAGCGGCAACAAGATCGAAGTCGGACAAGGCCTGAAGATCCATCGATGCGTTCCATATTTGAGACGGCCAATCTCAATACTGGCGTCTTCTCATCGAAAATGAAACGGATACCGTCCTCCTCGCAAGTTGCAACCCCACAACATGAGGAGATTTCGACATGACCATTCTCGTCACCGGCAGCACTGGAACCATCGGGGCCCAGGTCCTGGCCCATCTTCAAGCGCGCAACGCCGATGTCCGCGCCCTGACGCGCTCGCCCGAGACGGCGCAGCTTCCCGCTGGCGTCACGGCGGTCCGCGGAGACCTCGCCGACCCGGATTCGGTACGCGCGGCTCTCCAAGGCGTCAGCACGCTGTTCTTGCTGGTCCCGAACGTCGCCGATGAACTGACCCAGGCCATGCTGACCCTCACGGTCGCCCGCGAGGCCGGCGTCAAGGGCATCGTCTATCTCTCGGTCTTCGGCAGCGACGCCTATGCCGACGTGCCCCATTTCGCCGGCAAGTACACGGTCGAGCGCATGATCGAGGCCCTCGATTTGCCCGCAACGATCTTACGTCCCGCCTACTTCATCCAGAACGATCTACGCCAGAAGGACGGACTTCTGAAGGCCGGCGTCTACGGGTCGCCGATCGGCGCGAAGGGCGTCTCGATGGTCGATATCCGCGATATCGGCGAGGCCGCCGCGATCGAGCTCAATCGCCGTGAGCAGGCCACAGCACCGCTCGGCCGCGAAACCTATTCCCTCGTTGGTCCCGACAGCCTGACCGGCGAAGGGATCGCTGCGATCTGGAATGAGGTCCTCGGCAGCCCGGTCCGCTATGGCGGCGACGATCTTGTCGTCATGGAGCAGCGCATGAAGACCATGCTGCCCGCCTGGCATGCGCTCGACCTGCGCCTGATGTTCAGCCGCTATCAGACCGAAGGTGCCGCGGCGACCGCCGACGACATCGCCCAGCTGACCACGCTCCTCGGACGTGCTCCGCGCTCCTACGCCGCCTTTGCCAGGGATGCGGCCGTCCAGTGGACGAAATCCTGAGCCTGCATCCCTAATCACGAATTCAAGAATAAGGAGACCGAGGATGATATCGATCCAGCCCCTCCCGCCTTAAGACACCCCGGCCGTGGCCGCGATGCGACAGGCGGCCTCGGCCCATAAGGGCGAGAAGTTCGGCCCCGAGGCGCGGCCGATGTTCGACGCCATGTTTGCGGCAACACCCGCCGCATCGGATGTACGGGTTGAGGCCGGAACCGTCTGATCCTCACCCACTGAAGTGGTCCGCCGTTATGTTCAGTAAAACGGAGGATCTCAGATGGGAAACAAGGGACACAAGCCTGAAGAGATTGTCAGGAAGCTACGGCAGATTGAGATTCTTGTCGGCCAGGGCATGGCGCGGATCTTGTCCTCGGCCGAGAAACGGCGCCGCGTCTGCCGCCCGATATCCTTCGCAACTTGTTCCTCAGGAGCCTTTGCCGGTGCGTTTGTCTTGCACGATCTGGGCTTCCTCTTCTTTCCTTCGTCACTTCGACGAAGCCCAGACCCTCCCTGAATCATGACGTTAAATCTGTGCCATTCATGCTGACCGTGAACAGACAGAGTGATTCTTATGATCTAATTTTTGCACATTCTCACTCACATTATTGCGCTTTTGTTTTCATTTCTCACCTGCATTAATGGGCGGGCGCGCTTCTTTCTTCCGCTGCCGCACCGCGAGATCTCCAGGATGAACATGAATCACCGTCTAAGGACCGTTCATCAGATTTTGGCCGATTGCCTGCTCGAGCATGGCGTCGGGCATCTGTTCGGCCTTGTCGGCGATGCGAACCTTTTCATGGTGGATGCCTTCGCCAAAGCTGGCGCCGGCCGCTATATTGGCTGCACGCACGAAGCCAATGCAGTTCTCGCCGCTTTGGGCTTCGCGCAGGTCTCCGGCAAGACCGGCGTCGCGACCATCACGCACGGCCCGGCGCTGACGAATGTGGTCACGGCCCTCGTCGAAGGCGTCAAGGGCGGCATCCCGATGGTCCTCCTTTGCGGCGACACGGCGCCCGGAGACCGCGAGCATCTGCAGAAGATCGACCAGCGGGAGATCGTCAAGGCGACGGGCGCCGGCTTCATCGAGATGATCTCGGCGGAAACGGCTGCGAGCGATCTTGCGCGCGCCTTTCGTCTCGCTGCCGTCGAGCGCCGGCCCGTCGTCTTCAACATGCGGGTCGACCTGCAATGGGCGAGTACGCCGACGACCGTGCCGGTCGTTCTTTCCTTGGCACCCGCGCACGCTGCCGTGCCAGAGGGCGACGAATTCGACAACGCGCTCGGCATGATCGCGTCGGCGCGGCGTCCGTTGATTCTCGCCGGTCGCGGTGCCATCGGAAGTGAGGCCCGCGAGGCGTTGCTTGCGCTCGCCCGCCGCATCGAGGCTCCCGTTGCCACGACGCTCAAGGCGTCGGGACTTTTCCAGGGGGCTCCCTTCGACCTCGGCGTTTTCGGTGGTCTCAGCCGGCCGGCGACGGTCGATGCCATCATGCAGGCCGACTGCATCGTCGCCTTTGGCGCAAGCCTCAGCAAGCACACGACCGAAAACGGTAGCTATACCAGGGGCAAGCGCGTCATCCAGATCCTCGGCGATCCGAAGGAGAATGACCGCCGCACCGAACCGACGATCCTTCTCTACGGCGATGCGGCCGCGACGGCCCGTCGCATGATCAAACTTCTCGACCTTGCCGAAATCCCGCCAAGCCGCTTTGCCGGCGACGATCTCAGGCGCACGCTCGAAGCCCAGGCGGCCGAGGCGTCCGAAAGTCCGCGCTTCAAGCCAACCCGCCCGGGCACCGTCGATTTCCTTCCTGCCCTGAAGATGCTCGATCGCGCCCTCGACACGGACCGCACGCTGGTCGCTGATCTCGGTCGCTTCGTCACGACCGGCTGGCGCGCGCTGCCGGTGACGGCGCCGCATCGGCTGGTCTACACGAGCTATTTCGGCTCCATCGGCTGCGGCCTCGGCGAGGCCATCGGCGCGGCCTGCGCCGCCGACGGCCAGACGGTGCTGATCGCCGGCGACGGAGGCTTCCAGCTTTCAGGCTTCGCCGAGCTTTCCACCGCCATCCGCGAGCAACTCGATCTGGTGATCATTCTCTGCAACGACGGCAGCTACGGGGCCGAGCACATCCAGTTCACCAACCGGTCGATGGACCCGGCGCTGTCGCTGATCGCGCCGCCCGATTTCACGGCGATCGCCACAGCGCTCGGCGCAAAGTCCGTGCGGGTGCAGGGCGAGAGCGACCTTGCCGCCGCCGCCGACATCATTCGCCAGCACGGCGGAGTGCGACTGATCGAACTTCGGCTCGATCCGGATCACATCGAGATGAGCTGACCCGGCATTCCGGCCAGCAAGCCGCCGGTGGCCCTCACCTTTCCCGGTCCTCCCCGGGTAAGGCTTCTCTGCAGAGACGCGGACATGGACAACAAACGAAGGGGAACCTTGATGAATTTCACACGACGCAGACTGTTGCAGACAGGCGCCGGCCTTGCCAGCCTCAGTGCCTTCAACCTTCCGGCCTTTGCCGAAGGCGATACCTTTATCGTCAACATGTTCGGCGGCCGCTGGGAAGACGACTGGCGCAAATACGTCATGCCGAAGTTTTCCCAGCAGATCGGCAAGCCGTTTGATCTCGATATCGGCCTCGGCATGGCCTGGATCTCCAATTTCCGTGCCGCCGGCCCGGAAAACCCGCCCTTCCCGGCGGTGATGCTGAACGAAAAATACACCGCCATGATCCGCAACGACGGCTATTTCGAAGAGTTGACGCCGGAACTCGTGCCCAACATGGCCGACCTGATCGAGCCCGCGATCCTGAAGGGCAAGACGGCCGTCACCGGCATGCTGGCGCCGCTGGTGCTTGCCTATCGCACGGACCTCGTCGACAAGCCGCCGAAGGGCTGGGCCGACCTTTGGGATCCGCGTTTCAAGGGCCAGCTCGGCCTCTACAAGATCACCAACTCGGCCGCGACCATGATGGCGCTCTGGGCCGGCGAGCATTTCGGCTCCGGCCGCGACGACATCGAAACCGCCGTCGCCAAGTTCAAGGAACTCGCGCCGTTCCCGCAGATCGGCTATTCGGCGCAGCTCACGCCGCTCCTGACCCAGGGCCAGATCGCCGTCGCGCCAATCGACGTCGGCGAGGTCAAGACGATGCAGGAACAGGGCGTTCCGATCGATTTCGTGGTGCCGGAGGAAGGCATGATGGTCTTCGACCATTCCTTCTCCGTCTTCAAGAACCATCCTGAAAAGAAGCTCGGCGAGGAGTATGTGAACTTCGTCCTCAGCCCCGAGATCCAGCTCTGGATGGCCGAAAACTGGCTGATCGCACCGACCAACAAGACCGTCGAACTGCCGGAGAACCTGCAGAAATGGCCGCTTCAGCCGGAGGTCGTCTCCAAGGCCATCCGCTTCGACTGGGATGAGACGCTCGCGATCATTCCCAAGCTCAACGACCTCTGGGAACGCACGATCTAAGCCATGGCAACAGTGGAGGTGATCAATCTGCGCAAGCAGTATCAGGATGTCGTGGCACTGGAAGGGGTCTCGCTCGAGGCGCTTTCCGGGCAGATGGTGACGCTTCTCGGACCCTCGGGCTGCGGAAAGAGCACCACACTCAGGTGCCTGGCGGGCTTTCTGGAGCCCGACGGAGGCGACATCCGGATCGACGGCGAGAGCATCCTGTCGATCCCCTCCAACCGCCGCGGCTTCGGCGTCGTCTTTCAGAACTACGCGCTTTTCCCACACATGACTGTCGCCGAGAATGTCGGCTACGGCCTGAAGCTGCGCAAATGCTCCCGAGCCGAGATCGAGACGCGGGTCTTTGACGTCCTGCGTGCGGTGCGTCTCAACGGGCTCGAAGACCGGCTTCCGAGGGAAATCTCCGGCGGACAGCAGCAACGTGTGGCGCTCGCCCGCGCGCTGGTGCTGAAGCCGCGTCTTCTGCTCCTCGACGAGCCGCTCGCAAACCTCGACGCCCGCCTGCGCGACGAGGTCCGCTGGCTTGTCCGCGATCTGCAGCAGCAGTCCGGCATCACGGCCTTCTACGTCACGCACGACCAGTCCGAGGCGATGGCGATTTCCGACATGGTGGCCGTCATGAAGGCGGGCAACGTGGCGCAGTTCGCGACGCCGCGCGAGATCTACCAGCGGCCAAGCGAACGCTATGTCGCCGATTTCACCGGCGAGGCCAACATCCTCGCCTGCAAGGAGGCAGCATCGGCCGGCGCCGGCCGGATGTGCGTGTCGGTCGGCGGCACGCAGCTGGAGGTCGCGGGCGCCACGACCATCGCACCGGGCAGCGACGTCGAGCTTCTGCTGCGCCCGGAGGCCCTGCGTCTTGCTGGAGTGGGCGAAGAGGCCGACTTCACCGGCACAATCGCCAAATGCGCCTTCCTCGGCGCCTCGCAGCATTGCGAGATCGCGCTGTCCGACGGCAATACGCTGAAGCTTGCAGCGCCGCCGAATGCCAGCGTCGCGCCGGGCAGCACCGTCGGTATTGCCATCGACCGCTCGCATGCCTGGGCCATGCCGAAGGTCGCGTCATGAAACGCGCGCTGCTCTTCAAGCTGCTGCTGGCGCTGCCGGCCGTCGCCCTCATTTTCGTCTTCATGATCCTGCCGATCAGCAACATGGTCGAAATGAGCTTCCGCACCCCCGGAATCGCTGAGCCCTTCGGCGACGGCTACACGCTGATGCACTATTCGCGCGTTCTCGGTGACCCGTTCTACTGGGGTGCACTGTCCCGGTCGCTGGTCACGGCGGCGACGGTGACGCTCCTTTGCCTCATCGTCAGCTATCCGGTCGCCTGGCATATGGCGAAGGCAGACGGCCTCAAGCTCGTGCTCCTCTACGCCCTCATCGCCTCGCCGCTGATGACCGGCGTCCTCGTGCGCAATTTCGGCTGGATGATCATCACCGCGCTGAACGGGCCGCTCAATGTGTCCCTGCTCGGTCTCGGCATTATCGACCGGCCGCTGCGGCTGCTCTTCACGCAGAGCCTCGTGATCGTCGCGCTCGTGCACGTCTTCATGCCGTTCATGGTGCTGCCGATCAACAATGCCCTGCGCAACATTCCGCCCAGCCTCGTGGAAGCGGCCGCCTCCATGGGCGCGACACGTTCCGCCGCCTTCCGCGACGTCATTTTGCCGCTCAGCTTTCCCGGCATCCAGGCCGGCGTCACCCTCGTCTTCGTGCTGGCGATCGCGTCCTACGTCACCCCGGCGCTGCTTGGCGGGCAGATGGTGACCTACATGCCGCCGCAGATCATCGCCGAGTTGACCGGCACGTTCCGCTGGCCGCTGGGCTCGACGCTGGCGATCGTCCTGTCGCTGACGACGCTGGTCGTCGTCGCCATCTTCACCATGGCGACGTGGCGCCTGAGCGATCGGGTGCGCGCATGACGACGACTGCAACACCGTTCGGAAACGGGCGCGCGGCGAGCACGTCCTTCGGCCTCCTGGTCGCCCTTCTCTACGTCTTCCTGCTGGCACCGCTGGTGACGATCGTCGGCGCGTCATTCACCTCCGGCATGCTCATCGAATTCCCGCCGAGGGGTTTCTCGCTGCAATGGTACGCGCAGTTCTTCGAGCGGGACAATCTTGTGGCCGCGCTGCTGACCTCGCTTCATGTCGGTGCGATCACCGCCGTCGTCACCAGCGTCCTTGCGATGATGGCCGCCCTTGCCGGGAAGGCCCTGTCCGGCAAGCTCAGCGGATGGTTCCAGATCGGCATGGTGCTGCCGCTCCTGGTGCCGGAGCTCCTCACCGGCGTCGGACTCCTGTTCTTTCTCTACAAGATCGGCCTCGGGCGGAGCTTTCTGGGCCTGCAGATCGGCCACGTCCTGCTGTCCTTTCCCTATGCCTATGTTTCGATCTCGGCGGCGCTGCGCCAGGTTCCATCGTCGCTCGACGAGGCATCCGCCAGCCTCGGCGCCACGGGGTGGCAGACGTTCCGGCTGGTAATCCTGCCGCTGGTGCGGCCGGGCCTCGTCATGGGCGCGATCTTCGCCTTCATCAACAGCTTCGACCTCTACACGATCTCGCTGCTGCTGAAGCCTGTCGGCGGCAACACCCTGCCCTTGGCGCTGTTCGATTTCCTCACCTACGAGTTCAAGCCGACGGCCGCGGCCGCGGCAACGCTCTCGATCATTCTCGCTCTGATCGGCGTCGCCCTCGTCCAGCGCCTCGTCGGCCTGCAGCGCGCCTTCTGATCGGCCCCGTCCTCATTCCTCCAACGGCCTTCCGACCCATGACCGCAAGCTTGAACCGGCCCCGCCTCCTTTATCAGCTCGTCAGTCCGCTGCATCGTTCGGCCGGCCCCGGCGAAATCGCGCGCCGCCTGGCGATGCTCCAGGCCTGGGCACCGTCCCTGGCGATCGAGATCGCGTCGCCCGAAGAAGGTCCGGCGGCCGTCCAGTCGGCGGCCGACATTGCCATGGTCTTCCCGGCGCTGAAGGACGCCGCGTCCGGCTGGAAGACCAAGGGCTACGATGCCGTTGTCATCGGCTGCTTCAGCGATCCCGCGACGGAGGCCCTGCAGGAAATTTCGGGCGTGCCGGTCATCGGGCCGGGCGAAGCGGCGATGCTTGCCGCCGTGCAGATCGGCGAACGGTTCTCGGTCCTGTCCTCCGACCCGACGCCGCCCGGTCTGCGCCGGCGCATCCGCGGGATCGGCATCGAGCCGATGTTCCTGTCGGAGGTGATGGTCGGCGGTTCGGTCGCCGATCTGGTGCGGGAACCGGATCGCCACTTTGCAGCCGCCGCCGAAAGGGCGCGCGCCTGCACCGAAGCGGGCGCCAACGTCCTCGTCCTCGGCTGTCTCGCGCTGTCTTTCGCCCCCGGGATGCCGGAACGACTGACCGAGATCACGGGCGTTCCCGTCGTCAATTCGGTTCTTGCCGGCCTCAAGGCCGCCGAAGCGCGTCTCGCCTATTCGGGCCGCTTGGCTGGCGACCGGGGATCGGCAGACGGCGCGCTGGACAAACTACACGGAGAAGCAAGAACATGACGGTCCATTCCGATTTCAGGCCGATCGAGACGGACTATGCCCGGCTCCTCTCGGCCGCCTCGCACCAGCGATCCCGGCGCCTGCCGATCAACGGATTTGCCTATCCGGACGGTGTCAGGATCGCCGTCAACTTCACGCTCGACTTCGACGCCATGCTGCTGCGCCGCCTGCTTGAGGAACCGGCCGGCCAACGCGCCAAGGGCGAATTCGGCGGTCGAGTCGGCATCTGGCGCATGCTCGACATGTTCGACGCCAACGACGTCAAGACCACGCTCTTCACGCCGGGCCGCATCTGCGAGCTCTACCCCGATGCCCTGCACCGTGCCGTGGCCGCCGGCCATGAACTTGCCGACCACATGTGGGAGCACGACGTTCCCAAGGACCCTGAGCGCGAGGACGCCCATTTATCGCGCGCGATCGCGGCACTTGAAGCCGTCGCGGGCAAGCCGATCACGGGAACGCGCAGCAGCCATACGCCCTCGCTCCTGCGCAAGAAGGGGATCGTCTACAACTCCTTCACATCCGCCCTCTACCGGCCCTTCTACGAGCTCGATGCAGACGGTGAAAACCCCATGCTGCAGCTGCCGTTCCACTACGCGCTCGACGACGCGATGTATTTCAGCTTCGGTTGGCTTGCGACGCCGAATGCGGCGCAGCGGATCATGGATGTCGACGAGGTGTTCGACATCTGGTGGGCGGCTTTCGAGCAGCAGTACAAGGTGGGCGGCTACGTCAATTTCCTGCTGCATCCGTTCGTTTCGGGCCACGCCCTGCGCGTCGACATGCTGGAGCGGCTCATCCGCCGCATGCAGTGCCTCCCCGGCGTCTGGTTCCCGACCTGCGCGACGCTCGCCCGGCACATCTTCGAGCACCATCCCCTTCCGTCCGTCCAGCCAACGATGTGAGCCGCGCGATGCCCTGGAAAGATGCCTACACAAGTTCCAACGAGACGACGGTCCTCGACGAGCAGGTCGTCTGGCCGAACGGCGCCCGGCTTGCCTTCAATCTTGTCGTCAATCTCAATCCGGCCAGCGGCGGCGCCGGCATCACGGACAAGGACATCGGCGCGCCGACGTTCCATTTCGGCATGCACGAAGGGCTCGACGCCTTTCTTGCGCTTTTCTCCGCGATGGGCCTGAAGGCGACCTTCGCCGTTCCCGCGCTCGTTGCCGAGGCCTATCCGGAGCGGATCAGGGCGATTGCCGGCGCCGGTCATGAAATCGCGGCGCAGGGTCTGATCGGCGAAGACCCGGCCGACCTGTCGGTCGAGGAAGAAACCTGGCGCATGACGCGCACCGCCGATGTGATCGAAAAGATCGCCGGCACGCGGCCGCTCGGCTGGTACGGGCTGCCGCGCCCCGACGACCACTTTGCCACCGGAACATTGCGCCGCGAGACGGTCGATACTGCGATCGCACAGGGCTTTTCCTACATCGGCAACGGCCTTGCCGACGACCTTCCCTATTACTGGGTCACCGATCCGGCGGGTCCCCGCGCGCTGGTGACCCTGCCCTATTACTATCACCTCGACGACACGTTCTTCCTGCTCTTCCCGCACGAGGGCAGCGGGCTTGAGCGCCCATCGGCCCTCCTGCGCAACTGGAAGGCCGAATTTGCCGCACAGTATCGCCGGGGCCGCGCCTTTCCGGTCACGATCTCGCCCGCCCGAAGCGGCTGGGGACACCGCTTCGCGATGCTGGAAACCTTCCTGCGCGATGTGACGTCCATGCCGGGCCTTTTCATTGCGACCGGCAGCGAGATCGCTGCACACTGGACGGCGACCTTCCCCGCCGCAACGACCCTCAACCTCAAGCCTTCGATCTGGCGGGACCATGCCGACAGCCTCAGCTGACCTCTCTTCCGCAACGCGTTCGGAGAGCGAAAGCCTCCTTGAGGGCCTTCGCCGCTGGGTGGAGATCGAGACGCCGACAGGCTCGGTCGACAGCATCGCGCGACTGCTGGACCTCATCACCAGCGAACTGCAGCCCCTTGGCGCCGCGATCGAGCGCATTCCCGGCCGGGACGGCATGGGCGACCATCTGATTGCCCGCTTCGGCGACGGTCCGGGCAAGGGCGTTCTTGTGACGAGCCATCTCGACACCGTCTGCCTGCCCGGTTCCGTGCCGATGCGCCGGGAGGGCGACCGCTTCTTCGGCCCCGGCATCGCCGACATGAAGGGCGGGGCCTATCTCGCCTTCGCCGCCCTGCGGGACATCGTCGAAGCGCAGACCAAACTCGGCCGCCCGGTCACGCTGATCTACAACACCGACGAGGAGATCGGCTCGCCGACCTCCCACGACTTCATCGAAGACGAGGCGCGAAAGGCGAGCTGCGTGCTCGTTCCCGAGCCCGCCCGCGGCGACGAGGTGATCACCTTCCGCAAGGGCCGGGCCAAATACGTTCTCGACTTCTTCGGACGCGAAGCGCACGCGGGCTCGGCCCATGCCGATGGCCGCAGCGCGATCTCGGAACTCGCGCGCACGGTTCTGAAGCTTGATGCCCTGACCGACCGGACCACCGATACGACCGTCAACATCGGCCGCATCCTCGGCGGCACCGAGCCGAATGTCGTTGCCGGCCATGCACGCTGCGATGTGGATGTGCGCTTTGCCGACGATACGATCGGCACCGAGATCGACGTCCTGATCCGGACGCTGGTGCCGCTGGGGCCGGACATCCGCATCGAGGTTGCCGGCGGCATCGAAAAGCCCTGTCTCTCGCGCACGGAGGGGACGCTGGAGCTCTTCGAGGCGGCGCGGCGGATCAACGAGCGCCTCGGCACGCCCCTTGTCGAAACGCGCAGTGGCGGCGGCAGCGACGGCAATTTCGCTGCTTCGGTCGGCACGCCGACACTCGACGGTCTCGGGGCGATCGGCAACGACTGGCATTCGCCGGGCGAGCATATCGTCATCTCGGCGCTCGCGCGCCGAAAAGCGCTGTTGCGCGGCCTGATTGTCGAGCTTGCCGGCCAATAAGGCCCCTCGCCGCGTTCATGAAGGCTCAGCCGCCATACTGGCTGAAAAGAGCCTTCACGCTGGCGGAGAAGGCATGCGAGGCCGTCGACAGCGTTCGGCCGGCAATGCGGCAGCAAGACAGCATCCCGCCGTCGATGGCGGGATTGTCCACGCGAACGAAGGCAATCTTTTCGGGATGATGCTGCAGGAACTGGCCGACGACCATGCTGACGCCCAGCCCGTTCTGAACCATCTGGCGGAGGAGCGTGAAGGAGTTCGTCTCCATGATCGGATGCACCTTCAGCCCCGCCTTGGTGAAGGTGTCGTCGAGCATTCGGCGCAGCGCCACCGACCTGTCCGGAAAGATGAAGTTCTCGCCGGTGATCTCGTCGAGACGGACGACGCGCCGGCGCGCCAGCCGATGGTCCAGCGACGTGATGAGACAGGTCTCGCGCTTCAGCGTCGCCAGCACTTCGAGTTCGCCCGTCGGCGGGAAATTGTAGCCAAGGCCGATATCGACGTCGCCGTCCTGCAGGCGACGGATGATCTCGGGCGTGTTTTCGACCATCACCGAATAGGTCAGCTGCGGAAAGTTGCTGTGAAAATTCGCAATCATGCCATGCAGGAGATCGCCGGCGACGACCTCGTTGACGCCCAGCCGCAGATGCCCCCGCTGCAGCCCCTTGAGTTCGTTGAGCTCGTCGCCGGCGATGACGAGTTCGTTCATCACGGAGGCGACGCGATATTGAAGAATCTTGCCGGCTTCGGTCAGCCGCAATCCATTGCGGCCACGCTCGCGGTCGAAGAGCTGCACGCCGAGCGTCGCTTCCAGATTGCTGATCTGACGGTTGATGGCGGAGGGTGCGATGTTGAGCTGCTCGGCCGCGCGCCGGAACGAACCATGGTGCGCAACTTCCATGAAATATCTGAGACTTGGAAGCCGGGCGAGATTCGTGCTGATGGCCATCGGGACGCTTTTCAAATTCTGCAGGATAAGGTTCGCGAGTATAGTTCGCCGCCCTCCGCAGACAAGGACAATGGACAGATCCGCCGGCTGGCCAACACAGGGTTTGCGGCCTGAGACCGTCGCTCCGAGAGGACAATGATGACGACACGAGATCCAGCGCTCGACGCGCTTGCGGCCCTGCTTGGTGAAAGCGGCATCCTGCTCGGCCCGGCCGATTGCGCGCGCTATGCGACGGACGTGTCGGGAGAGCGCGGCGAGCTTCCGCGAGCCGTCCTTCGCCCGGCCAATACCCAGGACCTTTCAGAAGTCATGCGCCTCTGTCATCGCCATGGTCTGCCGGTCGTTCCGCAGGGCGGCAGGACGGGGCTTTCCGGCGGAGCGAGCTGCCTTGATGGCAATCTCGTTCTCTCGCTCGAGCGCATGACCGGTGTCATTGCCATCGATCCCGACGCGCTGACGCTCGTTGCCTGGGCCGGGACGCCGCTGCAAACCGTTCAGGAGGCGGCCCGGGAGCGCGGACTGGAGTATCCGGTCGACATCGGGTCGCGCAGCACGGCCACGATCGGCGGCACGATCGCCACCAATGCCGGCGGCATCCGCGTCATCCGGCATGGCATGACCCGGCAGAACATCCTCGGCCTTGAGGTTGTGCTGGCCAACGGCACGATCCTTTCCGATCTCAATGAGCTGCCGAAGAACAATGCCGGATACGACCTGAAGCAACTCTTCATCGGCAGTGAGGGCACGCTGGGCATCGTCACCCGCGCCGTCATGAAACTTGTGCCTGCGACGACGCATGCCAACACCGCTCTCTTGGGCCTTTCGGACTACGGCGCTGCGCTCGACCTGCTTGGCTCGGCCCGCAGGCGTTTCGGCCCGCAGCTAGTCGCCTTCGAAGGCATGTGGCCTTCCTACTGGGACTTCGTCTGTGAGGAAGCAAAGCTCGTCCGGCCGCCCTTATCCGGACGCCATGGACTATATGTGCTCCTGGAAACGGCGCATGAAGGCGCCTCCGGAGAAGAGGCGTTCGAGGCCTGGCTCGGCCACTGCCTTGAGAACGAACTGGTCGAGGACGGCGTGATCGCAAAATCTCTCGCCGAGACACGGTCGATCTGGGCGGTCCGGGAAGCGGTCGGGGAACTCGACGCCGCTTTCGGCGCCCATATCAACTTCGACCTTGGCATCGTTCCATCGCGGCTTGGTTCCTTCATCGAGGCCTGCGACCGTGCGCTTGCTGCCTTCGTCGACTGCCGCAGCCTCCATGTCGGCCATATGGGCGACGGCAATCTGCATCTGATCGTCTCAACCGGAAGCAGAGGGCCGCAAGAGGTTCACGAGATCGAGAACGTCATCTATGGCCTTGTCGGCGAATGGCATGGAACCGTTACCGCAGAGCACGGTGTCGGCACCCTTAAGCGGCACTGGCTGAGTCGCTGTCGCGATGAAAGTCAGATCGCGGTCATGACGCGTCTGAAGGCGTTGTTCGATCCCTTCGGACGGCTCAATCCTGGTAAGATTTTTGAATAGGACGAACTGGAGTTGGAGTTCGCCCGGTTTCGTGGACGGTTAGACGCTGGCAGATTGTAGCCGCTCGATTTGCCTCCATTCGTCGGCTATGGGTGACTGGTATCCGAGCGCAGAATGACGCCGGGCAGGATTGTACCGCGCCTCGATGAACTCGAAGATCGCCATCCGTGCATCCGCCTGCTTGACCCAGCCATGGATCGTCGCAACGCACGGCTCGAACTCACGCGCAAGGCTTTCAACGCAACGCACGGCTCGCGCCAGAGTGATAATCTGTTCCCAGAATTCCGCAGGGTACGGGATCCAGCTTCTCGGCATGAAAAACACTCTCCTTCACGATCGGAAAAGTGTCCATCAAACCGGGGGAACTCCAACTCCAGGTCGATCATGCGCTGCATGATCTAGAGCCAAGCAACATCAGCACCGGCCGCCCAAGGCGCCGATACGGCCTCGAGATTGCGGATGAGCGAAGAGACTTTCGCCGTGCCGATCAGGGTCGAGGCAGCCAGCGGATGGGCCAGGGCGAAACGGAGCGCCGCGGTGGCGAGCGGCACGCCGGCGGCTTCCGCGCGGCGTTGCAGAGCGCCGACCTTTTCAAGAACGTCTTCAGGAGCCGGACCATAGTCATAATGCGCGCCGGGCACCGGACCGGTCGCGAGAATGCCGGAGTTGAAAATGCCGCCGAGCACGAGGCTCACATTCTTCTTTCGGCAGAGCGGCACCAGACGATCCTCTGCCGACCGGTCGAGCAGGGTGAGCCGCCCGGCGAGCAAAATGATGTCGATATCCGTCTCGGCCATGATGTCGAGGCAGACCTCGTTTTCGTTCACGCCGAGGCCGAAGGCGCCGATGCGCCCGGCGTCCTTCAGCTTGCGAAGCCGGTCGAAGCCGCTGCCCATGAGGTCGGCCATGTGGCGGGCATTGTCCTCGCCGTGCGTATAGGTGCCGATGTCGTGGACATAGACGATCTCGATGCGCGACGTGCCGAGCCGCTCGCAGCTCTGCTCGAACGAGGCTTCGATGCCGTCGCCCGAATAGTCATAGCGCACGGCGTTCGCCAGCGGCTCGATGAAGCCGTCGGCCTCAGCGAGCGCCGGCCCGGGCGAAAGCAGACGGCCGACCTTGCTGGAAAGGACGTAGTCGCCGCGCTCGCGCCCCTTGAGAAACCGGCCGAGCCGCTGTTCCGAAAGGCCGCGGCCATAATGCGGTGCCGTGTCGAAATAGCGGATGCCGCGATCCCAGGCGCAAGCGAGGACGGCCTCGGCGGTCTCGTCATCGACCTTGCGGAAGAGGTTGCCGATGCCGGCACATCCGAACGAGATCTCTGTCACCTGGACCGCCGTGCGGCCAATGGGATTGGTTTTCACGAAGCCTCCTCATCGCAGATTCTTTTCAGACGCGGCTGACTGTCCTCATCAACCCCGAGCCCTTTGCTCCACTCGCGAAACGCGCCTATTCGACGGCGGATCTTCTCGGCGTGATTTTGGGCGATGTCCGAAAGCCGGTGAACCAGGAACGGATTGGCAAAGCGGCTGAGCGTGACCTCAACGTAGTCGCGGGCGTCTGCGCCGTAGCCGGCGGCGAGGAATGTGGGAAGCACCTCCGTTTCATAGAGGTCTTCCAGATCGGTCCGGATGGCGGCATCGGCCATCTCCCCGCGCACCAGCCGTCCTTTGTCGCCTCCGCGCCTCAGCCAGCCGGCGACGAGGTAGGTATGGCCGAGGTTGAGGATGTGCAGCTTCAGCTTCTCGATACGTTCCAGATCGGGCACCACCTTTATGGCCGCATGGGAACAGGGCAGGACCAGACCTGCGGCTTCCTCGATGGCCCAGAGAGCATAGGGTTCAGCCACAGCGCCTGCCGGCTCCAGCGCTTCCGATACGATGCGGTCGACCAGCGAATTGGCGAAGACGACCTCATCGCTCACCCATGCAGAGAAATCCGCTGACAAGGGCCCGGCCAACTCCAGAACGCGGTCGCGGAGCCGGTCGCCGTTGCTTGCGATCAGTTCGGCCGGCATGACGGTGAGTGGCCGACATCCGGCCTTGAAGCGGGCGAGCAGAAGTTGCGTCAGCTTGGCCGGATAAGACATGCCTTGCGCAAAGTCGGGCAGATGATCGGCCGGCTGCGGGCTCCACCCTGAATCGCTCGTGTTGGAGAGGATGATCTCGGCTTCCTCAACGGCAATTCGCACAATCTCCGGCCAGTCGCTCTCGGTGGTCAGAGCACGGACGATGCTGGTCACCCGGACCTCGCGTTGCACCGCCTCTCCGTTCTCAAGGCCCTTGATGATGACCGGATAGCCGCCGGGCGCCGCCAACGCCTCGAGCCGCAGGCGCCGGGCGGGGTCGCCGCTCGACTGCACCACCGTGATCGGCCCCAGCGCCCTGCCCTCCGCCATCGCTTCCGAGACAAACAGATCGGCGTGAGCCTGCAGAAAGCGGCTCGTTCCAAATTGCAGGATAGGGGTCATTGACACGGCCGGCTCCAACTCGCTAAATGTTCTTAATCATAAAATACAATCTGTCAAGCGGCGGATTGAGGCCCTCTCGGGGCGAAGAGCGGAGGACCGGATGATCGACGCGCATCAGCATTTCTGGACGCTTTCGCGCGGGGATTATCCGTGGCCGAACGAGACTGTCGCACCGATCTTCCGCGACTTTTCGCCAGACGATCTGCGCCCGCTTCTGGCGCATGCCGGCGTCGAGCAGACGGTGCTGGTGCAGGCCACCGACACCGTGGCCGAAACCGAATTTCTTCTTGAACTGGCGGACGCCAATGCGTTCGTGGCCGGCGTCGTTGGCTGGGTGGATCTCTCCGCCCCAACGGCGATCGAAACCATCGATCGGCTGCGTGAAAGCCGTTGGCTCAAGGGCCTCCGGCCGATGTTGCAGA
The DNA here is from genome assembly GCF_900231165.1 of Hartmannibacter diazotrophicus. GTDB lineage: Bacteria > Pseudomonadota > Alphaproteobacteria > Rhizobiales > Pleomorphomonadaceae > Hartmannibacter > Hartmannibacter diazotrophicus. The sequence goes on from NZ_LT960614.1 coordinate 3,361,509, forward strand.
ACATCGAGGACACGAACTGGATCCTGCGGCCCGAAATCCAGCCCGCTCTCGCTCACATGGCGAAGAAGGGCCTTCGCTTCGACGCGCTGATCCAGCCGCGCCATCTGAAGCCGCTCCTTGAGGTCGCGCGCGCGCACCCGGAGCTGAACATCGTCGTCGATCATGTCGCCAAGCCGCACATGGGTGGCGGCCGGGCGCCCGATCCGGCCTGGCTTCAGGGCATGCTGGCCTTGGCCGGCCGTGCCAATGTCTGGTGCAAGCTGTCCGGCATGGTGACCGAAATCGGTCCGCAGTGGCAGCCAGGGGATATCGGTCCTTTCGCAAGACATGTGCTCGATGCATTCGGCCCAGCGCGAACCATGTGGGGGTCGGACTGGCCGGTCGTGGATCTTGCCAGCGATTACCAGACATGGGTCGAAACCGCGCGGATCCTGACTGCCGACTTGAATGAGATGGACCGCGAGCGCGTTTTCGAGGGTACGGCACGCGCGTTCTACGGCCTCGAACAGGCGTGAGTTTCGTCGCAGCGACTTGCGCCACGCGGAGGGGTATGGAAGCGCCCTCCTCTCCGCCCCCTGCCGGTGACCATGAGGCATGATGGCTTCGGTCACGCCTACTCTCCTCGACGCAGTGTGTTGCCAGAGCATTTCCGTCATTCACCGAGACGCTGAAATTCTCTATCGTATTGTTTTGTATAACTATTCGACCAAGACTCCGGCATCCGCTTCTACTGGGCGCCCTTGCAACCGAAGCGCATGCGCGCGCCGAATGTCGCTCTCGGCGCGATCATGATCGCCTGGCCGTTGGTGAGCCCGGCATTGCGACCATCAGGCGGGGCGCTGGCCGGCAGCGAAAAGCCGATGGCCTGCCGGTCGCTGCTGCGCGTGATCCATCGGATCGAAAAGGGTAGTTCATCCGGCCGGTGGCGAACGAAGTCGGCAGAGCCGTCCGGATGCTGCTGCTGGGCCTCGGCCCAGCCGTCGGCGCCCGCAGGCGGGCGCAGGGTCATCACCATTTCCGGCTCGACCCGTTCGGCGTGGCCTATCCTGCGATGAAGCGAGGGATCGGCGGCAAGCGCCTCGTGCCAGGCACGGATTTCGGCCGGCGTGTCATCCAGCAAATCTGGCTTGCGCAGGACGATCTGGCACCGGTCGTCCGTAAGGCTGTCGACGATGCGCGCGCCGCCAACCGGTCGAAAATTGATGTGGCCGAGATAGAAGAATGGCAGAACGGAACCCGCCTTGTTCTCGACGTCGAAGCTGACCTCGATCTCCGTGGCGCCGGCACGAAGCCGCAGGCGCGGGCGCATTTCGAAATGATGGCTGAAGGCACGCCGTTCGCGGCCGATGCCCGTGAGCTCCACCCAGTCGCCCATCTCGTCGGAGCCGAAATGCAACTCGGCGATCTCATACGGCATGTTCGGGAGTTCGCCATGCAGCGGATGGTCATCTTCCGGGCCGGGATTGCCCATCGCCGTACCACCGCAATGGAGGAAGAACGCGCCGTAGGTCGCAAGATAGTCCCGCGTCGGCAGGGGCTGGTCGAACCAGGTCTCCATGGTCAGACGGCGATTCAGGAACTCAGCGTCCCAGATCTGCTGGCCCTGAAAGGGCAGCAGGACAATTCGGCCCACCCCGTTGTCGATTTCAAGCCCCGCCACCCCGGAGGCGTAGCGAAAGGCGGTGGCCGAAAGCTCGCCGTTGCGGACAAGCAAGCGCCGGTTGGCCTGGAACATGCCGTCGTGCAGCCGAAGCGTCGTGACGCCCATGGCCCGGCCTACATCACGGCGCCGAGCTGCCAGGGCACGAATTCAACCCTGCCGAAGCCCTGCGCCTCACTCTTGGTCGGCTGTCCCGAGGCGACGTCGAGCATCATGCGGTAGATGTCCTCGCCCTTTTCGGCGACCGGCACGCCGTCGATGATATCGCCGCAGTTGATGTCCATGTCTTCGGACATCCGCGCCCAAAGATCGTTGTTGGTGGCGATCTTGATGCAGGGAACCGGACGGTAGCCGGAGACTGATCCGCGTCCCGTGGTGAAGACGATGAGGTTCGCGCCGGAGGCCACCTGACCGGTCACCGAACAGGGATCGTAGCCCGGGCTGTCCATGAAGACGAAGCCCCTGGAGCGGATCGGTTCGGCATATTTATAGACTGCGGTCAGAGGCGCCGAGCCGCCCTTGGCGACCGCGCCGAGCGATTTTTCCAGGATCGTTGTCAGTCCCCCTCGCTTATTGCCGGGCGAGGGATTGTTGTCCATGTGTCCGCCGTGACGGGCGCAATAGGCCTCCCACCAGCCGATGCGCTCCATCAGCGCGGCGGCGACCTGCGGCGTGGCGCGGCGGGTCAGCAGATGTTCGGCGCCATAGATTTCCGACGTTTCGGAGAGGATCGTCGTGCCGCCTTGGGCAACGACCAGGTCAGACGCCACGCCGAGCGCGGGGTTGGCCGTGATGCCCGAAAGACCGTCCGAACCGCCGCATTGCAGGCCGATGACCAGATGCTCGGCCGAGACGGGTTCCCGCTGCGTCCTGTTGGCCTCCTCGGCGAGTTCGCGGAGCACCGGCAGTGCAGTCTCGATGGTCTTGCGCGTGCCGCCAGACTGCTGGATCGTCAGGAAGCGAAACCGCTTGGGATCGCGCATTTCCTTGCGTGCGGCCAGCACGGGAAGCTGCATCACCTCGCATCCAAGGCCGACGAGCAGGATCGCGCCGAAGTTCGGGTGCTGGGCGTAGCCGGCCAGAGTGCGCATCAGTGTCTCGTAGCCCTCGCCCTGGCCCGCCATGCCGCAACCTGATCCATGGGCGATCGGGACGACGCCGTCGATGTTGGGAAGGTCCGCCAACAGGCCCGAACGCTCGGCTTCCTCTGCAATGAAATGTGCAACCGACCCGGAGCAATTCACCGTCGTCAGGATGCCGACGAAATTGCGCGTTCCGGCGCGCCTGTCCGGACGGGGATAGCCGAGAAAGCTGTCGCGGTTTCTTGCCGGCGCGATGGGCACGACGTCGGACGACCCGGCGTTGCCGCCGCGTTCCGTGCCGACGCCCAGATTCTGGGTGTGCACATGCGCCCCGGCGCGAATGTCCTGCGTCGCCGCGCCGATGATCTGGCCGTATTTGCGCACGAAGGTGCCGGCCTCGATCGGCATGAGCGCGATCTTGTGCCCCTGCGGCACGGGCTCGGCTGCACCGGCCTCGCCGGCGTCCAGATCCTTGAGGGCAATGCCGACATTGTCGTCCGGATGGAGCCGCAGGACTTTTGTGATTTCAGGTGTCATGGACGAACGACTGCCTTGATCAGCCCGTCGCGATCCCTCGCCAGCGCCGCGAAACGGTCGGGCAGTTCGCTCAGGGACAGTTCGGCCGACAAGAGTGCATCGGTGTCGATCTGTCCGTCGCGGATCGCGCTCATCACCCGCTCGAAATCCGATTTCAGTGCGTTCCGGCTGCCGACGATCTGGGTTTCCCGCTTGTGAAATTCAGCGTCGTTGAAGCGGATATCATCCTTGACCACGCTCACCAGCACATAGGTCGATCCGTGCGCGAGCAAGGGAAATCCTGCTTCGATGGCGCGAGCGGAGCCGGTTGCGTCGAAAACCATGTCGAAGCCGTCGGCAAGGTCGCCCTGGAGGATCGTGGCAGGATCGTTGTGCAGCCTCTCGAAGCCGAATTTGGCTCCGGCAAGGGCAAGGCGCTCGCGGCTCAGATCCAGCAGGTGCACCTCCGCCCCCTCAAGGCGGGCAAAAAGGGCCGTGCCGACGCCGATGGGTCCTGCACCCGTGACCAGCACCCGGTCGCCCGCGGCAATGCCCGAGCGAGCCACGGCATGGGCGCCGATGGCGAGGAATTCCACCATCGCGGCCTGAATCTCCGTGAGGCCCTCGGCGCGATAGAGGTTGCCGATTGGAACGGCGAGGCGCCCGCACATGCCACCGTCGCGATGAACGCCCAGCACCGCGATGTTGCTGCAGCAATTGGGTTTGCCGCGCCGGCAGGCGCGACAGGTGCCGCAGGACAGATACGGATTGATGACGACGAGGTCTCCGGCGGAAAACGAGCCGGTGTCCGCAACCAGCCGGCCGCTCAGTTCATGCCCGATGACACGGGGATAGGCCAGATAGGGATGCTTGCCCTCGAAGATGTGATAGTCGGTGCCGCAGATGCCGACGGCGCAGATGTCGACCAGCGCCCACCCGTCCGGCGCATCTCCCGGCAGGGCGGCCTCGCGCAACTCGAAGCGGCCCGGCTCGACACAGGTGCCGCACAGCATCGTTCCGGTCTCCGGTTTCATCCTGTCGACCAGGTTCATTGCAAAATTCCCGCGTTACGTGGTGTCCAGCCCTCGGGCAACTCGCCCTTGATGATGAGGCTCAGTACGTCGTCCTTGGTCACCTCCTCGATCCGGTAGGCGCCCACATTGTGCCCCCGGTTCATCACCACGAGCCGGTCGCACAGATCGAAGACGTCGTGCATGTCGTGGCTGATGAGGAAGATGCCGATGCCTTCCTGCTGGAGTTGGCGGATCAGTTCGCCGACCAGGGCCGTCTCGGAAGGGCCGAGCGCGGCTGTGGGCTCGTCCATGATCAGGATCTTGACGTTGAAGTAGATAGCTCGCGCGATCGCGATCACCTGCCGCTGCCCGCCGGACAGGCGCGAGACGGGATCGCCGAGATTGCGGAAATTCGGATTCAGCCGGGCAAGCACGCTCTGCGCTTCCGACAGCATCCGCTTGTCGTCGAGGTTGCCCCAACGCGTCTTCAACTCGCGGCCGAGAAAAAGGTTCGCAGGCGCATCGAGGTGATCGGCCAGCGCGAGCGTCTGGTAGATTGTCTCGATGCCGAGACCGCGCGCGTCATGCGGCGTTTCGATCTGCCTGTCCGTGCCGCCGACGCGGATCCGGCCGCCCGTTGGTCGCATGGCACCCGACAGGATGCGCATCAGGCAGGACTTCCCCGCACCATTGTGGCCGAGTACGCCGACCACCTCGCCGGGATAAAGGTCAAGCGACACCCCGTTGACCGCATGCACGCCGCCAAAGTGCTTTTCGATATTGATCATCTCTACGAGCGGAGTGGTCATGGCCCTGTCCTGCATGGTCGCATTTGCCGCGAAAGCGGGACGGCGGACGCGCCGTCGTCCCGCCCGTCGGTCAGTAGAGAACGTTCTTGGCCTCGTCGGCGTCGATGTTGTCCTTGGTGACAAGGATGACGCCGGTGTCGATATGCGGCTCGACGCTCTTGCCCGCGATCAGGTCGGTGACGGCCTGAACGCCCTTCTCGCCCATCTGGAACGAGCCCTGGACGAGGATCGCGCTCAGCGTCCCGTCCTTGACGAAATCCTGCAGATCCTTGTTGCCGTCAAAGCCGATGGCCGCCACCTGGCCGGCCTTGCCCGCCTGCTTCAGCGCGCGGCCCATGCCGACAGCCGTCGGCTCGTTGGCGCCGAAGATGCCTTTGAGATCCGGGTTGGCGGAAAGCACGTCGGTGGTCTGGTCGAGCGCCGTGGCCATCTGCGACTTCGAATAATAGGGGCCGACGATCTCGATCTTGGACTCGGCCTTGAGCTTGTCGATGAAGCAGCCGACGCGGCCGATTTCCGACCCGACGCCCGCAACGTAGGACATGACGGCAACCTTGCCCTCGCCGCCGGTCAGTTTCATCATTTCGTCGGCGGCAAGCTTGCCGGCCGCGCAGTTGTCGGTCGAAAGGAAGGTCTGGTAGGTGCCCTTGCCGGCGTCGGAAAGGCCGGAATCGATGATGGCGACCGGAATGCCGGCCTCGTTGGCGCGCTTGACGGCAGGCACCAGCGCATCCGGGTCGGACGGGGCGAGGACGATGCCGGCGACGCTGCGGTTGACCGCGTTGTCGACCATGTTCACCTCGGCGGCAATGTCGGATTCTGCGGCCGGACCATCGAAGGTCATCGTGTTGCCCGTGTCCTTGATTGACGCGCTCGCGCCCTTGTTGACGTTTTGCCAGAAGTTCGAGTTGGTCGTCTTGACGATGACCGCGATCTCGCCCGCCATGGCCGAAGCCGGCAGGGCGGCGATGATGCCGGCGGCAAGGATTGTTTTCAGATTGTTTTTCATGAGTTCCTCCCTTTGCAACGGAATTGCCTTGTTGCCTTGGTTCACCTGCGGCTGCGCAGCTGGTCGATGAAGACGGCCAGAATGACCACGAAGCCGATGATGATCTGCTGGATGAAGGCCGACACGCCGGCCATGTTGAGGCCGTTGCGCAGCACACCGATGATGAAGGCGCCGATCATGGTGCCGGAGATGCCGCCGACGCCGCCCATCAGCGAGGCGCCGCCGATGACGGCCGAGGCGATGGCGTCGAGTTCGTACATCACCCCTTCGTTCGGCTGGGCCGTGACGAGGCGCGACATCAGGACGTTGCCGGCAAGACCGGCGAGCGCGCCGGAAAGGACGTAGGCCGCGATCTTCGTGCGATCGACGTTGACGCCCGAGAGCCGCGCCGCCTCCTCATTGGAGCCCGTGGCGTAGATGTGGCGGCCAAGGCCGCGCCGGCGCAGCAGATAAGCCGCGCCGATGGCAACGAACAGAAGCAGGATCGCGGGATAGGGAATGCCGGGGAAAATCACCTTAGACAGGCCGTTCGGCAGCTTCTCAACCGAGCGGAAAAGAGCGCCGTTGCCGAGGATTCCGAAGGTTTCGCCAAGCTGTGAGATCGGTGCCGCGCCGGTCAACTGAAGCGCGGTGCCGCGGGCAATCATCATCATGCCCAGCGTGGCGACGAACGGTGTGATCTTCATCTTGGTGATGACCAGACCGTTCAAAAGGCCGCAGAACGCCCCGACCACAATGCCCGCGGCCATCGCGGGCGCAACGGGCACGCCGGCCTTGACCATGAGCCCCGTGCAAGTGCCCGCCAGAGCCAGCACCGACCCGACGCTGAGGTCGATGCCACCGGTGATGATGACCATCGTCATGCCGATGCCCAGGAGCCCGATGACGGAGGTCTGCAGCAACACCGTCAGACCGTTGTTGACCGACAGGAACGCCGCATTTCCGAACGCGAAGACGCCAACGAGAAGCGCCAGCGTTGCAAGCGCCGAAAGCTGGTGGAATGTCTGCGCGTTGATCCTGCGAATCCCGCCAGTCGGCCGGGCTTCTTGGGTTGCGACCGACATATGGCTCCTCCCATTTCGGTGCAATATAATTAAATGCCAAATTCATCCACAGTCAGGCATCTGTCAATTGTTTTTTATCATTGTCGACAATTCGAGGATTTTGCTACAGCATTCGATGTGCGGGCGGGCAGAGGCCCGCGGCTAACGGAAATAATTTGGATTCAAATCGTTAGCCCGGGTTGAACAGCAACTGTGTGAACTCGAAGAACCGTGACCCAAAGAGGGACACCGATCTTCGGCGGGAGGGGCGATATGGCCAGGACGGACGAACGCTTTCGGGAGGCCTTCAATACCCTTCTCGATCATTGCGCCAACCTCGCGATTGGCGACCAGTTGCCGGCGGAGCATGCCATCGCGGCCCATCTTGAAGTCAGCAGAACCATTGTCCGCTCGGTGCTCGAGCGCCTGCAGGATGAGGGCATCATTCGCTGGGAGAGCCGTGCGAAGACACTTTTGCGGGCGCCCCGCAAAAGCGATCGGCTGGCCGTCCAGGCGGATCCGCTTTCGGCTGAGGAGCTTGAACGGCAGTTTCTCGATTGGGTCCTGCGGTTCGATGTGCCTCCCGAGACGACGCTGAATGTCACGGAACTGGCACGAAAATTTGGCGTGCCTGCTTATGCCTTGCAGGAGTTCCTAGCCTCGCTCAGCCGGTTCGGCCTTGTCAGACGGCGACCGAAAGGTGGCTGGGAACTGGTCGGCTTCACGCGTGAATTCGCGGTGGAACTCTCCGATTTTCGCACCATGCTGGAGTTGAACGCCGTTTCGCATCTCGTCACTCTGCCGGCCAAACATGGAATCTGGCACCGTCTCGACGAACTGGAGAAGGCACATCGCAAGCTCGCCGAGGAAATCGACACGCGCTATCACGACTTCTCGTTGCTCGACGAGCAGTTTCACACCGCCATCGGCAGCGTCGTAAAGAACCGCTTCGTCGCTGAATTCCAGAAGGTGATCACATTGATTTTCCACTATCATTATCAGTGGGACAAAAAGGACGAGCGCGACCGGAATCTTGCCGCGATCGGCGAGCATCTCAGGATCATTGGGGCGTTGAAAGCGCGCAACGAGGCCGAAGCCATAGAAGCGGCGCGTGACCATCTCAAGACGTCGAAGCAGACCCTTCTATCGTCTATGCGCAACCACGCGCTTGTTTAAGCCGGGACGAGAGATGTTGGCTTTCTCGGAAAATGTGGAGAGCACCAACTGAGGGACCGGGAAGTGTTCTATGGGAAAGGGAAACAGACCGACGCCGGAGTTTCGGCGCGAAGCAGTCCTACAGGCGCTGACCAGTGGTCGGACGCGGCGGGAAATCAAGCCCAAAGAAGTGAGCTAAACGCTCTCCACAAAATCCGGGCAAGTCCAGACTACACTGAGTAGTGCCATGGCGATCATTCCTCGATCCCCCGACAAGTCAGTCAGGGGATGGGCCAAAACACGGGTCACTTCTCAGTCGGAATTTGTACCTCTCTTGGGTCAACTCTCATCGGAAATCAGCAGTCCGTCGGCCGGACGGCTTTAACTCCCCCGATAAAGACCCGCGAGCCAGCGATCTCGCCAACTCACGCAATCGCTAAAGTTCTGGCGCCCCTCGAACCGGGTCCAGGGCCAATCGCTTCCCCACAACAGCTGCGTCGATCCGAGACCCTCATGAAGTCGGCGGAAAACCGGCATCAGCCTGTCCACGGCCTCAGACGGGCAAAGATCGGGAAGAACGCGATAAGGCGCTGAGACTTTCACGAAAACGCGCCCCTCCGGCGCCGAGAGCAGCGCACTCTGGCCCGGGCAACCCAACAGATCGTCCGCTCGCGGCAAGCCGAAGTGGTCGACGACGACATGCTGGCAATGGGCCAGCAAATGGGCAAGCACAGGGGCAAGTCGATCTCCCTCGCATTGCAACTCCACATGCCATCCCGCAGCATCGGCAAGTTTTAGAAGCCGCGTCCAGCGAGCCATATCCTGAAGCATGGAATCGGGCCAGCCAACCGCATTGATGCGCATGCCGACAATCCCCTGTCGCGACAGTTGGTCGAGACCGTCCGACGTGATGCCACGATCATCGGGATCGAGCACGACAACGCCGCGAAAAAGCAGCCCCGCTCCCAACGCCCCGCTGCGGGCAGCATCGAGAACGGACAGGAGATAGCTGTTGTCGGTGCCGAGAAAACTCGGCTGCACCAAAAGACCGCCGGCAAGCCCATGGGCGCCGAGCAGCGCCGCATAGGTCATTGGCAGCGCTTCATAATCCGGTGCGTAGCGCCGTTTGGCGGCGAGAGGCAGACCAGCCGCGAAGACGTGGGCATGACCGTCGAAATCGCCGTCCGCGATTCCCATCAGCGCATTGGCGCCGCTGAGATGCATCGAATTCTCCTTGACTCGTCTACTCCTATATAGGACTTTAACTGAAACGATTGGATTTGAAAACCGATGTCTCAGACTTTGCTCTCCGGGGATGCTCGGCTTCCCATTTACCAGCGCCTTGCGGACGTCTTGCGTGCAGAAGTCGTGGAAGGCCGTCTTCGGCCCGGAGACAGGGTTCCCTCCGAGAGCGAGCTTTGCGAGCGCTACGGCCTGGCCCTCGGCACGGTACGCAAGGGGCTCGAGATTCTGGTTGCCGAAGGGCTTTTCGAGCGCTTTCACGGCCGGGGTACCTTTGTCCGGCGCCCGAAATTCGATTCCTCGCTGTTTCGTTTCTTCCGCTTTCGCGGCACAGCCGGCGCGGTCACTGTACCCGAAGGGCGTATCTTGCGCCGCACGACCGAGACGGTTCCCGGCTTCATCGCCAAAGCCCTTGCCGTCCCCGAGGGCAGCGAAGGGATCTCGATGAGCCGTATCCGTCTTTGCGACGGCGAGCCGGTCCTGGCCGAGGAAATCTGGCTTCCCCTGCCCCGCTTCGCTGATTTCCTGTCGCTCGAGATCGGCAAGGTCGGCGACCTGCTCTATCCGGTCTACGACGCGGAGTGCCAGCAACTCGTCGCCCGCGCAGAGGAACAGTTGACGGCGGAGCGCGCCTCGGAGGCCACGGCCCGCCTGCTTCGCATCGAACCTGGCACCCCCGTCATCGTGATCGATCGTCTGGCGCGCGGCTATGACGGCACGCCGCTCGAATGGCGCCGGTCGCGCGGGCGGGCGGACCAGTTCTGCTACCAGATTGAAATCCGTTAAAAAATTCAGGAATGGGAGGAAATCATGAACCTGATCAAAACGTCCGTACTGGCGGCCGCTGCCCTCGCGGCATCGTCGGCTCTTGCCATGGCGGCCCCGCGCGAGGTGCGCATCGCCAGCCACGTTTCGACCTTCTCGCCGCTGCACGCCCAGTCGCAGCTCTTCGCCGCCGAAATCGAGAAGCGTCTTCCCGGCGAATTCGACTTCAAGCTCTTTCCCGGCGGCCAGCTCGGTGAGGAAAACGACCTCATCGCCAACGTCCAGGCCGGGTCCATCGAGATGGTCAACGTCGCCTCCGGCGTCCTGAAGATCGACGGCAAGCTCGGCGTCTTCGATCTGCCGTGGCTCTTCGACGATCGCGCCCATGTTGAGCGTGCGATGGCCGCGGGCCTTGAGGACGCGGTCCGCAAGACCATCGAGGAGTCTGGCAACGTCAAGGTGATCGGTGTCTACGAGAACGGCTTCCGCCATGTCATCAACACCCAGCGCGCGATCAACGAACCCTTCGATCTCGATGGCCTGAAAATCCGCATCGCCGGCGGCAAGTTCCGTCAGGCGGTCTTCCAGGATCTCGGCGCAACCCCGGTCAGCGTTCCGTGGGGCGAGACCTTCACCGCGCTTCAAAGCGGCGTCGTCGACGGCGCGGAGGCCGCCACCTATGGCTTCTACGAGCAGAAGCAGTATGAGGTCGCCGGCTATCTTTCACTCACCAGCCACGTCTATACGCCGTCCTTCCTGATCGCTTCCAAGGCCTTCTACGACAGCCTGACGCCGGAACAGCAGACAGTCTTCGACGAGGTCGGACGGTCGATCACGGCTCAGGCCTACACGGACGCTGCCGCGCTGGAGGAAAAATATCTCGACGAGATGAAGGCCTCGCTCAAGGTCAACCCCGTCAAGCTGAAGCCGTTCCAGGAAGCAACGGCCGGTTCCTACGACGACTACGTCGCCAAATACGGCGAAGACTTCCTGAAATACGTCCGCGACACGGCCGAATGATGCTTCGCCGTCTCGACAGGATCGTAGAGGCCGCGGCGGTGACGATCTTCGCCGCGTCCTTCCTGCTGATCTGCGCGAACGTCCTCAACCGCTATATCGTGCTCACCTGGCTGCGCGCTCTGGCGAAGAATGACGAGTCCTTCCGGCCCGCGTATTTCGCCATCCGCGAGGCGGTCTCGACCGTGACGTCAACGGCGGATGAGGTCCCGGGTCTGCTCCTCGTCTGGATCGCTTTCCTGGGCGCCTATCTCGCATTGCGCGGCAACGGGCATATCGCCTTTGACCTTTTCCTCGACAAGCTTGCGCCCCGCGCCCGCCAGATCGCGGAAGGGGCCATCGCGCTTCTCATGTCCGGCTTCTTCGTCATGCTCTTCTGGGAATCGGTCCGGATGATCATGGTCGCCGGCCAGACGGAAATCGCCACGGCGGCCATCGCTCGCGGCTGGTTCATGCTGATCATGCCGATATCGGCGGTTCTGATGCTGATCGCCGTGGCTGCCCGCTTCTTTCGTGCCGCCCAACCTGAAGAAAGGCGCTGACCGTGGCCTGGGTCGTCATCCTCCTGCTGCTCGGTCTCATCTTCATCGGCATGCCGATCGGTTTCGCGCTGATGATTTCAGCAACCCTTGCGATGGCGATCTCCGGCGTCGACGTCATCATGGCGCCGATCCAGATGTTCTCCGGCGTTGACAAGGTCGTCCTCCTCGCAATCCCGCTCTTCATCTTCATGGGCGAGTTGATGGGCGCGACCTCGATCTCGGACCGCATCATCGAGTTGGCGCGCGCGCTCGTCGGCTGGATGCGCGGCGGCCTTGCCCACGTCAACGTCGTGACGTCGATGTTCATGGCGGAAATGTCGGGATCGGCCGTCGCCGATGCCGCCGTGATGAGCAAGATCTTCGTGCCCTCGATGGAAAAGCAGGGCTATCCGAAGACCTTCGCCGCGGCCGTGACAGCCACCAGCGCGACGCTCGGGATCATTATCCCGCCCTCGATCCCGATGCTGCTTTACGGCGTCACCACGAACACCTCGATCAAGGACCTTTTCGTTGCCGGGATCGTGCCGGGCATCCTTCTCGGCATCGCCTTCATGATCACCAGCTACATCTTCGCGCTGCGCGAGGGCCATCCCGTGGACGAGCGCTTTGAGTTTGGCCGGCTCGGCACGGCCTTCGTCGGCGCATTGGTTCCCCTGCTGATCCCCGTCTTCGTGGTCGGCGGTCTGATCGGCGGCTTTGTCACGCCCACCGAGGCCTCGGCGGTCGGCGTCGTCGCGGCGCTCGTCTTCGGCCTCGTCCTCAAGCACGACCTCACCGCCGCAAAGGTTTACGAACTCGGCGCAGCGACCGTGCGGCAAACGGCGGTGGTGATGATGATCATCGCCGGCTCGGCGGTGCTCGGACAGTATCTTGCCAACGAACAGATTCCGCAAAAGATCGCCGAGGGGCTTGGCGGTCTCACGGACAACTACGTCCTGCGGATGCTTCTCATCAATGTCTTCCTGCTCTTCCTCGGCATGTTCCTGCATGCCTCGGCGGCGATCATCGTCGTCGTGCCGATGCTGCTGCCGCTCAGCCAGCAGATGGGCATCGATCCGGTGCATTTCGGCATCATCGTCTGCCTGAACCTTGGGATCGGCCAACAGACCCCGCCGGTCGCCTCGGTCCTGCTCACCGTCTGCTCCTCAACCGGGCTCAAGATCGAGCAGGTCATGGGCTACTGCAAATGGTTCATCCTGGCGATGTTCATCACCCTCATGATCGTGAGTTTCGTACCCGCCGTGACGCTGCATTGAAATGCAATCGGCGAAGACTTGAGGTCACTGTATTCGACACTTCGAATGGAATCTCATCGGTGCCGATGATCACAACATCCCCGACTGAGCGATGTTTCGGCCTCAGCTGGGGAAATAGTTTCCAGTGCCACGGCCATCGAGTCCTGCCAGGATTGAAGGGGCAACCGTAGACACGCCTAACATATTGACGGAAATATAGAATTTGGCGTTTCGAGAGATTTGTCTCCACGCACCGCTACCACTCACTTTCATGAGTTAAATCAGAGACTTCGCCGAATTTCTTTTGCGTCATGTGTTGGACATGTCTCACACGCATGGCCGCAGAGACCCATGGCGAGAGCTTGCCTCTCCAGCGGCGCGGCCGACGGCACCGGGCGAAATCGCTTTGAACAGCGTCTTCGTGAGCGCTGCGGCCACGTCAGTGCCAAGCGCCTTCACCTGCCCCGCCGAAAACGACGAAATCTCATTGGTTGCGTTTCCGACTTCTGGCCGTGAAATTAACTTGAGTCCAAACGTCATATTTTTGCGTTGCTCGCTCTGATGGCAGCGCGTGTCTTTGTCTAGTGACGTTTTGGGGGCTTGGCCTTGTCTTCCTTCTATTCGCAGTTTTCCATCGCACCTCGGCGTCGTCGTGGTGCGGAACCGCGGCCTGGGCGTGCGCTCGTTTCCGGCCTCGCGCTGTTGCCGCTGATGGCATCGACCGCTCTCGCACAAGACTCCGTTACGCTCGAAACGATCGTCCTCAGCGGCGGGAGCGGGAGCGAGAGCGCGACGGGGCCCGGCACCGGCTACACGGCGAAAAAAACGACAACCGGCTCCAAAACGGCGACCGATATCAAGGATATCCCCCAGTCCGTTTCCATCGTGACGCGTCAGCAGATGGATGACCGGCAGCCGGCGCAGCTGGAAGATGCCATCGCTTATTCCTCCGGCGTCATTTCCTCCAACTGGGGTGTCGATGACCGTTTCGACCAATTCATGATCCGTGGCTTCGACATCGGCACCTACGGAATCTACCGGGATGGCCTCAGCCAGAAGTCCATCAATTTCTCCGGATTCAAGATCGAACCTTATGGGCTGGAGCGCGTGGAGGTCCTGAAAGGTCCGGTTGGCGTGCTCTATGGCGAAAACGATGCCGGCGGCATGGTGAACGCGATCACCAAACGCCCGACCTTCGACCGCTTCGCCGAAGGCTTCGCAAGCTACGGCTCGTTCAACACCTATGAGGCCGGCTTTGACGTCGGCGGTTCGCTCAACGCCGCGAATGAAATGGCCTTCCGTCTTACGGGCCTTTACCGCGACGGCGAGACGGAAATCGACGGCTCGGAGAACGATCGCGCCTTCATCGCGCCGGCTTTTACCTGGAAGCCGGACGAGAACACCAGCCTGACCATCCTGGCCAACTACCAGTCCGACAAGCTGACGCCGAACAGCTTTCTGCCGAAGGCGGGCCTCGATTTTGACGCGTCCTATGGAGCGTTGCCCAAAAGCTTCCAATACAGCCAGTCGGACTTCAACAAGTTCGACGCCGATCATGGCTCGATCGGCTATCAGTTCGAGCATTCCTTCAATGAAAATTGGGCCGTGCGGCAGAACTTGCGCTTCGCGGCCGAGTCGACCGACTACAAGCAGCTCTACTTTGACGGCATGGCCGACGCGACAACCATGAACTATACAGCATTCACGGTCGACGAGACGGCAACGATCTTCAATGTCGACAATCAGCTGGAGTGGAAGCACGACTTCGGACCGGTGCAGAACACACTGCTCGCCGGTCTGGACTATTCCCGCTATACCGTCGACGGCAAGAATGGCTGGGCCACCGGCTATTCCATCAGCATCCTCGATCCGAACTACGATTTCGACGTCAGCGATCCGGCCATCTATCTGGATCGCAAGCAGACGATTGACCGGGTCGGGCTCTACGCTCAGACCCAGGCGAAGATCCTTGATCACTGGAACCTGACTGCGGGCTTGCGCCAGTCGTGGGTGCGCAATGAAAATGACGACCATCTTTACGCCGGGGACAGCTCGCAGAATGACAATGCGCTGACGAAGATGATCGGTCTTGGCTACGACTTCGACAACGGCATCACGCCCTATGTGGGCTATTCAGAATCGTTCACCACCAACACCGGCGCGGCCTATTCCGGCGCGCTCTTTGACCCATCGAAGGCGCATCAGTACGAAGTCGGCGTGAAATATCGGCCGGACGGCTTCAACGGCTTCTTCACGGCAGCGCTTTTCGACATCACGAAGACCAATGTGCTGACGAGCGATCCGGACCACATCTTCTATCAGGTCCAGACCGGCGAGGTGAATCATCGCGGGCTTGAACTCGAGGCGAATTTCGACCTGATGGCGGGTCTGTCCGCCACCACATCCTACACCTATATCGACGCGGAGATCACCAAGAGCAATGACGGCGACCAGGGCAACAGGCCCTCGATGGTGCCGGAACATTCCGCCGCGCTGTGGTTGAACTACAAGGTCCAGTCCGGTCTGCTGGAGGGCCTCAGCGCCGGTGCCGGCGTGCGCTATGTCGGTTCGTCCTATGGTGACAGCGCGAACACCATCAAGGTGTCAGACTATGCCGTCGTCGATGCGGCGTTGCGCTACAGCTACGATGGGAAATACGAGGCCTCGCTCAACGTCACCAACCTTCTCGACAACGAGTATGACGCCACCTGCTATTCCGGATCCGGCTGCATCGCTGGCGAGGGCCGCGTCTTCACCGGCAAGCTCACAGTCAAGTTCTGACCGAGTCTACAAAAAACAACGCTCTGAAGCGGCCTCTCGCTTCAGAGCGTTGTTGTGTCGTGGAGGGCGCGTACCAGGTGGACGTCGATCTTTGGTACTGGAACCATGAGCCCAATCTGACGCCATCCGTTCTCTCGCGGGCGCTCGGCCTGATGTCGGCGGAAGAGCAGCGCCGCTACGAGATGCTCGACCGGCAGGAGGACAGGCGCATTCATGCGGCAACGCGGCTGATGATCCGCACGCTGCTCTCGCGCCACGCCGATCTCAAGCCGGCGGACTGGCGCTTCGGCCGGCAGGAAACCGGAAAGCCCTACGTCGCCAACAGGCGCTGGAGGGACATTTCTTTCAACCTGTCCCATACCCAGGGGATGATCGTGGCAGCCCTCAGCAGGCGCCGATCCATGCTGGGCGTTGACGTGGAACGAACGGCTCCGGGTCCGATGGAGAAGCTCGCGCCGTTTTTCGTCGCATCGGAAGAGTTGGCCGATCTGGCGTGTCTGATGTCCTGCGAGCGCGAGAGGCGGTTGCTCCGGCTCTGGGTCCTGAAGGAAAGTCTCATAAAGGCACGTGGTCTTGGCCTTGGGTGTGACGATCCGAAGGCATTCGCCTTTCGCTCTGCCGGCGAAGGCGTCCCCTCCCCGGCCCTCATGCCGGCTTCCGCGAGCGCAGTTGGAGCCGCCTCATTTGCGCTTTTCGACCAAGGCGCCCATGTCGTTGGTCTTTGCGTTATCGGAGCAGCGAACGCATCCGTCGCTGCCCGGAATTTTTCCGACGTGCTCGCCGTTCAAGAATAGGCAAGGCCCACCGCACGCTCCTGCGGCGTCTCGCTCGGCCACACCAGGATCGGGTCCGGCAGGGTGAGATCGAAGACGGCTCGTCCGACAAGCGCATTGATGATCGTCGCCGAGCGCCATGCCATCAGGCTCAGCTGACTGTCGGCGATGCCGTGGCTGAAGCGCCCGGCATTTTGCGCGAAGATGCGGTTTTCCCGCGGCCCGTCCCAGGCAAGAGCATAGTCATCGCCCGGCATGAGACGCCGCTCCGCATCGCGGTAGAGCCGGTGGGCGATAGGATGAAGCGCATCTGGCACCACGAAGCGGAAACCGGTTGCCAGCACGACAGCGTCGGCAAAGAAAACCTCAATGCCGCCGTCGAAGCTGTTGCGTGCGACGAGGCGGTATTCCTCGCCCTGCCGTTCGACTTGCACGACCGTCCGGCTCGGCATCATCGCGACATCGATCGGCGCGCAGTCGATGTGCCTCAAACGATAGAGCTTGCGGTAGATACCGTTGATGGTGGAAATCGACAGGCCATCCGAGGTTAGAATGGAATTCTCCAGCGCCGTCTTCTTGCGCTCGTCGGAAAGGCGACGATAGGCGTCGACATATTCGGGCGAGAAGACCTGATTGGAGAAGGGCGTCTCGTTGATCGGCTCGAAGTTGTGCCGCCGGCTCAGCCAGCGGATGCTGCGTGGCAACCGCTCGGATGACAGGAGATGGTCGACGACCTCGCCGCCGCTCTGGCCGCCGCCGATGACGACGATGCGTTCCGCCCGGGCGAGATCATCAAGGCGATGGCCGATGTCGGCGCAGTGGAAGAAGCGCGGCCCTAAATGATTGGTCGCCCAGGCCGGTACGAAGGGCCGCGATCCCGTACCCACGACAATGTTGCGCGCAAGGACGCTGCCGGAGTCATAAGTCAGGCGGAAATGTCGAGCCTCGAGGTCAATTTCCCGAATTGGCGTCTGAAAACGAAGATTTGGCAGGCCCTTGCCGGCCCAAGCAAAATAATTCGCCATCTCCTGGCGCGGTACCGCCTCATACTGCGCGTTGAGGAAAGTGAAAAGCCGCCGCTGAGCGACAAGGTAGGCGATGAAGGACCATGAGCTTGTCGGGCATACGGGCGTGACGAGATCTTTCAAGAAGGAAGACTGCAGCTCGACGTCCGGCAGCATCATGGCCGGATGCCAGTCGAAGCAGGGCTTGGCATCGAAAAAGCACGCGTCAATTCCCTCCATGCCGTCCAGGAGCGCGGCGAGCGACAGGTTGAACGGACCGATCCCTATTCCGGCAAGATCGAGCGGCGCCGTCGATCGGGAAAATGCATCGGACATGTTTGGCCTCATGAGTTTGTGCAGAGTACGGTTGGTGCGGGCAGCGCCCAGAACGGTCTATCCGGGGTGTCAGGAACGGCTGTCCCGCTCAAATGCCTCACCCAGCCGCTGAGCAAATCGTTCCTGAAACTGCGGCGCGCCGATGATGTGCAGGTGATTGGTTCCGGACACCATTTCCACAGGCTGCGCGAGTGCGGAAAATCGACGCCAGTCAATGAGGGTCAGACCTCGGCTAAGACTGTCTTCAGCCGTGAAGGAGTGGATGCGGCAGTCGTGGGGTCGTATCTCGTGCCGGCGGAAGACAAGCGCATTGTCGATCAGCACCCAGAAGGTGTGTTCACGGCTCGAAATATCCGGGCCGTCAACGGGTAGCGGCTCCTTCTCGTTGCCGACGAATTTCAGGAACTGGTCGTAGGCGAGGCTGTCCATCACCGACAGCAGTGCATCCCATTCCCGCCGCATCGCCGTTCGCGACAGCCAGTCGCTGACCTGCTGTTCCAGCTCTTCGCGTTCGCCCGGCGCGAACTCCGGCACTGCGCCGAGGGCGAAGTCCGAGCCAAGATCACAGACATCAACCATGCCGATCATCTTCAGGTCGATCTCGCTGCCAAGCAGCCGCGCCGCCTCGAAGGCGAGAAGACCGCCCCACGACCAGCCGAGGAAGGCGCACGGTTTGCCACGGCTCGTTTTCAGGATGTGTTCGACATAGGGTGCGACGACATCCTCGACGGAAACGTTGAGATCCTTCTGTTCCGAAAGAGAATGGCACATGAAGCCGGTTGCCGGCTGATCCGGGCCGAGATGATCAACGAGACGCAGATATTCGCGCGTCGAGACCAGAAGGCCGGGGAAGCAATAGAGCATCGGCCGGCTGCCGGAAGCACGCAGGGCGACCGCCTGCTGGCCGGTGCTTTGTCCGCCTTTTTCGATGGCGCCGGCCAGCGCGCGGATCGTCGGGTTGTTGAAGAGATCGGCAATGGTGGTCCGGTCCCCGCTGCGCACAGCCCTCAGCGCCCCAAGAATCCGCAAGGCAGCCAGCGAATGCCCGCCGACATCGAAGAAACTTTCGGTGACGCCGACGGCCTCGATGCCGAGGATTTCCTGCCAGATGCCGACGAGAAGACGCTCCAGATCGGTTGCCGGCGGCACGATTTCACGCAGCTTGCGCTGTGGCCTGGGCAACGCCGAGCGGTCGAGCTTGGCATTGGGATTGGTCGGCATTTTTTCAAGCACGATGACGGCGACCGGAACCATGTGGCCCGGCAGCCGGCGCTTCAATGCCGCCATCAGAACCGCATCGTCAAGAGAACGCCCCGCCTCCGGCACCGCATAGGCAACGAGCGCCTTTTCGCCGTCGTCTTCCCGCAGGAGAACGAGGGCCTCGCCGACGCCGTCTTCGGCAAGCAGCGCGGCCTCGATCTCGCCAAGCTCGATGCGGAACCCGCGAAGCTTCACCTGCAGATCGACGCGACCGACAAATTCCACCGTGCCGTCCTCCCGCCAGCGGGTAAGGTCGCCGGACCGATAGAGCCTGCCACCCTCCTCGCCGAAGAGCGGCCCGAAGGGATCGGGCACGAAACGGTCGGCGGTGACGCCCGGCTTGCCGAAATAGCCGCGGGCAACGCCCTCGCCGCCGAGGTAAAGCTCGCCGGTAACGCCGATCGGGCACGGGTTCATATCCGGGTCGAGCACATAGACCCGCCGTCGTCCGACCGCCCGCCCGATGGGGGCGTAAGCGCCGGAAAAGCGCACGCCTAGGCGCACCTTCCAGACCATCGGCGTCATGATCGTCTCGGTCGGGCCGTAACCGTTGATGAGGATCTTGGCATTGAGCGAGCGTGACAGGAGATCGAAGGTCGCTTGCGGCAGCCCCTCCCCGCCGAAGGAATAAAGCCGCATCGGCGGCGCCTCGCCGGTCCGCTCCGCCCATTCGGCGAGCTGCTGCATGTAGGTCGTCGGGATCGAGGCGTTGTTCGCCCCGTGGCGGCGCATGGCGGCCAGCGTCTCGCCCGGCGTCCACAGCGCTGCGCTCGGAATGAGAATGCTGCCGCCTTCCATCAGCGGGACCATCCAGCGCTCGTGGCCGCCGTCGGAGGAAAACGGCAAAAACGGGAGTTCGCGCGATTCCGACGACATCTCGTAAACGCGCGATGTCGCCTGATTGTGATGCGTGAGGGGTCCGTGCTCCACGGCAACGCCCTTGGGCAAGCCGGTCGAGCCGGAGGTGTACATGACATAGGCGAGCTGATCGGGGTGGATCGCCACATCCGGCGCGCTCGCCGGCTCGCCGGCAAGGTCGAGACGGTCAAGCTCCACGATGGCCGCCTCAAAATCATCCGGCAACCGCGAACGCCACTCGTTGGCGGTGATCACCACCTTGACCTTGGCGTCCTTCAGGATGTGGTGATTGCGCGCCGGGGGGTGATCCGGCTCGACGGGAATATAAGCGCCCCCTGCCTTCAGGACAGCGAGAATGGCCATCACGGTGTGGGCGGACCGTTCCACCAGAATGGCGACCGTCGTCTCGGCTTCGACACCGAGCCCGATCAGGCGATGGGCAAGGCGGTTGGCCCGCTCGTCGAGTTCGCGATGGGTCCAGACCTCATCGCCATAGATGATGGCCGTCTTTTCGGGCGTCAGGACGGCATGATCGGCAATGATCTGATGCACCGGCCGGTCGTCGTCGACCGCATCGTCCGGATAGGGAGCGGAAAGAGCGGCAAGGTCTTCGAAACCGACGAACTGCACTTCCGAAAGCCGCGCCCGCGGGTCTTCGGCGATCGCTTCAAGCACCCGCTTCAATTGTTCGGCAAAGCGGGCGATCAGCGCGGGCTCGAAGACGCCGGCCCGTCCCTCGACGACGATATCCGCCGCCCCATCCACCGCCGGCAATACCGTGACGGTGACGTCCGCATGCGCGGAGGGCGCCGGCAAGGCCACGACACCAGCCTGTGAGCTGACATCGAGCGTCGGCAACCGGCGCAGATCCAGTGCGACCTTTACCAACGCATTTTCCTCCTGTCCCGGCAAGGTGAGCAAGTCCTGGAGAATGACGTCGGAGCGAACACGATTGGCTTCGGCAATCGCCCGGGCAGACCGGCCGGCTGCGGCAATATCGGCATAGGTCAGCGACGACGTGACCGCGAGATCGATCGGCAGCAGATCCTCGACCCGAGAGATGGCGCGATCCGTTCGGTTCACGGCAACGAGACCAAGGCGAAAACGCTCCTGTCCCGTATAGCGATGCATGAGGCCGGCAAGAGCTGCGAACCAGATATCCTCAATGCCGAGCGACATCACGTCGGCGGTATGTTCCACCGCTTGCATCAGCGTCGCCGGAATGCGGGCGCTGGCGCTGTCCCGTCCCGCGTCGGACGATCCCGGACGATATCGCTGGGGCAAACCCGCTGCTGCCGTCTCGGAAAGAAGCAGCCCGCGCCAGTAAGCGAGCTTTTCCTCAATCTGGTCTGGGGTGGACGCTGCCTCCACCACCGGCTGCAGGAGCGGTTTTCCGGCCAATGCCGTGCAAAGATCCTCGGCGAGAATGGCCATTGCCGCCGGATCGGCAACAATCGGATGGGCGGAAAGGATCAGAACGGTCTCATCCGGCGATATCCGGGACAGATGAAAGCGGATCGGCGCGGCCGTTTCGAGGTCGAAGGGCTGCAAGGCAGCCGCCTGCAATTCGGCCAGCGCCGCATCGGCGGGCCGATCACCGGTTGCCGGCTTGCCGATGTGGAGCGGCAGTGGCGCCGCGCGATCCGGCGTCCACCCGCTCCGCCCGCCCGCCAGGCGAAGAAGACGGCAGGACAGTACGGCGTGGTGATCCATCAGCCGCCGCAAGGCCGTCTCGATCGCCAAATCGTCGGCCTCGCCTGGCAGTCTCAATGCGATGGTCTGAATTGCGAAGGGCTCGGTTTGAGCGATCTGAGCGCGAGCCCAGATCGTTGCCTGAATCGGGCTGAGCGGCAGAAGGGCCGGCGACGGTGTGGCGGCGGCCGAAGAATGGCTGTTCATGGGATGCCTTCCGAAAAGGTCGTATGCGTCGGCGTCTTCAGCGATGCGGCGACGGGAACTGCCTTTGATGGTGCTTCAGGTTTTCCGGGCGCGGATCGCGCCAAATCTGATCGATGGCAGCAAGGCAGGAAGGACGGTCCTGCGCCTCGCTGATGGCCGCCCATCCGGCCGGGATAGACCGGTCGCAGCGCCAGACCGAATAGCAGCCCTGGTGGTTGCGCACGACGCGCCAGATGGGCTCCATCGTGCCGTTGAGACCGGAATTCGCACTTTGCTGAGATGGAGCTGGCTTGGTCATGTCGATCACTTCAATGCAACAAATTGTTGTCCCTTGATCGATCAAGGCGGCGGCAAATTCACCGATCCACGCAAGAATAATTTTCTCGGCTGCGGGTAAATTTCCGTTCGCGCCATTCGTTCCTTGCCCATCGCCGCCCCGGACACGTCATCGCCGAGCCCGAGTGAAAAGCCATGAATGCCGCGCCTTTGCCAGCAGCAAAAGCTGATCAAGAAATCAATTTTTCTCAAATATTTCCGAACCATCGCCTGCTGGATGCAACGATGGACGAGCCCGGCCGCTTTGCTCATGATGATGTAAGTGGCGCGCCCGTCGAAGTTCTGTTGCAGCAGGACGAGCAAGGCCTCAGCGTCGATTGCTCGGCGCTTTCACATGCATGCAGCCTACAATTTTATATGCAACTTATGGAGGCTGCGACCTGTCACCGCCGCGACATCACGTCGATCCGTCTGGATGGGCTAGCGACCGACATCGGCGAGGCCGTCATCGCCGAAGGCATCGGTCAGAAGCGCGGCAAGGATGTGGTGCTCGTTCCGGCGATGGCGTGGCAGAAGCCCGGCTCCTGGCTCGTGCAGCCGGCAGCGCCGTTCCCCGCATTCGAAGTGCTCACCGCAGGCAGGCCTCATCCGCTGCGCCCGCAAAAGCCGTCCGGCACGGTCTACCGCCGTTTCATACCCTGGCTCGGCGGGACCTTGAGCTTTCGCGTCGTCGATCCGGACAAGGATGTTGCCACCTTCAGCCGCTGGATGAACGATCCGCGCGTTGCCGAAATCTGGGAGGACGACGGCCCGCTCGAAAAGCACCGGGCGATCCTTCTCGACCGGCACGCCGACCCGCATGTGCTGCCGCTCTTCGGCGAGGTCGAAGGCCGGCCCTTCGGCTATTTCGAGGTCTATTGGGCGAAAGAGAACCGCATCGGTCCCTATTATGAGGCGCGCGACCACGATCGCGGCTGGCATGTGGCGATCGGTGAGGAGAGCTGCCGTGGGCGCGGCTGGATCTCCGCCTGGCTGCCGTCGCTGATGCATTTCATCTTTCTCGACGACCCACGCACGACGCGCATCGTCGGCGAACCGCGAGCAAGCCACGCCCAGCAAATCCGCAACCTCGACAAGGCGGGCTTTGCAAAGGTCCGGCATTTCGATTTCCCGCACAAGCGAGCGCTGCTCGTCATGCTGGAGCGGGAGCGCTTCTTCGCCGATGCACTCTGGGCGCCGGAGGCAACTCGACCGTGAGCGGGCCATCCCCATTTGCACCGGCCGATCTCGGCGCGGGTCCGGTGCGTCCCTTGATCCTGCGTCTCGCAGCGCCGGCGGTGGTCGGCCTTTCGGTCAATGCCGCACATCAGACCATCAACGCCGTCTTCGTCGGCATGCTCGGTGCCGAGGCGCTGGCCGCTGTCACGCTGACGCTACCTGTGCTGATGCTCGGCGCGGCGCTTGGCGAGGGTCTCGGCGCGGGGGCTTGCGCCGAAATCGCCCGCTCGCTCGGTGCCGGCAACCGCCAAAGGGCAGGCACCGCCGCCAGCATCTCCCTTCTTGCCTGCCTTCCTGTCGCCACGCTCCTGACGTTTGCGGGCCTTTTCTTCACCGAACCGCTGCTACGCCTCTTCGGCGCCAGCGATGCATCCCTGCCTCTGGCGGTTCCCTATGTGCGGATCATGGCACTCGGCATGGTGCTGACCCTCATTCAGGTCGTCTGCGATTTTGTTGCCATCGGCGAGGGCAACAGCCGCTTTTCCATGGGCACGCTAATCGCCGGCTTTTCCCTCAATATCATCCTCGATCCGATCCTGATCTTCGGCCTCGGTCTTGGTGTCGAAGGGGCCGCGCTTGCCACCATTCTGTCGCAGGTTGTCGTCCTTGCCGCCTATGGCAGCTACTTCCTCAAGGGCTGGAGCAACCTGAAGCTTGCTCTGCCCGGCGCTTTTGATCTGAAGCTCCTTCGTCCGGTCATCGCTATCGGCCTGCCGGTGACGCTCTCAAGCTTTCTGACGGCGGCGGCCTTCGCGCTGGCCTACAAGGCCGCCGCGGAAACGGCAGGTGATGCCGGCGTTGCGGCCATCGGCATCGCGCTGCGCCTCGTCATCCTCGGCACCCTGCCGATCGTCGGCTTCGCTCTCGGCGGTCAGCCGGTTCTCGGCTATGCCTTCGGCAACGGCGCGCAAGCCCGACTGCGCGAGGCCACATACTTCATGGTCGTGGCGGCAAGTCTCTTCTGCATGGTCTACGGCTTCGGCGTTGCAGCGTTCGCCCGCCCGCTGGCAGGCATCTTCACCGATGATCCGGAGGTGCTGGTACTCGGCGCGTCAGCGATCGTGGCCATCCATCTCGCCTTTCCGCTGACCGGCTTGCGTCTCGTTCTACTCGTGCTTCTGCAGGCCACTGAACGGCCAAAGCTTGCAGCGGTCATCTCCGTGTCGGCACAAGGCTTTCTGCTTGCCCCGCCACTGCTCGTTCTCCCCGGCCTTTTTGGCTTTGCCGCCGTCCCGCTCTCGGTTGCCGGCGGCATCGCTGTCGCCGGGGCGATGTCGATGGCGCTTCTCTGGCCCATCCTCTTCGGTCAGCCGAGGCCCGCGACCGCCGTCCCAATCGAAAACTCCGGCTGAGGAGACTGCCATGGAGATCGAACCCCTGATTGAGGGAAAGGGCGAGGCCTGCCGGCAGATTATGCGTGATTTGCCTCTCTGGTTTCCCGAGCCCGAGGGGCATGAAGCCGCCGCCCGGCGGGTCGATGACATGGACGTTCTCGTTTGTCGGGAGGAAGGCATTGTTGCAGGCCTGATCGCGCTTGAGGAGCAAACGGACAGTGCGATGGAGATCTTCCTTCTGGCTGTCGACGAACGGTTTCACCGCCGGGGAATCGGACGCGAACTCGTCGACGCCGCCGCCGAACTCGCCAAGGAGCGCCAGTTCGATCTCCTGACCGTCAAGACGCTGGCCCCGCGTGGTCGCAAAGAGCCTCATCTCGATGCAACGCGCAGTTTCTATTCAAGCGTCGGCTTTCTTCGGGCAGAGGTTTTCCCCACCCTCTGGCATCCCGATCACCCCTGCCTCTTCATGATCAAACCCCTTGCCGCGAGGCCCGCATGAACAAGCCCGTAACCCTTCGCGATGAAGAGCTTATCGCGCATTCCGCCGGCCTTCTGGCCCCCCTGGCGCCAATGCCTCATGACGCGGTTTCGCCGCCGATCTTCCAGACCTCGCTCTTCACCTTCGAACGTTATTCCGATCTTGCCGACGTCTTCGCCGGCAGGACGCAGCGCTACATCTATTCGCGCGGCGACAATCCCACCGTCCACGAACTTGAGGCTCTCGTCGCAGCCCTTGAGGGCGCTGAGGCCGGGCGTGGCTTTTCCTCCGGCACGGCGGCGATTGCTGCCTCGATCGTTCCGTTCGTGGAAGCAGGAGACCGCATCGTCGCGGTGGAAAATCTTTATTCCGATGCCTTCCGCTTCATGGAAAAAATCCTGCGCAAATTCGGTGTCATCATCGATTATGTCGACGGTACAGATGCAGGCGCAGTCATCGAAGCCCTGCCCGACGCGAAGATTGTCTATCTGGAGAGCCCGACGTCGATGGTCTTCAGTGTGCAGGACATCGGCCCCATTGCAGAAGCTGCGCAAAAGCATGGCGTCATCTCGATCATCGACAATTCCTGGGCAACGCCGCTTTACCAGAAGCCGATCAGCCATGGCGTCGATCTGGTGGTGCATGCCGCATCGAAATATCTCGGCGGCCACAGCGACACGGTCGCCGGTGTCGTCGTCGGCTCCAAGGCGCTGGTCGACCGCATCAATCACGAGAGCTACCACTATCTCGGCGGCAAGCTTTCGCCCTTCGAGGCCTGGCTGATCCTGCGCGGCATGCGCACTCTGCCGATGCGGCTCGAGCGCCACATGCAGGCCGGTCTCTTTCTCGGCGAGCATTTGCAAAATCATCCCGAGGTCGAGCGCGTGCGTCATCCCGCCTTCGTGCCGCATCCCGGCAATGCGACGCTTTCCGGTTACGGCGGCATCTTCGCCTTCGATGTCTCCGACGCGATCGACGTGCCGCGTTTCGTCGACAGTCTGCACCATATCCGCATCGGCGTTTCGTGGGGCGGGCCGGAATCGCTCGTCGTGCCGGCGCTTGCGGCGCTGGAACTCTCGCCGACGACCAATTCCTTCCGCCGTTTCGGCGTATCACCACGCACCGTTCGCCTTGCGGCCGGCCATGAGGCCCCGGAGCTGCTGGCCGCGGATATCGATCAGGCGCTCGCCGCCGCGCGAAAGTGAGACGAGCCATGGATCAGCCAGTCCTCAACGTCCGCAGCGCACCACTCGCCGGCACCACGATCCACGATATCGTCGGGGCCAATGGAGCGATCTACCGCGTCTTCGTGCATAGTCCCGACAGCGAACCACCGGCTGACGGCTGGCCCGCACTCTTCATGACCGATGGCAATGCCGTGATCGCGACGGCGGTCGATGCCCTGCGCGTGCAGGCCGACTGGCCGGCGGGCACCAATGTCGGCAAGGGCGTGATCGTCGCCATCGGCTACCCGACCGATGCGCCCTACGATCCCTTGCGCCGGTCCTGGGATCTCGGTCCGCCTCCTGGCCAGACCTATCCGCCCTTCTTTGAGGGAACGCCGGAGGTGAAAACCGGCGGAGCGGAGGAATTTGCCGCCTTCATCGAGCAGGAGGTAAAACCGCTCGCGGCCTCCATTGCACCCCTCGATCCGGCGCGCCAGACGCTGTTCGGCCATTCCTTCGGCGGTCTTTTCGCCCTCCACACGCTCTTCACCCGACCGAGAAGCTTTTTGAACTGGATCGCCGTCAGCCCGGCGATCTACTGGGAGGGTTCCCAGCTCATTCCGGTCCGCGATCGCTTTCTCGCCAACCTGCCGAACGATCTCTCGGCATTCGTCCATCTTTCCGCTGGCGAATATGAGGGGGACAGCCTTGCCCCCTTCCAGCTCGGCGCGGAAGACGAGGTCAGGCGGCTTGAGGAAAAGCGGCGCATCCGCACCGTTGCGGCGGCACACGCCATGGCCGGCGATCTTGCCCGCCTCAGCAACGGAAAAATCCGCACCGACTTCGAGATCTTCCCACGCGAGACCCACATGTCGGTGCTGCCGGTCGCCGTCGGCAGAGCTGTCCAGATCGCCTTTGCGGTGCGCGAGCCTCGGCGGCCAGGCGCCGGAATTCCGCTCGACTGAAGACGGTTCAACGCCACCCCACGCCTCCCTGATTATAACTTGACTCATTTACTCATATTTATCACACAGGCGGCATGACCCGTTCACCGCCCGACGAACCATCATGACCGAACCAACATGACCGAACCTGCCTTCAGCCTCACCGGGGCCGGTGTGCGCATAAAGGACACCTGGCTGCTGCATCCGACAGACCTGACAATCGCGAAAGGTCGCGTCACGGGTCTTCTCGGGCACAATGGATCCGGCAAGTCGACCATGATGAGCCTCCTCGCGCGTGCTGGTCGCCCTTCTGTCGGCAGCGTGCATCTTGACGGAGAAGATTGCGGCGGCTTCGGCGCGCGCGCCTACGCCCGTCGCGTTGCCTTCTTGCCGCAGGATCCGGCCGTTTCCGACAGCCTGACGGTGCGCGAGATGGTCGAGTTCGGCCGCTATCCCTGGCATGGCGCACTCGGGCGCTTCACCAAGACCGACAGGCAATCCGTCGACCGGGCGCTCGACCTCAGCGGCCTTCTGCCCTTTGCCGACCGCTTGGTCGCAACACTTTCCGGCGGCGAGCGACAACGCAGCTTCGTTGCCATGATGGTGGCGCAAGATGCCTCCTGCCTGCTGCTCGACGAGCCGATTTCAGCGCTCGATATCGCAAGCCAGATCGCGGTCATGAGTCTTTTGCGCAGCCTTTCCGAGACGCAGGAGCGCACAGTCGTCGTCGTCCTCCATGACATCAACATCGCCGCACGCTTCTGCGATGAACTGATCGCCCTTTCCGCAGGGCGGCTTGTGGCTCAGGCGCAGGCCCGCGAGCTGATGACGGCGGACAACCTCAAGCGGATCTATGGGCTGCCGATGGGCGTCATGGTGCCGCCGGAAGGCGGAGCGCCCATATCCTATGCCCTGTGACGTGTCCCATGCCCTTTGAGATGAAATGGCAGCTGACGCGCCGTCACCTCGTTGCCGGCAGCCTCGCCTTCTTCGGCTCAGGCCGCCTCGCCTTGGCGACAACGCCGACGCGCGTCGTCTCCATGGATTATGGCCTTGCCCAGACGCTGATCGAGATCGGATTGCCACTGGTCGGCCTCGTGAGCACCGAGGACTGGCCACTTTGGGCCGTCGAGCCGGCGCTACCCGCAGGCATCGTCAACATCGGCGGCCAGACCCAGCCGAATCTTGAGCAGATTGCCCGCCTGCGGCCCGATCTTATCGTCTCAACGCCCTATCTGGAAACGATGCGGGTCCGGCTGGAAACGATCGCGCCGGTGGAAAGCTTTGCCATTCACGATGTCGGCGGCCCGCCCTATCCGCATATCGTCGAGGAAACGCGCCGTCTCGGCGACCTTCTGGGGCGCACGCGCGAGGCGGACAATCTGATCGCACAGACCCAAAGCGCACTCGCCGAGGCCAGGATTCGCTGCAAGCCGCTGCGCGAAGCACCGCTCGTCATCATCAATTTTCTCGATACGCGCCACATCCGGGTCTATGGCACCGGCGGCAACATCGGCGACACGCTCGATGCGCTCGGCCTGAAAAATGGCTGGACCGGCGAGACGAACTCCTGGGGCTTTGCGACCGCCGGCTACGAGGACCTCGCCGGCGTTCTCCCCGGCTCAAGGCTCATCGTCATGGACCCGGTGCCGCCGGATGTCTTTCCGAGCCTTTCCGGCAGTCCGCTCTGGCAAAGCCTGCCCTTTTCGCGCGATGGCGGCATATCCCGCATGCCAGTCGTTCTGATGTTCGGCACGCTGCCCTCGATGACGCGGCTTGCCCGGTTTCTGGTGGCGATTGCCGAAGGCCACGACATCAGCGGGGAGATTGCGCAGCCTTGATGCCGTTTCGCGCCGCCCTCCCCCCGTCCGTGACCGCACGGTTGCCGCTGTCGCTACGCCCGCTCCTGCTGCTTGTTGGGTTGATTGTTGCAGCGATGGCGGTCGCGATCGTCAATCTCGGCCCGCCGATTGCGGACGTCGGCCTTGCGCGCGCTTTCACAGCGCCGGCGCTGACCGACAACGCAGCGATTCTCGTCCATTATTCGCTGCTGCCGCGAACAGCCATCGCCCTTCTTTGCGGCGCGGCCCTTGGCCTTTCCGGCTGTCTGATGCAGCAGGTGCTGCGCAATCCGCTCGCCTCGCCCTCCACCGTAGGCGTCGAGGCCGGCGCGCAGCTCGCTCTCGCCTTCGCCATGCTGGCAACCCCGGTGCTTGGCGGCATCAGCCGCGATTTCGTCGCGCTTGCGGGCGGTCTTGTCGTCATGGCTCTCGTTTTCGGCGCCAGCGCCCGCTTCGGCTTTTCTCCGCTCATCGTCATGCTGACAGGACTGCTCGCCGGGCTTTATGCCAGCGCCTTTGTCACCATTCTCGCCCTCTTGCGCGAGCGCTATCTGCCGGGGCTCTTTCTCTGGGGCGGCGGCTCTCTGGTACAGCAGGACTGGCGCAGCGTTCAGACGCTGCTGCCCCGCCTCGGCGTCGTCTTTCTGGCGGCTGGCCTTCTCGTGCGACCGCTGCGTCTTCTTGATCTCGACGAAGGCGCGGCGTCGCTCGGCGTCCGATTGGCCAGCGTGCGCGCCGCCGGCCTTGGGCTCGCCGTCCTCGCGTCGAGCTTTGTCGTCAGCGCCGTCGGTGTCATCGGCTTTCTCGGCCTTGCCGCACCGGCCCTTGCACGCATGATGGGCTTCCGCCGGCTCGGCGCCCGGCTGATCGTCGCCCCCGTGATTGGCGCGGCACTGCTGCTGCTGACCGATCAGACCCTGCAACTTGCCGAAGCGGCGAGCGGCCTTTTCCTGCCGACGGGGGCCATAACCGCGCTCATCGGCGCACCGCTGCTTCTCGTCATCATGCGCAGCCTCAAAAGCGAGTCGCGAACCGCGTCGCTGACGCATCGCGCAAACACCGGCTCCATCTCCGTGCCACGTGGGATCATGCTCCTTGGCGCGGGCTCAGTGCTGCTCGTTCTTGCAAGCCTGTTCGTGAGCCGTGATCTTCAGGGTCATTTCGAAATCACCGGCATTGACGACCTTTCGATCGTTTTGCCATTTCGAGTTCCAAGGTTGCTTGCCGCGGCCTGCGGCGGCCTTCTGATGGGCCTCGCCGGCAGCCTGCTGCAACAGATGACCCGAAATCCGATGGCAAGCCCGGAGGTTCTGGGCCTCTCATCCGGCGCGGCCTGCGGTCTCTTCGTTGTGCTGTTCTTCACTGATCGGCCCGACGCAGCAACGGCAACCCTTGCGGCAACGCTAGGCGCACTCGCCGTCTTCGCCGTCCTCTCCCTGTCGTCCCATGGCCGTTCCGGCGCGAGCGAGCGCATGCTCTATACGGGCGTTGCGCTAGGAGCCCTCTTGACGGCACTCCTCTCCGTCGTCATCGCGACGGGTGATCCGCGTGCGCAGTTGCTGCTGACATGGATGAGCGGCGCCACTGCTCTTGTCGACGTGACGACGGCAGGCTCAGGTCTAGCCGTCGCCGTCATTCTGCTGTGTCTCGCCCCGCTTGCCTCACGGCCGCTCGACCTTCTTGGCCTTGGTCCGGTCATGGCCGCCGCCGCAGGTGTTTCCGTTGGCCCGGTTCGCTTCGGCCTGCTGACGCTCGCCAGCCTTGCCACTGCCACCGCAACGCTGCTGACAGGACCGCTGAGCTTCATCGGTCTGATGGCGCCGCATCTTGCAAGACGCATCGGCTTCATCCGGACAAGGGGGAATATGCTTGCCTCGGCGATGATCGGCCTATGCCTGATGCAGGTCGCCGACGGAATTGCCAGGCTCGTCTGGTTCCCATGGCAGCTGCCCACGGGCATTGTCGCGACACTGGTGGGAGGCCCCCTGCTCGCCGTCTTGCTCATCCGCAAGATTCAATAACCGAATTGAGGAGACCTGTTGTTGGCCGTCTTGACGACTTTTCATCTAAGCTAGGTCACTAGCGGGTTCGAACCTTGGCTCGGCCGGGAATTGATCGATCGGAGCAACGGGCCGCCGGCCTTGACGCCAGATGGCAAGAATTGATCCTCCCCCACTGAAATGGCCCGCCGTTATGTTTAGTAAGGCGGAGGCTCTCAGATGGGAATCAAGCGGCAGCATGCCGGCACGCCGGTGACGGCGCGCCAGCTTGCGGGAAGTTCGGCAAGAAGAAGCGCCTGACGCCGAAAAGTCGTCCGCGTCAGGCCAACCTCGGGATCTCCGTCACGCGCCGAATGTCGCCTTCGCAAGCGGCAGACTGCGGATCCGTTGTCCCGTCAGCGCTGCGACGGCATTGACGACCGCCGGCGCGACACCGGGCAATCCGGGCTCGCCGACGCCGCCCATCGGTTCCCCGCTCTCGACGATTTCGACGTGCACCTTCGGCATCTCGTCACGCGAGAGGATCGTGTAGGTGTCGTAGTTGCTCACCTGCCGGACGCCACCTTCATAGGGCAGCTCTTCGTGCAGCGTTGCGGACAGACCGAGCGCTGCGGCCGATTCCACCTGCGACTGGACGATGCGCGGGTTGACGATCGAGCCCGGATCGAAGGCGATCCAGAGATTGTGGACGCGCACGCTGCCATCCTCGATCGAGACTTCGGCGATCGTCGCGGTCTCCGAGCCGAAGGGGGAGGCCATCGAGACCCCCCGGGCGCGCTTCACGCCCTCCACTTCATAGGGACCGCGCTTCCAGCCGCCGGACATGGTCGCGACCACATCGAGAAGATGCAGGTGGCGCGGCTTGTCCTGGAGCAGCACCCGGCGGAGCTCATAGGGGTCCTTGTCACCGGCCGCCGCGATCTCGTCGAAGAAACTCTCGGAGAAATAGTCGTTCATCGAGTGTCCGACCGACCGCCAAAAGGCGATCGTGACGGGATGCACGACCTTGACGTACTCCATCGACCGATTGGGAATGGCGTAGGGCTTGGCCACGATGCCCTCGACGGCGGAACTGTCGACGGGATCCTTGAACACGCTGGAGAACCATCGGCCGATCGGCCCCTCCCCCACCGTCCTCACCTTGATCGCGACCGGCATCCCATCCTTGTCCAGTGCCGCGCTGAAGCGACTGAAAGACAAGGGGCGTGCGGCGTCCATCTTGAACTCCTCCTCGCGCGACCAGAGCACCTTGACCGGCTTGCCGGTCTCCTTGGCAAGCAGGATCGCCTGGAAGAAGGGACTGGACGATCCGTAGAGGAAATGGCGGCCGAAGAACCCGCCCAGCATTGGCGAGTGGACAATGACCTTTTCGACGGGAACGTCTGCGGTCTTTGCCGCGTACATCTGGAAGAGCTCGGGCATCTGGTTGGAAATCCAGAGCTCCAGGGTGCCGTCCTCGTTGAACCGGGCCAGCGCGGAGGGTGGCTCAAGCTGCCCATGCGCCAGATATGGCGCGTCATAGTCCGCCTCGATGAGCCTCGCGGCGGAGGCAAAGGCCGCATCGGCATCGCCGACGGTCTCCGCCGGCACCCCCTTGTCGGTCGATGCCTTGAGAGCTGCCAGCATGCCGGCAGAGGAAAAATCCGCCGCGATCGTATCAAGTCCCGTCGGCTTCGGTGCGGTCCACGTCACCTCCAGTTGCTCGACGGCCTTGCGAGCCCGGAACCAGCTGTTCGCCGTCACGGCAACGGCGCCCGGCAAACGATGGACCGCATGGACGCCGGACATCGTCAGCGTTTCGGCCTCGTTGGCGATCGCCGTCGGTTCGGTTCCGAAGTGCTCACCGTGGACAACCGCGGCATAGAGCATGCCCTCGACCTTCTGGTCGATCGCATAGACCGCCTTGCCCGTCGATTTGTCCCTGACGTCGAGCCGGTCCATCGGCTGGCGGATATAACGGAAGGTCGAGGGGTCTCGAAGCGCCACCTCGCTGGCCGGCTCCAGCTTCAGGGCCTCGGCAACCAGATCCGCATAGACAATGCTGCGGCCGGACGCAGCATGCCGAACGACCCCGTCGTCGGTGTCAAGCTCCGCCCTTGGCACATCCAGCCGGGCTGCCGCCGCGCGGATGAGCATGTCGCGCAGGCTTGCTCCAAGCTGGCGAAAAACCATGTAGCTCGACCGGGTGGAGAAACTGCCGCCCGTCATGCGCAGGCCGTTGATGACCGCATAATCCGGTCCTGGCGGCGCGCATTCGACCGCAAATCGGCTCGGATGGACATCCAGCTCCTCGCCGACGATCTGCGCTGCCCCGGTCGCGATCCCCTGTCCGCCTTCAACGAAGGGGCTGAGCAACCGGACCGTCCCGTCGGACCTCAACTCCAGAAACGCCGGAATGCGTGTGCCGGGCTTGATTGCCTCCGACGCCTGGGCGCGCGCTTGGCCTGCGGGCAACAAGGCGCCGATCAGCAGCGCACCGGCCGAGACGCCCAGAAAACCCCGGCGGGACAGGTTGGTCACGCCATCGGGCTTCATCAACGCCAGCGCCTCCGCGGGCGCGAAATCATGAGCGATTTTCATGGGAGCCCCCTTAGCCTGCGGCCTGCCGAACGGCGTCGGCGATCCGGTTATAGGTTCCGCAGCGGCAAAGATTGGTCATCGCATCGGCGATGTCCTCGTCCGCCGGCTTCGGGTTGGATTTGAGCAGAGCCGTGGCTGCCATCACCTGCCCGGACTGGCAATAGCCGCATTGCGGAACCTGAACCGAAACCCAGGCTTCCACGACTTTCCGACCGACCTCATCGGCCTCGATCGCGTCGATGGTGACGATCTCTGCGTCGCCGATAGCCTCGACGGGCATCTGGCAAGAACGCGTCGCGTCGCCATCGATCATCACGGTGCAGGCGCCGCATTGCGCGATGCCGCAGCCGTATTTCGTGCCGGTGAGGCCAATTGTGTCCCGCAGGACCCAAAGAAGCGGCGTGTCGGCCTCAACATCCACGTCGTGAATAGACCCGTTGATTTTCAGCCTGAACATCTTGGTCCTCATGTCGGAAAAATGCGCTGCACAAAGCTAGCCTCGAACGCCGCCGCGCCAAATGTCGCAAACCCGGCATTCTCGGACATGGCTCGATCCCCGCAACGGACAGAGCGGAAGACCGCCATCCCTTCTCCCGCGAAGATCAATCACTCGCAGACAAGCAATGGACGGAAACCTGCGGACGCGCTTTGCAGCAACCGGGCGTCAAGCAGCGCGCGAAACGGAAGGCAGGCAGCATCCGGGAGAGGGCTGCCGGCCCGGGACGCGGGCGAGGACGCCGGGCAGCTTGCCGGTCGAAGCCAGGTCCGGTCTCAAGTCTCCGAGTTCTTCCGATCCAGCAATATCGGATCAGCCGCCGACCCGGCTGTCATTTTCACGGCCATTCGAGACATTGTCGCCGCCGCTGGACGCACCGCTCCCTTCGATCAGCCGAATGCTTCGCCTCAGGCTTTGCGGCGGTTGTCCGTAGGTGCGAAGGAAGGCCCGCCGCATCCTGTCGCGGTCGGCAAACCCCGTTTCCCGGGCTACCACTTCGATGGGATGCCGGCCGTCGTCGATCATCGACTTGGCGACCTCGATCCGGATCCGCTCAACGGCTTTGGCGGGGCTGACACCCGTTTCAGAGCGAAAGATGCGGCTGAACTGCCGCGGGCTCAGGTTCGCGACCCCGGCGAGGTCTTCGACTGAAAGGGCCTCTTTCAGGTTCTCCTTGGCGTAGATCAGGGCCCGCTGAATGCGGTCCGAGCGCGGCTCCAGATCGAGCAAGGCAGAAAACTGGGACTGACCGCCCGGCCTGCGGTAGTAGACGACCAGTCGCCGGGCGATACTGCGGGCGACGGCCGCTCCATGATCCTGCTCGACAAGAGCAAGGGCAAGATCGATGCCCGCGCTCATCCCGGCGGATGTCCAGACATTGCCATCGCGGACAAAAATCCTGTCCTGCTCCACCCGGACAGCGGGATACAGCTCCGCCAGTTTTGCCGCATGCGCCCAGTGGGTCGTCGCGACGCGTCCATCCAGCAATCGCGCTTCGGCCAGATGATAGGCGCCCGTGCATATTCCGGCGACCCGCCGGGATTCGGTGCCGGCTTTCGCGATGAACCGGGCGACAGCCGGCGGCAATGATTTGGGAACGAGTTCGCCGACGACCAGCAGCGTATCCGGCGGCGCTGAAAAGGCCGTCGACTCGATCTTTGGCCCGAGCGACGATCTCATGCTCCCGCCCGTCTCGGACAGGACCGTCACGCGATAGGCGTCCCGCCCGATCTCGATGTTGGCGAATTCGAACACCGACAACGTCGCCATCGCCATGACCTGAAATCCATCTTCCAAAAGGAAGCCTACGTCTGCCATCTGAAAGCTCCGCGTCTTGATTTGACGGAACTATGACATTTGAGACATTCCTGTCCAGTCCTATCCTGTCCCGGACTTCTCCTTGACCCTTGGATTGGAACTGGAAACACCATGACGACGAAGACAACCGCTCTCATTACCGGCGCCTCATCAGGCATCGGCGCCCTCTATGCGGATCGCTTTGCGGCAAGAGGCCATGACCTGATCATCGTTGCACGCAATGAGGCCCGGCTTACCGCCCACGCGGATGCCCTGTCGTCGCGTTACGGTGTCTCCGTCAGGCCGGTTGTTGCGGATCTGACCGATCCCGCCCAACTTCGTGAGGTGGAGGCCATCCTCGCCACCGATGCCAACATCGAGTTTCTGATCAACAACGCGGGCTTCGGCAGCGCCGCGCCGCTGACCGGTTCGCCGGTGGATGAAATGGAGCGCATGATCGCGATCAATGCGACGGCCCCCATGCGCCTGACCTACGCCGCAGTGCCCCAATTCCTCGCCCGCGGCAGGGGAACGATCATCAATATCGCCTCGATCGTCGCCATCGCTCCGGAGATTTTGAACGGCGTCTACGGCGGCTCGAAATCCTTCATCCTGGCGTTCAGCCATTCCCTGCGCAAGGAACTGGCGGATACACCCGTCCGCGTGCAGGTCGTCTTGCCGGGAGCTACCGGCACGGAGTTCTGGGACGTGGCGGGCCTGCCGGTCGACAACCTGCCCAAGGAATGGGTCATGCCCGCCGCCGCCCTCGTCGATGCCGCCCTCTTCGATCTGGATCGAGGCGAATATGTCTCGATCCCGTCCCTGATGGACGAGGGCGAGTATCTGGCGTTCGAAGCCGCCCGCCAGAAGATGCTGCCTCACTTGTCCAACTCAACGCCGGCCGACCGATATCGCGCGGCGGTCTGATCGGACGATCGAGAACGAGCCGCTCGATTGGCGGCTCGCTCTCGATTGCACAAAGCGCCATTCCGAGGATGACCGGCGATGCGGACCCAATCCGAAGGTGGCCGGAGCCCGATTGCCGGACCTGAAATCAAAATCCTTCCAGGACGATCTTTCCCTTGGCCTTGCCGCTTTCGATGATCGCGTGCGCCGCCTTGAGATTGGCCGCGTTGATGGGTGAAAGCACCTGCGACAGGGTCGTACGGATCTTGCCCGCATCGATCAGTGCCGCCACCTCGTTCAAAAGTCTGCCTTGCTCATCCATGTCAGCGGTCTCGAACAACGAGCGGGTGAACATCAGTTCCCAGTGGAGCGAGACGGACTTCCGCTTGAAGCCGTTGGCGTCAAGCGTTTCCGGATCGTCGATGAGCCCGAAGCGCCCCTGCGGCGCGATCAGCTCGATGATCTCGGGCAGATGTCGGCCGGTGCCCGTCGTGGAGAAGACGAAGGCCGGGGCGCCGATGCCGAGGGCGGCGACCTCGGCAGCCAGTGGCCGGGTGTGGTCGACGACGTGATGCGCGCCGAGTTGCTTGACCCAGGCGATTGTTTCCGGGCGCGAAGCGGTCGCGATGACGGTGAGATCGGTCAAGGCACGGACCAACTGGATGGCGATCGATCCGACGCCGCCCGCCCCGCCGACGATCAGGATGGCATGAGCAGATCCGGGGACCGGCCGCGACACGTCGAGCCGGTTGAACAGCATTTCCCATGCCGTGATGGCCGTCAGAGGCAAGGCGGCGGCCTCGGCGTTCGACAGGCTTTTGGGCTTGCGGCCGACGATCCGCTCGTCGACGAGATGAAATTCGCTGTTGGCGCCGGGCCGCACCAGCGAACCGGCATAAAAGACCGGATCGCCGACCTTGAAGTTCGTCACACCGTCTCCGCATTCGGCGACGGTGCCGGCAGCATCCCACCCGAGGACTTTCCAGTCCCCGTCTGCCGGCACGGCACCCTTGCGAACCTTGGTGTCGATCGGATTGACCGAGATGGCCTCCACCTTGACCAGAAGATCGCGTCCGGACGCGGTGGGACGGTCGATCTCGATATCCACGAGGGACTGCGGCCGGTCGATCGGTCCGGCGGTCTGATAGGCAATGGCTTTCATGACGGCGACTCCTTCGCTCGATTGCTATGAGCGAGACTTGCGACTATATTCGATGATCGGCAATACGCACAAAAACCGCCTATAGTATCAAAAAGGATACTGTCATGGCCAAAGTTCGCCATTCGCGCTTCGACTGCAGCCCGGGCTGCGCGGTCGAGGCTGCGATCGGATTGATCGACGGCAAGTGGAAGTCGGTGATCCTCTTCCATCTGCTTTCGGGCACCTTGCGCTTCAACGAAATCCGCCGCCACATCGTCAACGTCACGCCGCGCATGCTGACCAACCAGTTGCGCGAGCTTGAGGAGGACGGACTGATCGACCGAAAGGTCTATGCCCAGGTGCCGCCGAAGGTCGAATACAGCCTCTCACCACTCGAACGGAGCATGGAACCCATTCTCCTGTCCCTCAAGGAATGGGGCGACGCCAACATCGGGCTCTACGGCAAACCGCATCAGGCGCAGACCGGCGATCATATTGAAGCCACGGCCGGTTGACCGAAAACTCCAACGCTTGAGTTGGATCCGTCCGGGTTCTTGATGGACTGTGCCGGGCGCACCTCGTCGGCACACGATCGCCCATCGTTCAGGTGCCCAGCCCCTTCGAACTCGACCATGATCGACGGGCCATCCGCGATGATCGGCGCAGATCGGGCCGGGTTGTGCACCGTCCGGATGCTCATGTTCCAGCAATCGAACGCATGACTGTCAGCGGCGGCGCAAAGACCGGCCACGGGGTGGAGCAAAAGTCGGCCTGATATTTTCCGGCCGGGGGCCGCTTAAACCGATTGACATGGCAGGTCATCGGATCAATATTTATCGAACGATAATTTCAAGCATCCAGAGAGATGCCATGCATAACAATATCCCGGGGAGGCTTGGGGACCGCAGTTGCGAGACTGAATTCCTCCGGCATATCGAAGCACGTCGGACCGGGCGGTTCATGAAGTCTGCCGACGCTGGCAGCGCCCGTCACAGGCCCGCGCAATCGGTCGTTCACGTGATCGGTGCCGCACAAGATCAACGCGAGACGATTGGCTGCATGCCGGCGGTTCCCCTCCCCGCCAAGGCCGCCCCGTGCAATCGGCACGAGGATCGCAGCGCCTTCCTGCGCATGACCGCTCTCGGCCGCCCGCGCCCGGTGCGCCTGCCTGACACCGGGTTCGAAGTCGCCTCCCCCAGCGTTACCGACCAGGACCCTTGAACACGGGCGGCCCATAGAACAGGCCGCGCAATGGAGACCCCCATGGCAAAACCGAGGAAAGTCATCGTCACCTGCGCCTGCACCGGCGCGATCCATACGCCGTCGATGTCACCGTATCTGCCGGTCACGCCGGAAGAAATCATCGCGGACGCGATCGGCGCGGCCGAAGCTGGCGCGGCGATCCTCCATCTGCATGCCCGCAACCCGGAGACCGGCAAGCCGGACCAGACCCCGGAGGGCTTCGCCCGTTTTCTGCCCCAGATCAAGCAGCAAACCTCCTCCGCGATCAACATCACGACGGGCGGCAGTCCTTACATGCGCGTCGAGGAGCGCGTGCTTCCGGCTGCCACCTTCAAGCCGGAAGTCGCCTCGCTCAACATGGGGTCCATCAACTTCGGCCTCTTCCCGATGCTCGACCGCTACAAGGAGTTCAAGCACGACTGGGAACGCGAAGCGCTCGAAGGCTCGCGTGACCTCGTTTTCCGCAACTCGTTCAAGGACATCGAATATATCCTGACGACCTGCTACGAGAACGAGACGCGCTTCGAGTTCGAGTGCTACGACATCGCCCATCTCTATAACCTGAAGCATTTCCTCGACCGGGGCCTCGTCAAGCCGCCCCTCTTCATTCAATCGGTGTTCGGCATTCTCGGCGGCATCGGCACGCATCCGGAAGACGTGATGCACATGAAGCGGACGGCCGACCGGCTGTTCGGCGATCAATACCGCTGGTCCGTTCTCGGCGCAGGGGCCGCACAACTGCGCATTGCGGCGATGGCCGCTTCGATGGGCGCCAATGTGCGCGTCGGGCTTGAGGATTCGCTCTGGATCGGCCCCGGCGAACTCGCCAAGTCGAGTGCCGAGCAGGTCAGAATGGCTCGCCAGATTCTCGAAGGCATGGGCCTTGAACTGGCAACGCCCGATGAAGCGCGGGAGATCCTGGAACTGAAGGGCGCCGACCGCGTGAACTTCTGATCGTGCCGCCGCAACGCCTGCCACCGCACCACCGGGTTTGAGACGGCGTCCGGCCCGCGCCATGACCAGCGGCGCCCTTTCTCGTGTGCAAGCAATTCAGGGAGGGTACAATGCTGAACGCGGCCATCGTCGGTCTTGGCGGATGGGGTCAGACGCTGGTCCGATCCGTCCAGGACAAAAGCGAACTCATCCGCTTCGTTGCGGGCGCCACACGCACGCGTTCCAAGGCCGAGGAATTCGCAACGACAAACGGCATCAGGCTCCTCGACGACCTTGCGGCGGTGATTGCCGATCCGGCGGTCGAGGCTATCGTCCTTGCGACGCCGCATCTCGATCATGTGGATCAGGTCGAGATGATCGCCGCCGCAGGCAAGCCGGTCTATGTCGAAAAGCCGTTCGCGTTGACGCAAGAGAGCGCAGAAAGAGCCGTCGCGGCGGCCGAAAGGGCCGGCATCACGCTGGCTGTCGGCCACAACAGGCGCTTCCATCCCAGCATGGGCCGCCTGCGCAGCATGATCCGCGAGGGGCGACTGGGGAAAATCCTCCACTGTCACGCATCCCTGACGACGACAAGCGGCCTGTTCCTTGCGCCCGATGGCTGGCGCAGCGACCCGCATCAATCTCCAGCCGGCGGCATGACCGGCCTTGGCATCCATCTCGTCGACGGGATGATCGACCTTTTCGGGAAGATCGAATCCGTCGCCTGCCAGAGCGTGCATCGGGCTGTGCCCTCCGGTGCGGAGGACACGACCTCCGTGCTGCTCAGGCTGACGAGCGGCCAGACGGCGTCACTGCTGGCGCTGACGGCGACGACGCCCGGCTACGAATTCTCCGTCTACGGTTCGCAGGGCATGGCGCAGGTCTCGTCGCCGACTCTTGAGACCTTCACCTGGCAGGGCGTCGCGCCGTCGGTCGCCGCCGCCCGCACGCCGCCTCCGGCCGAAACGGAGGTCACGGCGGGTGTCGACAGCGTCCGGCTGGCCCTCGAGGCATTCGCCGGCGCGGCAACGGGCGGCGCACCGTTCCCGATCCGCCACGACGAAATCATCCACGGGGTCGCTGTGCTGGAAGCCATCATCAAGGCGGCGAACACCGGCCGCTTCGTGACCATAGCCTGAAGGAACATGAGGAAATGACCACAGCCACACCGAAAACCGCCATCGTCACCGGCGGCTCGCGAGGCATCGGCGCCGCGATCTGCCGCAAGGCCGCAGCCGCCGGATATAATGTCGTGCTCACCTACAACACGGATGCTGCAGCGGCGGACGCCGTTGCCGCGGACATCCGAAACGCCGGGGTGAAAGCCTTGACGGTGAAGGCCGACATGGCCGTCGAAAAGGACATTCTCGGGCTTTTCGAAGAGGTCGACCGGCAATTCGGATCGCTGGATCTCCTGGTCGCGAATGCTGGCGGCACGGGGAAAATCTGCCGCGTCGAGGACGTCACCGCCAGTGCTCTCACCGAACTGTTGGCCGCCAACGTGGTTGGCGTGTTCCTGTGCTGCCGCGAAGCCGTCAAGCGCATGTCGACGAGGCATGGCGGACGCGGTGGCGCCATCGTCACCATGTCCTCACGGGCCGCCGGCCTCGGCGGCGGCGGTGAATGGGTCCATTACGCGGCGAGCAAGGGTGCGATCGACAGTCTGACCTTTGGCCTTGCCCGCGAAGTTGCCGCAGAGGACATTCGTGTGAACGCCGTTGCGCCCGGCTTGATCGACACCTCGATCCACGCGGCGGCCGGCGCTCCGGACCGTGTCACGCGCCTCGCGCCGCTCATCCCTATCCCTCGCGCAGGAGAGCCCGAAGAGGTGGCGGATGTCGTGATGTGGCTCGCATCCGATACGTCGTCCTATGTGACCGGTGCCGTCATTCCGGTTTCCGGCGGCCGGTGAAATATCCGGCACCGGTGGCATGCCAGACGGGCACGCCGCCCCGCCTCGGGCGGAGACCTCTGCAAAAAAACAAACTCTTAGGAGTCAATATAAATTCGAACGCCCTCACGATCATCATTCTTCATTGACATGATCGAAAATCTTCTTAATTATCTATCGATAATAAGAACGCTCTGGACATCAGGATCGGGCTCTCGGCGCAAGCGCTGGATTTCCATCCTCACGACTGCCGGCAGAGAACCGGCGACGATGCTCCAGAAATGACGTTTCGGTAACATCCGAAACAATCCAAGGGAGGAAAAATCCATGGCGACAAGAAGGGATGTACTCAAAGG
Organism: Hartmannibacter diazotrophicus; assembly: GCF_900231165.1. Taxonomy (GTDB): domain Bacteria; phylum Pseudomonadota; class Alphaproteobacteria; order Rhizobiales; family Pleomorphomonadaceae; genus Hartmannibacter; species Hartmannibacter diazotrophicus. Next base: position 3,403,669 of record NZ_LT960614.1, read on the forward strand.
CGCTGCGGCGGCCACGGCGCTCGGACTGGGGGCGACCCGGATCGCGCGTGCCGCCGACGGCCCGCTGAAGATCCGGATGGGTTGGGCAAACATGCCGGGCCATCTCATCCCGGTGCTCTATCTCAATCCCGACCAATACGGCCTGAAGCATTACGGCAAGAGCTACACCGTGGAGCCCATCCGTTTCCGCGGCAGCTCGCCCCAGATCGCGGCCCTCGCCTCCAAGGAAATCGACTTTGCCGCGTTTGGCGCGCTCGTCGTGTCGCTGTCGGTGACCAACGCCCGTCTCGATACCAAGGCCGTGGCCGACATCATCGAAGATGGGCTGCCCAATTCGCACTCCGAAACCTTCTGCGTCAAAGCGGACGGCCCGATCAAGACTGTCGAGGATCTGAAGGGCAAGAGGATCGCCACCAACGCGCTGGGTTCGGCGTCGGACACCGCGATCCGGGCGATGCTTGACAAGTCGGGCCTCGATCCCAAGCGCGATGGCATCACCTTCGTCGAGGCTTCATTCCCGAACATCCCGTCGATGATCGAGGAAGGCAAGGTGGATCTCGGCACCGTGATCCAGCCCTTCTCGCAGCAGGGCATCGACGCGGGCAAGCTGAAGACGCTGTTCACTTCCAAGGATGCGATCGGCCCCTCGCAGCTCGTCACGCTGTGCAGCACAGGCCCCTATCTCGACGCCAATCGCGACCAGCTGATGGATTTCTTCGAGGATCACGTGCGTGCGGTCCGCTGGTTCACCAACCCGGACAATCACGCCGAAGCGGTCAAGATCATCGCCGAGTTCATGCAGCAACCGGCCGAGGGCCTGCAATATCTCTTCACCGATGCCGACTACTACCGCGATCCCTACATGGTCCCGAATCTGGACGCACTTCAGAAGGGTATCGACCTCTCGATCAAGATGGGTCTCGCCCCCAATGGCATCCAGATCCAGCCCGATCACGCCGATCTGAGCTTCGTCGAAGAGGCGAAGCGCCGGATCGAGGCAGACAAAGCGTGAGCCTGGCTTACGCCGAAACGGATGTCGGTGCCGCAGTGAGCGGCATCGATATTCGTAACGTAACCCACACCTACGGCGGACGCGACGGGCGGGGCGTTACGGCACTCGACAACATCAACCTCGACATCAAGGACTGTGAGTTTCACGCGCTTCTCGGCCCCTCCGGATGCGGCAAGAGCACCCTTCTCTATCTGATCGGCGGCTTCCTGCCGCTTCAAGAGGGCGGGATCATCACGCCGAAGGGCCCGGTGAAAGGCCCCGGACCGGACCGCAGCATCGTGTTCCAGAACTTTGCCCTGTTTCCCTGGAAGACCGTTGAAGACAACGTGCTTTACGGGCTGAAGAAGGCAAAGATCGCTCCGGAGGAGCGTGCAAGGAAGGCGCAGGAGTATATCGATCTCGTCCACCTGACGGGATTTGAGAAGTCCTATCCCTCGCAACTGTCCGGCGGCATGCAGCAGCGCGCGGCAATCGCCCGCACGCTCGCCATCGATCCGCGCATCCTGTTGATGGACGAACCGTTCGGCGCGCTCGATGCGCAGACCCGCCGCGTGATGCAGGAAGAACTGCGCGCCATCTGGCAACGCAGCCCGAAGACCGTCGTCTTCGTCACGCACGACGTTCAGGAAGCGGTCTTTCTGGCGGACCGGATTTCAATCATGAGTGCGCGACCGGGCCGGATCGCGCATGTGATCGATGTCGACCTGCCGAAAGAGCGCGGCGAAGAAACGCTGGAGAATCCGCAGTTCATCTCGCTCAGCGAGAACATCTGGCGGATGGTCCGCGAACAGGCGGTGGCGGCCACGCGCGGAGGGCATTGACCGATGGCCGACGTGAACATGGAGTCCAGCCGGGCATGGGGTGGCGGTGTGGTCGGCACGACGATCCGCTATCTGCCGATCGCCCTGCTCTTCGTCGCCTGGGAGATGATCCATCTGATGGGCCTGGTGCCCGAAAAGATGCTGCCGGGTGTCGGCGAGATCATCGGCGCATTCGTCAAGATGCTCACCGAGGGCGATCTCTTGTGGAATACCTTCCGCTCGCTCAGCCGGGCGGCGGTGGGCTTGGGCGCGGCTGTGGCGATCGGAATTCTGATCGGCATTCTCATGGCCTCGTCGCGCATCGCACGATTGCTCCTGAACCCGATCGTGCAGATCTTCTATCCCATGCCGCGCTCGGCCCTGATCCCCGTCGTGATGATCTGGCTCGGGCTCGGCGACAGTTCGAAGATCCTTCTCATCTTCCTCGGCTGCCTGCTCCCGGTCATCATCGCCACCTACAACGGCGCACGCGGTGTGAACCCGGTGCTGCTCTGGTCGGCGTCCAGCCTTGGCGCCTCAAGGCTCGACGTGATGCGCGAGGTCCTGCTGCCGGCGGCAATGCCCGAAATCGTCAATGGCTGCCGCACCGCCCTCGCCTTCGCCTTCATCCTGATGGTCAGTTCCGAGTTCATCATCGCGACTGACGGCATCGGGTTCATGATCAGCCAGCTCGGCGATGCGGGATATTATCCAGGCATGTTCGCTGCGATCTTCTTCGTCTCGGGCGTCGGCTTCGCATTCGATCGGCTCTACGCGGCATTTGCACGCCGGATCTTGCGATGGAGGGACGCGTGACGGACCTGACCCATTCAACCGGCAGCAAGCTCATGCAACCGCAAAAGTCGCGCCCGCAAAAGCGCATGATGTCATCGAAGACCGTCGACTTCGCCGTGCAGTGGGGCGTGATCATCCTTCTCGGACTCCTGTGGGAATTCGGCACGCGCTATGGGGCCATCAATCCCTTCCTCCTGCCCTCGCTCAGTTCGGTCCTCGAACGGCTCTGGCAGGGCACCATGGATGGAACGATCCCCGTCGACATCCTGCTGACGCTCTACCGTGCCCTGTACGGCTTCTTCGTGGCCGCGGTGATCGGCGTTCCGGTCGGCATCCTGATGGCGCGCTCGAGGGTGGTGCACTGGCTCTTCGACCCGATCATCTCGGTCGGCTTCCCGATGCCGAAGATCGCCTTCCTGCCCATCTTCGTCCTGTGGTTCGACATCTACGACACGTCGAAGATCATCATGGTGGCGTTCTCCTGCTTCTTCCCGATCGTCTCGGCGACCTATGCGGGTGCATCCGGCATCGACAAGTGGCCCGTCTGGTCCGCCCGGTCGCTCGGTGCGAAGGAACGCGAGATGCTGTGGGAGGTGTATCTGCCGCTCGCCAGCCCGATGATCCTGACGGGTCTTCAGGTGGCGCTGCCGGTGGCCATGATCACCACGATCGTGACCGAGATGCTGATGGGCGGGCGCGGGGTCGGCGGCGCCATGATCATGGCCGGGCGCTTTGCCGATACGGTTGGCGTCTTCACCGGCATCGTCGAAGTGCTGATCTTCGGTATCTCGGTGGTGAAGGGGCTCGAATGGCTCCGCCGCCGGCTGCTGGTCTGGCACCCGGAAAGCCAGAAATAGGGACAAGTCCTCCCCGCTGCAGACCGCAGCACCTTCCGGCCCGCCCAGGCATCGCCTCGGCGGGCCGGCTTATTTTTGCACAGCGTGACCTGGCCTTTGAGGCACCCGGCCGCCCTTATCGGGCGGCAGGCACCTGGCCGCGATACCAGTCGAGGATCTGTTCGCCCGTCCACATCACCACGTCCTCGTGCCCGAGAATGTAGTCGTAGAGTTCCTCCAGATACCGGATGCGGTGCGGGGCGCCGGTCAGGTAGGGGTGGATCGAGATGGCCATGATCTTCGGCCCTGTTTCGCCTTCCTTGTAGAGGCGATCGAACTGGTCGCGCCCCCGGCGCAGGATTTCGTCGGAAGGCTTCTTCTCGACGGCCGACATCAGCACATCGTTGACCTCGACCGTATAAGGCACGGAAACGAGGCGGCCCGACCGGGTCTTGATGTCGAGCGGCTGGTCGTCCAGCACCCAGTCGGCGACATACTCGATACCGGCTTCGGCCAGAAGATCGGCGGTCTCCGCCGTTTCGGTCAGGCCCGGGCTTTCCCAGCCGCGTGGCGGCTTGCCCGTGAATTCGGCGATCGCCGCCATCGTCGCCTTGATCGCGGCGGCCTGGTCCTCGACCTTGTGCATCGGCCGCTGGACGAAGCCGTGGCCCATGAACTCAAAACCGGCGTCGCGGGCCGCGGCACAGGCTTGCGGATAGACCTCGCAGCAGCGGCCGTTGAGGGCCAGCGTCGCCTTGAGATCACGGCTCGTCAGCACGTCCATGAAGCGCCAGAAGCCCTGCCGCATTCCATACTCATGCCATGCCCAGTTCGGGATATCCGGCAGGAGCGGCTGCCCCATGGGCGGCGGCAGAACGGTCCGCGGCATCGCCGCATCAGGCTCCCAAACCTCGATGTTCAGGATCGTCCACACCGCCACCCGCGCGTTTCCGGGCAAGGTGAGTTTGGGACGTTCGTGCGGCGCGGTGAACGGCACCCGCTCCCGTGCATTCATGGGGCTGCGTGTGGAATCCATGGGACGCTCCTTCAAACTTGGCGAAAGCGGTTGATGTCGATGAAGCCATTGAGGCTCAGGCCGGCTCGGGATCGCCCTGCCTGTGCGTTTCGGCCTCTTCGGCCAGCACCTGCATCACGAGCGTGGCGGTGTTCTCGATATGAAGGGTAATGATCCGGGCGGCGCGCTCGGGATCGTGGTCGAGGCAGGCCTGATAGAGTTCCCGGTGCTGCTCCTGCGGCCCCTCATACCCCGCCCGGGCAATGTAGGTGCGCACGCAGCGCTCGATGTTCTGGCGAAGCTTGTCGATCATCTCGACCATCTTCGGCCATCCGCTCGCCTCATTGAGCGTGCGGTGGAACGCTTCGTTGAGCTCGAACCAGCGCGCCCCGTCATCGGCGGCAATCGCCTCGTCCATTTGCTCCAGAAGGACCTTCATCTTGGCGAGACCGCTCGCATCGATGCGTGCCGCGGCGCGTTCGACGGCGCGCCGTTCGAGCAGCACGCGGATGGCATAAAGCTCTTCCACTTCGGCGACGCTCAGATGGGCGACCTCGACGCCGCGATACGGGTAGAAGGTCACCAACCCCTCTGATTCCAGCTGCTTCAGCGCTTCGCGGACCGGCATGCGACTGACGCCGTAGCGCAGTGCCAGTTCATCGAGATTGAGGCGCATGCCGGGCGGCATCTCACCATTGACGATGGCTTCCCTGACGTTGCGGGCAACGGCCTCGGTTCGTGACATCGTCAACACCGGCTTCTGCATGCTCCCCACCTCCAAAATCCATTCTTCCAATCTTAGGCGATCCGGGTCCGCACGCCGAATTGGTTGAGTCACGCATTGATAGCGGGCAGTCGCTGACCTGCCAATCAATGTATAATATATTTTATACTCTTGTGCATCGCCGGCAGTTCGGTCTAGCATTTGGGCAGCCCAACGATTGGGCAAAATGCTGTGAGCGACAGTAAGGAAGAGAGTCTGGTGGAAGTGTCGGAACCGAACGCGCCCCCGCCCAAGGCCGGCGCCAATTTCGTGCAGATCGAAGATGTCAGCCTGCGATACGGCGACAGTTCGTCCGGAACCCTGGCGATCGAGGGCGCCACCCTCAGCATTGCCGACGGTGAGTTCATCGCCGTCGTCGGGCCGAGCGGCTGCGGAAAATCATCGCTGCTGAAGCTCGTCTCCGGCCTGCATCCGCCGGCCGAGGGCGTCGTGCGTGTCGGTGGCAAGATGGTCGACCGTCCAATCGACATCTGCGGCATCGCTTTCCAGAACTCCACTCTTCTGCCCTGGCGGACGACGCTGGAAAATGTGCTGCTGCCCCTTGAGATCGTGCAGCCCTATGCCTCCAACTTCCGCAAGAACAAGGCCGAGTACGAGGCCCGGGCGCGTGAATTGCTGGCGGCCGTCAGCCTCGCCGGCTTCGAAGACCGGTATCCGTGGGAGTTGTCGGGCGGCATGCAGCAGCGCGCCTCGCTCTGCCGCGCGCTCATCCACAAGCCGAAGCTGCTTCTCCTCGACGAGCCGTTCGGCGCGCTGGACGCGTTCACGCGCGAGGACCTCTGGACGATCCTGCAGGACCTGTGCATCCGCGAGCGGCCGACGGTCATCCTCGTCACGCACGAACTGCGCGAGGCCGTCTTCCTGGCCGACACGGTCTACGTCGTCAGTCCGCGTCCGGGCAAGATCCTGCGGCGCGAAGAGGTCCCCTATGCCCGCCCCCGCACCTACGAAATGACCTTCGAGTCCGATTTCGTCGATCTCGTCCATTCGCTTCGCGAAAGCATCCAGCGGAATTGAAAATGGCCAATAAACACATCGTCCGTCTTCTGCCCTGGGTCATCACGATCGGCTTTTTCGTGTTGTGGGAACTCGCCTGCGTCCTCTTCTCGATCGACCGGTTCATTCTTCCCAGGCCATCGGCAATCGCCGTCAGCATCTTCCAGAACGCCGGAACCATCGTGCTCCAGTCGTGGTACACGCTCTTCACCACCCTCGCCGGCTTTGCCGTTGCGGTGGCGGTCGGCCTCTTCCTCGGGCTACTGGTGGGGGCTTCGCCGCTGGTTTATCGCGGCGTCTACCCGATCATGGTCGGGCTCAATTCGGTGCCCAAGGTGGCGATCGTTCCGATCCTCGTCATCTGGTTCGGCATCGGCGCCGTGCCGGCCATCATCACCGCCTTCGTCATCTCCTTCTTCCCGATCATGGTCAACGTCGCGACCGGTCTTGCGACGATCGAACCTGAACTCAACGACGTGCTGCGTTCGCTTGGCGCCAGCAAGTTCCAGATCCTGCGCAAGGTCGGCCTGCCAAGGACGATGCCCTACTTCTTCGCCTCGCTGAAGGTTGCGGTCACACTCGCCTTCATCGGCTCGGTCGTCGCCGAGACCGTCGCCGGCGACCGGGGCATCGGCTACCTGATGATGGCCGCGAGCGCGCGCTTCGACGTCACGCTCGTCTTTGCCGGCCTCATCGTGATCGGCGTCATGGGGGTCGTGATGTACGAGGTCTTCGCCGTCCTCGAACGGCGCGTGACCTTCTGGGCAACCCGCGGAAACGATATCGCCGCCGCCCAATAGCAAATCTCTCATCAACAAGAAGAGTTAAGAACGATGAAGCTTCCAAGTCACGGTCGCTATGACTTTCATCCCATCATCGAACGGCCCGACTACGCCTGGCCGGATGGCAAGCGCCTTGCCGTCTGCATCGTCACGAACCTTGAGGTCTACGCCTATCTGAAGGGCACGGGATGGGATCCGGCCAAGCTGAACGAGCCGCAGAACCAGCGCAACTATTCCTGGCGCGACTACGGCAACCGTGTCGGCATCTGGCGCCTGTTCGACCTGTTCGACAAGTTCGGCATTCCTGCCGCCCACAACGTCAATTCGCTACTTTATGACGATCACCCGCAGATCTTTGAGAAGATCCGCGAACGTGGCGACGAGATCGTCTCGCACGGGCGCACCAACGCCGAGCGCCAGGGCGATCTTTGGGAAATCGACGAGCAGCGCCTCATCGCCGATGTCACGGAGAAGATTTCCGCCAACGAAGGTGCTCCGCCGCGCGGGTGGATGGGCCCCGCGGCATCCGAAAGCCGCGTAACGCCCGACCTTCTGAAAGAGGCCGGCTACCGCTACGTGATGGACTGGCCCGCCGACGACCAGCCCTTCTGGCTGCGAACCCGCTCTGGCCCGCTTCTCTCGGTGCCGTATCCGGCCGAGCTCAACGATTCGGCGGCCATCATTCACCGCCGCCAGACGGCTCACGACTTCGCACAGATGATCGTCGACCAGTTTGACGAGATGGTCGAACTCAGCGCCGAACGGCCGCTGGTCATGACCATCTCCCTGCATGCCTTCGTCGTCGGCCAGCCGTTCCGGCTGAAGCCGCTGCGCGAGGCCCTCCGCCATTGCGTCGAACACAAGCTGAAGGACCGGGTCTGGTGGACCCGGCCGGGCGACATCGCCGACTTCTGCTACCAGCTTCCGCCTGGCCTCGTGCCCGGCGAAGGCCCCGCGCCGTCCACGCCCTGAGGGCAAGCGGACGACCTTCGGGCGGGGCACCGAACTTCCTGCGCGTCAGATAAAGGGAACAGCGTCATGACAGGATTTTTGAACAGGACACTCATTGCCGCGGCGGCTCTCGCAGCGGCAACAGGCATTGCCTTTGCCCAGGAGTCCAAGGTCGAGCAGCCGGATGTCAAACTCTCGCTCGACTGGGCCTTCCAGGGGCCGCAGTCGGTCTATCTCTATGGCCTTGAAAAGAACTTCTACAAGGCGCACGGACTGAACGTGCAGGTCGACCGCGGCAGCGGTTCCGGCGACACGGTTCTGCGCGTTGCCTCCGGGGCCTACGACTTCGGCTGGGCCGACATCGCCAGCATGGCGAAGTTCAACCTGCAAAATCCCGACAAGCAGCTCGTCGCGGTCTACATGACCGGCGCCAATTCGCCGCTCGCCGTCGTATCGGTGAAGGGGCGCGGCATCGAGGAACCCAAGGATCTTGCCGGCAAGACGCTCACGGCCACCGCCTCAAGCTCCGCGCTCGCGCTTTTCGACGTCTTCGCCGAGAAGGCCGGCTTCGACTCCAAGTCGGTGACCTGGAAACAGGTGAGCGGCCAGCTGCGCGAGCCTATGATGGTGCGGGGTGAATCCGACGCTCTCGCAGGCTTCACGACCTCCAGCATCATGACGGTCGCCGACCTTGGCGTCGCGCAGGACGACATCGTCGTCTTTCGCTACAACGACTACGGCGTGAAGCAATATGGCACCGCGATCATGGTCCGGCCGGAATTCCTGGAGAAGAACCCGGAGACCGTGCGCGCCATGGTGGCGGCGATCAACGATTCCTTCAAGGCAGCAATCGAGGACCCGACAGCGTCCGTCGCCACCATCAAGGCTCGCGACTCGCTCGCCAACCCGGCGGTCGAGTGCCCGCGCCTGATCGAAGGCCTCAAGAACCTCACGCTGTCAGACGAGTTCAAGAAGGAGGGCCTCAGCACGGTCGACATGGATCGCCTTGCTGCATCGATCGACGAAATCAAGCAGGTCTACAAGCTCGACGGCGATCTGCCGCTCGACCACGTCTATCGTTCCGATTTCCTGCCGTCCAAGGAAGACCGCATGCCGCCGGAACTCGGCACCTGCAGCTAAGCGGCAAGCGCCCTGATATCGGCCTGCGTGCGGTCGATCCATCGCCGCTCCAGGCCATATCGCAACAAGCCCAGTTCGCCGTCTCCGGCGGGCTGGGTTTCCTTCTTTTTTGGGCTAAGTCAGAGTTCGGTTCGCCATCCTCCGGATACGCTGATGCCGAAGCCCTGCCCTTTGCGGACCCTCCAGACGTGAAAGAAATCAGGTGACCGCAGTCATTGGCCTTGCATTCGGAGCGTCCGTCTTCCTGACCTCTGCGCTGTCCGGGGTCTTCGGCATGGCCGGCGGGCTGATCCTGCTCTGGCTGCTCCTGCTCCTGCTGCCGGCATCGAGTGCGATCGCCGTCCATGGCGTCATACAGATGGTGGCGAATGGTTGGAGGGCGGTCCGCTCCCGGGCCTTCATCGACTACCGGATCGTCGCCTTCGCGGTCCTCGGCCTGCTTGCGATCGCGGCCGTCTTGACCCTTGCCCGCTATACACCGGAAAAGGCGACCGTTTGCATCGCCATCGGGTTGATGCCGATCCTCGTCTGGCTGCCGAAAAGCCTGTTCGCGCTCGATGCGTCTCGGCCGCTTCATGCCTTCATCTGCGGCGTGATAGCCGGCGGGCTGAACATCACCGTGGGCATCGCCGGCCCGACCATCGACGTCTTCTTTATCCGCACGGCGATGGACCGCAGGAAAATCGTCGCCACCAAGGCTGTCGTTCAGATGACCTCTCATGCGCTGAAGGTCATCTTCTATGCGCGCTCGGCGCTCGCGCTTACGCCGGACGAGTGGCTGGCCATTGCGGCAGCCGCCCCGTTCGCGGTGCTCGGCACCAATGCGGGCCACGCCATCCTGCACAGGATCACCGACCATCATTTCCGCACCTGGACACGGTGGATCGTGACCGTGATCGGGGCCTTCTATATGGCTCAGGGACTGATGCTGATCCTTTGATGTCCTTTTGTGCGAACGATCAGCGCGCCGTCCAGCCGCCGTCGATCCGCAGGCTGTCGCCGGTGACAAAGCGCGCCCGGCTCGATGCCAGGAACACGATCGCCTGCGCGACGTCGTCCGGCACCGGCAGATCGTTCATCGGCACCATGTCATAGACGAAGCGCTTGAACTCCGGGTCTTCGAACATCGGCGCCGTCATAGGCGTCAGCACGAATGTCGGCGCGACCGAAACGACGCGGATGCCGGCGGGAGCAAGCTCCACGGCCATCGCCTTGGTCAGGCCTTCGACGGCGTGCTTGGTCATGCAATAGACGGTGCGCTTCGGCGATCCGACATGCCCCATCTGGGACGACATGTTGACGATCACGCCACCCCTCTTCATTGCCCGCACGGCGGCACGCGCCACCTTGTAGACCGAGCGGATGTTGAGATCGATCATCCAGTCGAGCGTGTCGTCATCGACGTCGACCATCATCTTCGGGCGATTGCCGCCGGCGTTGTTGACGAGGATGTCGAGCCCGTCCATCGCCTCGATACGGCGATGAAAATCGGGATCGCCCACATCGGCGACAAGCGGCGTCACCTGCCCACCCGTCTCTTCCGTCAACGTCTCCAGATCGCCGGCCGTTCGGGCGACGGCGACCACCCGCGCGCCGCTCGCGGCGAGAGCCAGAGCCGTGGCGCGGCCGATACCGCGACCGGCCCCCGTGACAAGGGCAAGCCGTCCGGCCAGAAGTGCGTCGGCCACGGTCAGCGCTCCTCGATATCCGGCGTCAATCCGGCCGCCTCGATGCCCGCGACAACGCAGGTCTCGTCGATGTCCGAGGTGTCGCCGCTGACGCCGGCCGCGCCAATGATCTCGCCGTCCGCGTCCTTGATCAGGACACCGCCCGGCACCGGAACCATTCGTCCATCCGTCACCGAGGCAAGCGCCGTGAAGAAGTTCGGAACCTTGCCCGCCCGAACCGAGAGACCGCGACTGGAAATTCCCATGCCAAGCGCGCCCCAGGCCTTGCCATGGGCGATTTCGACGCGTGCGATGCCGCTGCCGTCCTCGCGCTTGACGACCTTCATGTGCCCGCCGGCATCGAGCACGACAACCGTCAGCGGATGGGCGTTGAACTCGCGGCCCTTGCGCAGCGTGACCGTGGCGATTTCATCGGCGGCGGAAAGGGTGAGAGCGGTCATTCGGCGCCTCCGTCCATCGGTGCGGTCATTCCCTTCAGCACGGCAAAGAGCGAGGCCGTGTCCTGCTTGCCTCGCCCTTCGGCGAGCGCGGCGAAATAAAACGGCAGACTGGCCGCCATCAGCGGTGTCGGACAGCGCAGTTCGCGCGCAAAGTCCATGATGAGCTGCAAGTCCTTGATGTAGATATCCATCTTCATGGTCGCGGGTTCGTAGCGGTCCTCGATCATCAAGGGGGCCCGCAGGTCGAACATGCGAGAACCGCCCGCGCCGGTACGGATCGCGTCATAAACCGTGTTGAGGTCGAGCCCCGCCCGCTCGGCCAGAAGCAACGCCTCCGCCGTGGAGAGATTGTGGATCGTCACCAGCAGGTTGGCGATATACTTCAGCTTCATGCCGGTGCCGAAGGTGCCGACAAGGCGCACGTCGCGCGCAAATCCGCAGAAGACCGGTTCGGCGACGCGATAGGCCGCCTCGTCGCCGCTCGCAAAGACCACCAGATCGCGCACGGCCGCCTGGGCGCCGGTGCCGCTGACCGGACAGTCGAGAACCTCCACGCCGACGGCCGCGAGCGCCGCCGCGCAGGCCTCCTTGGCCTCCAGCGGCAAGGTCCCCATCTCGCAAACCACGGCGCCTTTCCGGACGCTACTAACAAGCGCCTCGGTCACGGCCTCCAAGGCCTTGACCGACGGCAGGGCCAGAAGGATGACATCGCTCGCCCGCGCGACATCGGCGGTACCGGCGACCGCCTCGCCGCCGTCGGCAACCAGATCGTCCATGGCCGACTGAGCGACGTCGGTGCCAATGACCTTGTAGCCGGCTTCGACGAGGTTCCGGCCATAGGCCGAGCCCATGATGCCAAGACCCACGATGCCCACCGTCGGACGCGCGCCGTTCTCATTCACTGCGGTATGTGTCATTGAGGCCATTACCCTTTGAGTCCAAGAAATTGTGCCAGTGCGGCGTTGAAGCCTTCGACGTCTTCCATGTTGGAAATATGCGCGCAGCCGCGAAGTTCGATCAGCCGCGCGTCAGGTGTCGCGGTGGCCATCGCGGTCATGGCCTCCCGCGGCGCGGCGCCGTCTTCCGAGCCACGAATATAGAGCGTCGGCGCCCGCAATTGGGGCAGTCGCCGCAGATAGTCGAGCCCCTTCAGGGCCTCGGCGCAGGCGATGTAACCGTTGGGCGAAACGGCGAGCAGCATCTCGCCGGCGCGCCGGACGAGATCGGGACGCGCCGCGCGATTTTCGGGCGTGAACCATCGCTCCATCGTGCCGTCGAGCACAGCACCCATTCCGCCCTCTGCAACCGCCGTCATGCGCTGCCGCCATCCCTCCACGAAAGCCGGCGGCGCATCGGCCCTGGCATCGGCGCACACGAGCCTTGCGACGCGAGCCGGATGGTCCAGCGCCAGGCCTAGCGCCGTCATCCCGCCGAGCGAAAATCCGATAACATCCGCGCGCTCGATGTCGAAGCGGTCCATCACCGCGACCATGTCCGCGACCAGCATCGCGAAGTCATAGGGCCCGTCGGGCGCCGAACTTTCGCCATGGCCGCGGGTGTCATAGCGGAGCACCCGATAGGCCGACGTCAGCAGCGCCATCTGGTCGTCCCACATCCTCCGATCCGCCGCGAGCGAATTGGACAGCACGATCCAGGGCCGATCGTTCGGACCGTCGACATAGGCGGCAATCTCGACGCCCGCCGATTTGACGATTGTCGTCGGGCCGGTCATTCCGCGGCATCCTTCGCCATGTCTTCGCCGATGGCGCTGTTCACGCGCGGAAGAACCTCTTCCGCCATCAGCACCATCGACCGCTTGCCGAGGTCCGCATCGCGCCAATCGTGACCGGCATAAAGAAGGGTGCCGAAGGGACCGACCTCCTCGCGGAATTCGACGATCTTCTTGGCCACTATCTCCGGCGTGCCGTGAATGACGAGCCGGTCGAGCACATGCTCGAAATCGAGGGCTTCGTCCGGCATCGACTGATCCTCCTTGAAGAGGTTCGAACGGCCATTGCCGACCATTTTTTTGACGAGAGACCGGTAGTAGTGAACGTAGGGACTGTCGTCGCCCCGCGCATAGGTCCGCGCCGTTGCCGCATCGTCGGCCACGAAGATGCTCTTGGCGACGCGCCAGTTGGCAAGGTCTATCGGGCGCCCGGCCTGACGGCATCCCTCTTCGTAGCTCGCACGGTGCGTTGCCACCCACTTCGGCATCAGGAAATTGGCCGAGATCGGGTCCCAGCCCCTTGCGGCGGCGGCGGTCACCCCTTTTGAGAAGGGCGCGACGGCCGTCACGATGATGGGGGGATGCGGCTTTTGCAACGGCTTGGCGACGATGCCCTGCCCGATCTCGCTGACCAATGTCCGCGCCGTCGAGATCGTCCAGTGCGGACCGGCAATGTCATAAGGCGGCTCGCCCGTCCACAGTTGCAGGACCGCGTCGATCGCCTCCAGGAACATGGCGTTTCGGTCCGCGTCGAGATTGCCGAAAATTTCCGCGTCGGACAGAAGACCTCCCGGACTGATGCCGAGGTTGAGGCGTCCGTCGAGCAGATGATCCAGCATGGCGATTTGCGCGGCAATGGTCGCCGGATGGGCGTTCGGCAGATTGACGGTTCCCGTCCCGAGCCGCATGCGCTCGACGCGGCCGGCGAGCGTTGCCAGAAAGACGATGCTACTCGTGATGTTCTCGGCCAGATCGGTCACATGCTCGCCGACATAGCCTTCGGTGAAACCCAGCCGATCGGCGAGCAGGAATGCCTCCTGATCCTCCTTCAGCGTTTCACGCCAGTCGCGACCGAGCGGGTGGATCGGCATGGTGAAAAAGCCGAGCCGCATGGGTGCCTCCCTCCGACTTCTTTTCGAAAGTCTGATTGTTTTTCGAAAAAATAGCGAGGAGGGATCAGAAGCAGAAACGATAAGAACTGATGAAGGGGATCAGTTTTCGTGATGGCTGGAGACCGGCATCCCCTGCCACACGGACTTTGACAGACGATACTGACGCTCCAGTCCATCAAGAAACAGCTCGGCCGCCGGCAGGAGAGCATTTTTCGCAGGCTCGATCACCGCATAGTCGACGGACAATGCCGGATCCGCGATCGGGTGCAGCGAGCGCACCGTCCCGTCGATGTCGTTGATGCAGATCGTTTCCGGCAGGATGGTCATGAAATCCGAATTGGCGACAAATTCGAGCGTCGCGATCATGGCGTCCATGTCGACCAGCGCCGAAAGAGCAACGCCGTGCAATTCCGCATAGCTGTCGAAGGCGTCGCGGCGGGCATTGCCGCGCGCCGGCAGGACCAGCTTCATCGGACTGAGGTCACGCAGTCGAACCGGCGACAGATGCGGCGGGCCATCGCCCGCACGGCGCACCAGAAGCTCACGGTCGGTGCCGAGCCAGCGCGTGCGCAAACCCTCGCGCTGGGGAGCGCTTGGCACAATGGCGAAATCGAGGTTTCCCGCCGCCACCTCGTCCGTCAGGACGGCGCTATACGCCTCGACGACGGAAACCTTCACGTTGGGATAATCGGCGATGAACGCCGCCAGTGCGGGTGCCAGAACGCCCCGGCTGAAGGTCGGCATCAGCCCGATCCGGACAGTCCCGCCGACACCTTCCGACAATGTTCGGATTTCGACCGAGATCTCGTCGAGGTTTCGCATGATGTCGATGGCCCTGACATAGAGCCTCTGCCCGGAATGGGTCGGGACGACACCGCGCGGCGAACGATCGAACAGACGCAGGCCGATCTGTTCCTCGAGATTCTGGATCTGCATGGAAAGGCCCGACTGCGTGGCATTGAGGCGTCGCGCCGCCGCGGAAAAGGAGCCTTCCTCGTAGACACCGATGAAGGCGGCAAGCTGTCTGAGGTTCAACACGGTATCAGCCCATATGATAGGTCCATCGCCTTTCTAGGATTATCAGCTGATACCCAGGGTCGACTAGGCTTTCTCCCGTCCATGGAAGAAGGGGGAACCGCCTCAGATGAACGCTTCCGATCCGACCGTTGCCTTTCTCCCGTCCATCGACACCACGCACTTTCGCCAGGCTCTCGGGTGCTTCGTCACGGGCGTTACCGTCATGACGGCTCGCGCCGCCGATGGTCGCCTCGCCGGATGACGATTGACAAGGCGCGGTCCTTGAATGATATTTATCGAACGATCAACAAGGACGAGCCGACGTCAAGTCCGGCCATGTCCAATCCGGGAGGAACGACCATATCCCGTCCACCCATCATCGACGAGACGACGCTGAACCCCGTGCAGAGGCGTGTCTATGACGCCATTCTGTCGGGGCCACGGGGCGTCGTCGAAGGCCCGCTGCGACTGTGGCTCCTCAGCCCGGGGCTCGCCGAGCGCGCCCAGGAACTTGGCGCCTTCTGCCGCTACAACACCAAGCTGGCGCCCCGGCTTTCGGAACTTGCGATCCTCGTCACCGGCGCCTTCTGGAAGGCAGGCTTCGAGTGGGTCGCTCATTGCCCGGCGGCGATATCCGCGGGCCTGTCCGCCGACATTGCCGAAGCGATCCGAAAAGACGAGGAGCCGACGTTCGAGCAGGAGGATGAGGCGGCCGTCTTCGCTCTTGCCAGGGAACTTCACCAGACGCGGCGGCTCAGCGACGCGACCTATGAACGGGCGATCCGGCTACTGGGTCTCGAAGCCGTCGTCGAGTTGGTCGGCATCCTTGGCTACTACACGCTGGTTTCCATGACGATCAACGCGTTCGAAATTCCGGCGCCCTCGGGCGCAGCGGACCCCTTTGCCCAAGCCGAATGACAAGAAAACATCAGGGAGGACAGGATGAACATCGAGGTGGGACTGGACGCCATCGCAAAGGCGTCGGAAAAGCTCAGCAACTGGGGCCGCTGGGGCAAGGATGACCACAGCGGCACGCTCAATTTCGTCACGCAGGACGACATCGTCGCTGCCGGAAAGCTGATCAAGACCGGCAAGGTCTTCGCGCTTGGAATCCCGCTGGACCGGGAGGGCCCGCAGACAGGCCTCTTCGGTGGCCGGTTCAATCCGATCCATCAGATGCTCGCGACCGGCACGGACGCCGTCACCGGACAGCAGGATGCCAACAAGATCCGCTATGCCGACGACACGCTGCACCTTTGCGTGCAGGGCGCAACGCACTGGGACGCGCTCGGACACGTCTTCTATCAGGACAAGGCCTACAACGGTCACGATGCCAAGCTGATCGATTCGCGCGGGCTCAGCGTTCTCGGAATCGAGCATTCCAAGTCCAGGATGAGCGGCCGCGGCGTTTTGCTCGATATCGCCCGCTTTCGCGGCGTCGACTGGCTGAAAGACGGCGAGAGCATCTCCAACGACGAGTTGGACGCCTGCGCCAAGGCCCAGGGCGTCGAGATCCGCCGCGCCGATTTCGTCATCATCCGCACCGGACAGATGGAACGCTGTCTTGCCGAAGGTGAATGGGGCGGTTACGCGGGCGGCGACGCCCCCGGCGTCAAGTTCGAGAACTGTTACTGGTGCCACGAGAAAGAGATCGCAGCGATTTGCTCCGACACCTGGGGCGTCGAAGTGCGTCCGAACGAAACGCCGGATGCCAACCAGCCCTGGCACTGGGTGGTGATTCCCGCGATGGGGCTGTGCATGGGCGAGATTTTCTATGTGAAGGAGCTTGCCGAGGATTGCGCCAGGGACGGCGTCTACGAGTTCTTCTTCTGCGGACCGCCGCTCATCATCACGGGTGGAACCGGCTCCCCCATCAATCCCCAGGCCATCAAGTAACCGGCAGCGGCCTTGCGGCTTCGCAGACCATGAAATTGCCCGCCGCGAACCGGTCCGACATGACCGGCTCGCGGCGGCTTGATGTGTTGGGGTCCGATCGGTCCCGCGACAAAGCGGTCGCTCCGGAGGTTTCCAAGTCCGTTGCCGATGGTCTAACTATGGCCCCGTGTCGAACCCTGGAAAGCCGAGCGATGTCCGAACGCATTGAGGAAATCGGGATCATTCCCTTCGGCATTGAGTCCTGGAGCGCGTCCGATCTTCGCGTCAACGAACGGATGAGTGCGCGGCTGACGGTGTCGGCCCCGTTTCCCGTGGCAGCCTTCGAGAGGGGGCGCGCAGCCACCATCCGGCTCAACAGCGCTATGCTGGGACTGCCCGCCCCGAACCTCATCGACACGGAAAAGACGATCCGTGAGCGGCTGGCTGAATATCTGACACGGCTGGCCGGTCCATGGAACCCGATTGGCGGTCAGTTTCTCGGTCGCTATCTCGCCTTTCTCGATACCGAAGTGGACCGCCATCGCGGCGAAATCTCCGACCGGCTTGCCCCGTTTGGCGGGCTCTACGATCCACGAGACGTGCTCTATTCGGCGCCGGCGCCGCTTCCAAGGGCCTTCGTGCATGCCCCCGCGCCCGACACCCGATCGGAACCGGGCGCGATCCGGCCGGAGGATTTCGTGAAGGTGGATTTCGCCTTCCTTGTCGGCGGCAAGACGATCGCAGCGCTTGGGCTGCCATCACGCCTCACGCCCGGCACGCTGCGGCGGCTTCAGGAGCGCCTGTCGGCCGCAGGCGTGACGACCGTCTCGTTTGCGGCCAAGGACCTTGGCAGCGAGGACGGCGCAGTGTTCCGGGAATTGCTCGGACACGAAGGCCTGCGCTTCTGGAAGGATGAAACACTCCCCATCGCGCCCGGCCGCCCGGAACTGCATTTCTGACGTCGCTTTTGGGAGCTGCAGCCGGCAGCCATAGGCCTTTGCCGCCTGTGGCCTTCAACCGTCAAGCTTGACGGCGTTGCCTGTCATGGCCGAGCGGACAACGGCCTCCAGAATGGCGATCGTCTGCAGCTTTTCCTCGTCCGGGATCGGATAGGGCCTCCCGCCCGTCGCCGCTTCGGCAAACGCTTCGAGATTTGCCTTCACGGTATCCGTCCAGTCGAACGTCCATGTGGCCGTGCAGCCATCCTGAAACCGGACCGTCAGGGACGAGTTCCCCACCGTGTCCGGGTGGGTCTCGTTGCGAAATTCCACCCAGGCCCTGGTGCCGAAAACCGCAAAATGCAGATAAAGCGGCGTTGCCAGCGTCGCATTGAGATAGGTGAGCGGACCTGACTTGTGGCGACAGATCACCGACACCACGTCGCCGTTCTCGCCGTCCAGGACGCGATGCGCCGTCGCGGCATAGACGCTCTCTGCCGGACCGAACAGGTTGACGAAGGCGTCGGTCAAGTGAATGCCCATGGCGGTCATGCCCGCGGCGGGCGATTCCACGGCAGACCGTCTCCAGTCGGTTGCCGGCACATTGACCAGCTTGTCGTGGCTGAATGCTGCCTCCGCATGCATGATCGTGCCGAGTTCGTCATTCGCGACCATCCAGCGCAGTTCGATCATCGCAAGCTCGAAGCGCCGCTCGTGGCCGACACCGAGGATGACGCCCGCCTCTCGGCATGCCGCGATCATCGCCTCGGCATCTTCCAGCGTCAGCGCCAGCGGCTTTTCGCAAAAGACATGCTTGCCTGCACGCGCCGCCGCCTCGACCTGTGCGCGATGAAGGCTGTTTGGCGTCGTCAGGATGATGGCATCGATTTCCGGATCGGCGAGCACATCGTCATAGCTGCATCCGAGCGCGATCCCGTTCTCGGCGGCAAGTTCCGCATGCGGCCCGGTGCTGAGTTCGACTGCCCTGACGATCCGCAGCTTCTGCGAATCCTTCATGCGGCCGACGATCGTCTTGCCCCACCATCCAAGACCGAGGATCGCGGCTCTCAGCATCTCTTGCCTCCCCCTGCCCCGAAATGCGGCTGTTCCATCAGAACGGGATGGCGGTGTCAGCCGACCTTGGCCGTCGGCACGGCATAGTCGACATTGCGCCCGCCATACCGCCGCACGCGGACGTTGGCCTGCTCGGCATGACCGAGGAACCCCTCGAGCGCACAGAGACGAGAGCAGTAGTCGCCGATCAGCGCGCTGGCGGCGTCCGTCGTCACCTTCTGGTAGGTGCAGGTCTTCAGGAACTTGCCGACCCAGAGCCCACCCGTGTAGCGCGCGGCCTTGCGCGTCGGCAGGGTGTGGTTCGTCCCGATCACCTTGTCGCCATAGGCGACGTTCGTCCGGGGCCCGAGGAAGAGAGCGCCGTAATTCTTCATTCTGGCCAGAAAGAAGTCCGGATCGGCGGTCATCACCTGCACGTGCTCGGAGGCAATTCGGTCGGCCTCCGCGACCATTTCCTCGTCATCGTCACAGACGATGACTTCGCCGAAATCGTTCCAGGACTGCGATGCGATGTCCGCCGTGGGCAAAATGCGGAGCAGACGCTCCACCTCGGCCATCGTCTCGCGTGCAAGCTTTTCCGACGTCGTGAGGAGTATGGCGGGTGATGTCGGCCCATGCTCGGCCTGGCCCAGAAGATCGGTGGCGCAGATCTCGGCGTCGACCGTCTCGTCCGCGATCACCAGCGTTTCCGTCGGCCCGGCGAAAAGATCGATCCCGACCCGGCCGAAAAGTTGGCGCTTGGCTTCGGCGACATAGGCGTTGCCGGGGCCGACGAGCATGTCGACCGGCGCGATCGTCTCGGTTCCGATGGCCATGGCCGCGACCGCCTGCACACCGCCGAGAACAAGGATTTCGTCGGCTCCGCCAAGATGCATCGC
Organism: Hartmannibacter diazotrophicus; assembly: GCF_900231165.1. GTDB lineage: Bacteria > Pseudomonadota > Alphaproteobacteria > Rhizobiales > Pleomorphomonadaceae > Hartmannibacter > Hartmannibacter diazotrophicus. The sequence goes on from NZ_LT960614.1 coordinate 3,423,531, forward strand.
GGCAACGATGGCCGGATGCGGACCGTTTCGAAATGGCGGGGCAGCCGCGACGACGCTGCGAACGCCGGCGACCTTGGCCGTGACGACGCTCATATGGGCGGATGCCACCATCGGGTATTTGCCGCCCGGGACATAGCAGCCGACCCTGTCGACCGGCACGTTCTTGTGCCCCAAAATGACGCCGGGCATTGTTTCGACCTCAAGGTCGGTGATGCAGGCGCGCTGCTTTTCGGCAAAGTTGCGCACCTGGGTTTGCGCAAAGCGGATATCGTCGAGGTCGGCCTTGGAGACCGTCGAAAGAGCAGCCTCGATGTCCTGGTCGCTGAGGAGGAAGCTTTCGGGAGCCCAGTTGTCGAACTGCTGCGAATAGCCGCGCACGGCGGCGTCGCCGCCCTGTTCGATCTCTTGAAGGATCTGCTCGACTGTGGCGCGAACCTTGACGTCCGCATCGGCGCGTTCGGCGGCCGAGCGGGCCGTCTTGAGATTGCGTGCCATGGTGATGCTCCTCCCGAGCCGGCCTTGCGCTGGCCCTGCCTGCAGCCGCGATTTGATCCCGCTCCAACAGGAAGGCGGGTTCGTGCAGCTTGATTTTATTTATCGATTGATAATCTATGCACTCGAGCCCTGTCAAGTCGGCCGACGGACGTAGGGATCGCGACTTTTCCGGCAGACACGGCAGTGTTCCCGGCAATCATGTCAGTGTCCTTGTCGGCTTCAAACGGTGGCTGATCGCTCGTTCGCCAATATCGCGATCCGGCCGCCAAGGACACGCGACGGCTTGGTGGCCTTTTCCTTAAACTTGTTGCCTTCTAAGCCTAGTTGAACAACGAATGAGGGGAACACCGGAGACGCCGCGACGACAGATGTCGGCGCATATTGACAGGGTTCCGGCAGCCGAAGATGCAGCAGTAAAGTGGGTGACGATGGGGGTTCGCGAAAACAAGCCGGTCGAAAGCAAGACGGAGGACGCCACGCCAGCGCGCCGACGGACCCGAATCAAGCCGGAAGAACGCTACCGGGAATTTGTCCGCAAGGCGGTCGCCCTGTTTGCGGAAGTCGGCTTCGGCGCAGGAACGAGAGAGCTTGCCCAGAGGCTTGGCGTCACCCAACCTCTCCTTTACCGGTATTTTCCCAGCAAGGACGACCTCATCGCCGCCGTCTATCGCGAGATCTATGAAAACCGCTGGAAGCCGGAATGGCGCGTGATGCTGGAAGACGACGCCGTTCCCATCCGTGACCGCATGATTGCCTTTTATGAAGATTACACCGCGACGATCTTCATGCCGGAATGGTTGCGCATCTATCTTTTCGCTGGCTTGCGCGGCGTCGATATCAACAAGCGCTATATGGCAACGCTGGAACGGGAAATCCTGATCCCGATCGCCCGCGCAACCCGCCGCAGCTTCGACGTGCCCGACCACGTTCCCCTGCATGCCGAAGAAACCGAGTTGTTCTGGCATCTTCACAGCGGCATTTTCTATTACGGAATTCGGGAGATCGTCTACATGATGGAGATGCCGGTCGACCGCGGGACGATGATCCGCAATTCGGTGGACATTTTCCTCAAGGGCGCCGAGCAGATCCTTCCCCGAATGTCTTACGAAAATACATGCAGTTCCGGCGCGAGCACGGAAGGCTGAGGCCAGCGACCGCAACCTGTGGAATTTTCGGTTTCGGCGCACGTTGGCACGTCGGCGACCGAACTCCATAATCCCCATCATATTCGAACATTTTAATGTTGATTGAACGTTGGGCGCCGACAATGCTATAAGCAGTTGTGAAGCGTGCGCCATGCGGCTCGGACACCGTCCGATGACGGCGCGCTCGCCGTGGCAATGAGCAATGGTAGGAAACGTTCGTGTCCCTTCAGTTTTCGTCGGCCAACGTTCGTCGTGAAAGCGACGTCAGCACCCTCGGGACGGAGGTGTATTCCCGGCTGCGCAACGACCTCATTGCCGGCTATCTGCAACCGGGAGAGCGGCTTCGGTTCCGCCAGCTCAGCGCAACTTATGGTGTCGGCATCGCGCCTCTTCGCGAAGCCCTGTCGCGGCTGATTTCCGATCACCTTGTCATCTTCGAGGGGCACCGGGGCTATTCGGTGGCGCCGCTTTCGTTGGATGACCTTTATGACCTCTGCTCGCTGAGGACCGAACTCAGCTGCAAGGCGCTGAGAAAATCGATCCAGCACGGCGATACCGCGTGGGAGGCCGAAATCGTTGCCTCCCTGCATCTGCTGGAACGAACCCCCTTCCCTGGCGAGACGGCCGACCGCGAGACCATCGACGAATGGGAAAGCCGCCATGACCGTTTCCATCGCGCGCTGATTGCCCACTGCGGATCGCCGCGACTGCTGCATTTCTGCAATGTCCTGTCCGACCATTTCCAGCGCTATCGCCGAGCCGTGGTCGTACGCGTGTCCAAATCGGCCGCGCTGATGGAAAGAGTGCGCGAGCAGCACCGCGAAGTCGCCGAAGCGGCGATTGCGCGCGACACTGAGCTTGCCGTCGCCGCTCTGGCCAGGCATTTCGAGGGCAGCGTCGAAATCGTCGCGCAGAACTACCAGACAATTTCCAAGAACATTTCGGGCGGGAAATCAGCTTGAAGCATCCAGCCAAAAACAGGATGCACAAACAAAGCAATAGAGCGATCGTGCTGACTTGTAAGTTCGGCACGGTGCTCTAGCCCGGACGATACAAACATCGACCGGTGTGACGGCATGACAGGCGGAACCGCCTTCATGCGCCTTGTTCGTTTGGGCGCCGAGACTGCCTGTCCGGTGCTTGCCGAGCACGAATTGCCCTCACGGTCCCTGCATTCGTCGCAGTGACCGGGCCGCAGGCGCAACTCCAATTTCCTTCAAGGCATTGAATATGCTGCCAACGGCGGCCGAAATGCATTGACTCCCCGATATGTTCGAACAATAATCAAATAGCGCAACAAACATCAAACTGCCGAACAAACCGGCGCCGCGCGATTCCAGCGAAGAATTTTCGGTCGCGAGAACGGCATCTGCCTCGATGCCATCCGCTGCGGCTGGCATCAGGAGAATGACATTGAAGATCGACCACATTCATGGCCTGCGTCTGATCGGGCACGATCCGCTTCTGGGTTATGGAGGTATCGGCGAGGGAATGTCGTTGCAGGCGGCACCGGATGGTCGCCGTATCATGTGGCTGGCGCACGAAGGTCCGCCGAAGAATTTTACGGGCGTCGACGTCACGGACCCCAGGAACCCGCGCGTCATCGTGCAGACCGATCTGCCGCACGGGCGGGTGAGGTCCAACTCCCTGGAGACCTGCGGCAGCCTGATGGCTGTCGCCTATCAAACGCTTGAGCCGGGCCTTACGCCGGCCGGCATCGAGATCTTCGACATCTCCGTTCCGGAAACGCCACGTTCGATCAGCTTCTTCGATTGCTCCGGCCCGCACTCGCGCGGCGTTCACCAGGTGTGGTTCGTCGATGGGGAATACATCCATTGCGCTGCCGGCGCGGCCGATTTCACGCCCCGCAACCAGCTTGACGACCAGCCATACCGCATCATCGATGTCCGCGATCCGACCAAGCCGCGCGAAGTGGGACGCTGGTGGAAGCCGGGGACGGCCGAGGGCGACGACGCCCCCGCCCCCGAACGCCTGCCGATCGACAGCGGCGTTCGCGCTCACAACACCAATGTCTACCCCGCCCGGCCCGACCGCTGCTATCTCGGCTATATCGATGGCGGCGGCTATATCCTGGACATCGCGGACAAGTCGTCGCCGAAGGTGATTTCGCAGTTCAATCCGAATCCGCCCTTCCCCGGCTTCACCCACACGGTGATGCCGCTTTTCAGCCGCGACCTGCTGGTCGTGACGCACGAGTGCGTCCTGGACGACGGCGCGGACTGGCCCAAGCTCACCTGGCTGGTCGACGCGCGCCGGGAAGACAATCTCGTTCCGCTCAGCGTCCTGCCGATGCCTCCGGTCGAGGAATACGGGCGCAAGGGCGGGCGCTACGGCTGCCACAACGTGCACGAAAATCCGCCCCGGGAAACGGCGCTGCAATCCGACACGCTGATCTTCTCGACGCTCTTCAACGGCGGCGTCAGGGTGCACGACGTCTCCGATCCGCTGCAGCCCAAGGAAGTGGCCGCATTCGTGCCCGGCGCGCCGGAGGGATCACGCGTGCCGGCCTGCCAGATCAACGACGTTTATGTCGATGAGAACGGGATCGTCTATGCGGTGGACCGGCATACCGGCGGCCTTTACGTCCTGGAACTGGAAATCTGACGGACCGGCCGATGAGTACCTTTCCCGTCACGCTGATTACCGGCTTTCTGGGCAGTGGCAAGACGACACTGCTCAACAATCTGCTGCATGATCAGCAGATGGCGGATACGGCCGTCATCATCAACGAATTCGGCGACGTCGCGATCGACCATCTGCTGGTGGAAAGCGCCATCGAGAATGCCGTCGTGCTGCAAAGCGGCTGCATCTGCTGCACCGTGCGAGGCGATCTCGTCGATACGCTCGGCGACCTCGTCGCCAAGGCCGAGCGTGGCGATATCCCCCGGTTTTCACGGATCGTCATCGAGACGACCGGGCTTGCCGATCCGACATCCGTTGTCCGTCTTTTCGCCGGCGAACCGCTGCTGGCGGAGACATTCCATCTTCGGGCCGTGGTCACCACGGTTGACGCCGTCAACGGCATGACGCAGCTCGACAAATTCGAGGAGGCGGCAAGGCAGGTCGCTCTCGCCGACGTCCTGATTCTGACCAAGACGGACCTCGTCGAGCCGCAGGCAACCAATGTCCTGCGAGACCGGCTGCACCATCTCAATCCGGGTGCCGAGATCATTCCGGTCGTCGCGGGAAAACTTTCGCCGGACGACCTGTTCGCCCATGCACCGGCAGCGCCTTCCGGCCCGGACGGCGATGTCGGCCGATGGCTAAAGCTTGACGCCTTCGGGCCGCGCGAGCCGCACCGGAACGGCCACGACCATGCGCATGGCGATGCTTCCTCATCCCATGACGATCACCACAACCACGACGATGCGCATCATGGTCACCTTCACCACGACGCATCGATCCATTCCTTCACCGTCACGCTGGACGCCCCCATCGAGCGTGACGCGCTGCGCGGCTGGCTGGCGTCGATCCTGTCGCTGCGCGGACAGGATCTCCTTCGCATGAAGGGCATCGTCAACGTTCTGGGCCTTGATGGCCCGATGGTCGTTCATGCGGTGCAGGACATTGTCCATCCGCCCATGACACTGGCCGCTTGGCCAAGCGACGACCACTCGACGCGGATCGTCTTCATCACGCGCAATATCTCCCAGCCCGCGCTGCAGCGCAGCCTCGAGGCCATGGCCCGTGAACATCGGGTATCGTGAAGGCAGTCGTGTGTGCCTGCCGGCCCTGCCGGCGAGCATCGAATCCTGCTGCCGGAATATGCTCGGGTTTGACGTCGGACCGCGACGGATAAATGCCGACAGCCCCGGCATGCTGTTCGACCGAGGCATGGAAAATCGCGTGACGACGTCTCGACAGACGGCCGGGCGATTGTCCAGCGCCGGTACCGATGGCTTTTCACATCGGCGACAGCGTTCCAAGAACGGCGACGAGGGCCAGCACGCAGACCGCGAGTATCGCTTCTGCCAGGGCAGCGTTCCTGAGCTTGCCGATGGCGACGGGATCGCCGCCGGCAATCGAGGGCGACAAGACGAACCGGTTGCGCGTTGCCAGCGCGATCATCGCCAACACGAGTGTGATTTTGGCGGCGAGAAGCAGAAGATAGGGTGAAAGCCGATCCACCGGCCAGCCACCAATGTCAAACAACGTATTGGCAATACCGCTCGCGACCACGAGGGCAACGGCCCATTGTCCCATGCGCGAATACCGCGCCACCAGACGCCGTGTGTCGTGAAGCGAGTCCGATTGCGAGGCGGCGTGCGACAGCGCAAGCGCCAAGGCAATCAGGGACCCCGCCCAGGCGCCTCCTGCGAGAAGATGCACGGCGTCCGCCGCAACATGCGCGACGCCCGCGATGCCCTCGTTCATGACGGCATGACCGGAAAGGGCGAAGCTTGCCAGTTGCAGGCCCGAGACGAATGTCACGAGTACCGGCCGATCGAATGTTGCCGCCACCGCCAATGTCGTCAGCGCCGCCAGGCAACACCGGAGCAGCCACCCCTCGCCTATGCTTGTGTGAAAGACGAGCGTTTGCAGGAGCCCACCGGTCGCGGCCTCCCGCCAGCCACCGGCAATGATGGCCGCTTCGGCAAAGACCCAGGCGATGGTGGCCGCAAGGGCGATGGCTGCGGCGATCAGGAGAGGCAGAGCAAACCGCCGACCGAGAGACGCCTTCGTGGAATTCGGAGCGATGAACGCCAGAAAGAGGCTGGTTCCGTAGACGAGGATCGCCGCCGGGTAAGTCGCAAGCCGCACGGCGATCATGGCGTTGCCCGGGCCGATCATCGTCGTCAGTCCCCGATGGTGAACTGGAAGGTGCCCGTCGTCTCGTGCCCGTCGAGCGCGAGCGCGTGCCATGCGACGTGGACGGAGCCTCGGGACAATGTGCCGATGATGGGAACCAGCAATTCCTTGTCGTTGCCGTCGGCAACCGAGGGTGTGCCGGTCGCGATGGCATGGTTGCCGCTGTCGGTCACCTTTGCGCCGCTGAGGCTGGGTTCGATGGCCTCGGAGAAATCGAGCGCCAGCACCGTCGGCGCGGCCGAGACCGTCGCATTCGCGGCGGGAACGGCGCTCTCCAGACGGGCGTGGGCGAAGGCACCGGTCGTCAAGCCGAGGCCGATGGCACAGGCGAGCAGACCCTTGCGGATCAGTTTCATGGGATGTCCTTTCAGGCAATGGTCGCGGCAGCGAGCGGCTGGCACGGGCAGCAAATGACAACCTCGATGACAGAACGAGGCGGCGCCGCGATGAAGTGGCAAGAGGACGTGCAGCCGTTCGTCGTTCCTCGGCGGGCGGCCTCAGACGTTCTGCGTTGTCTGCTGGCGGATCTCGTCGGCGACTGGATGCAGGTCTTGCGGCGCGACGGGCCCGACGAGGCTGTAGCCGATGCCGTCGTTGGCCCAGGTATAGCCGGTGAGATTTCCTGACCGGGTCTCCGACATGGGCGCATTCTTGTCGGCCGCCATCTTCCGGGTGACCATGACGAGCCGCGTTCCCCTGTCGTCGTCATACATGAGCATCACGGCCGGGCCGTGGGGGGTGGCGACGAGACGGCCGCCCATGAAGCGATAGCCGGCGCGTTCGAGGTCCGGAATGGTGAGCGGATGCCGGAGCCGGTCCGACGTCCAGGAGACGAGATCGCGGCTGTCGGCGGCGGTGATTTCCACGGGCCGGACGTGATCGCTGGCATAGACGGCATAGCTGTCGGCGGCCTCGCTGGCGAGAGCGGTGACGCCCTCCGTTCCTGCGGGCATCCCGCCATGGAGCGACCATCCGCCGGCGAGCCCTGCGCCAAGCAGGACGACGGCAGCGGCGGCATCGCGCCAGGAATGGCGGCGCAAGGCCTTGCGGTTGTCCTGCACCAGACGAGCGAGATTGAGTTCGGAGGGGATCGGTTCCTCGGCGATGGGGCGCAGAGCCGCCTTCAACTGCTCGCGCTGGCGTTGATAGGACGCAAGGCGTTCGGCTTCCTGCGGATGTGCCTCCAGGTAGGCCTCGATCTCGGCGTGACGGACCTGATCGAGCCTGCCGTCGACATAGGCCTGGAGATCGTCTTCGCTGATCGGTCGTTCGTTCATTTCACACTCCGCGGGCGGAACGAGACGATCTGTCCGGTTTCGCTCTCATCTTCCATGAACCGCCGCATGCGCTCGCGCGCTCGCGCAAGACGGGACATCACCGTCCCCAGCGGAATATCGAGCACCCGCGCGGCATCGGCATAGCTCATGTCCTCGACCGAGACGAGGAGCAGCACGCTTTTCTGATCTTCCGGCAAGGTGTCGAGCGCACGAAGAACGTCCTGCTGTCTGAGCCCCTGATCCTGATCGGCGGCCTGGGCCATGGCGTCCTGTCCGATATCCTCGATCGCAACATGCGCGCCCCGCCGTTTCTCCTGCCGCAGCCGGGAGACCGCCAGATTGTGCAGGATCGTGAAAGTCCACGAGCGGGTATCGCTGCCTTCGCGTCTTTGATGCCAGCGGCTGATCGCATGCTCCAGACAATCCTGCACGAGATCGTCGGCGGCGGTCCGGTCGTGGAGCAAGGCCCGGGCATAGCGCCTGAGCGGCGGGATCAGTGGCTCCAGCAGGGTCATCATGTCATCCATGAAAGAGCTCTTGTCCGTTCTTCTCGCCCTCTATGGGCGACGGTCTTGCAGGCCATGAGTGTGGCCCGCCGGCAGGAAGGGACCGGCGGGCCTGCCGGTTCAGTCAGCAGACGTCGTCTGAACCTGAACCGGGGTGCTGATCTTGTCCATCGTGCCCGAGGCGATCACCAGGTAGCGCTTGGACCCGGAGTCCTGCCCCTGCACGACCTGCCGGATCGGCCCGACGGCGTTGACGATCGAGCCACCGGCCGGGTTGGCCTTGAACTGGGCCAGCGGCTGAAGGTCGCCCGATCCATCCGACTTCGCCGCAAGCGCCAGCACATACTGGTGGCCCGGCTCAAGGCCCGTGACCGAAGCCTCCAGAACCTGCGTCAGCCCCTGGTCGAACAGCGCCACGCTGGTCGGCGCCTTGCCGCCCTTCTCCGAGCCCGGCGCGGAGAGGTTGAAGTGCGCGACCTCGCCGGAAAGGCCGAGCGGCTGCAGGTTCTCCGTACCGGCGCCTTCAGGCACGGCATTGGGAACATAGGCCACGGCCTGCGGCGCCTGCCCGATCGGGATCGTCGCGATGACCTTGTTGGTCAGGGTGTCGATGGCCGCGAGCTTTGCCGCGTTTTCCAGACCGACATAGATGCGGCTGCCATCGCCCGAGGGCCAGAGGCCGTGCGGCAGATCGCCGACCGGGATCGTGGCGACCTGGCTGAAGTCGTCCGTCCGGTAGACCTTGACCTCGTTGAGGCCGCCGATGGTTACATAGGCAAAGGTGCCATTGGCATTGTGGGCGAAGTTGACATGGTTGGTGATCGGCCCGGTATCGATGGTCTTGATCACGTTGAACGGCGGCTTGGCGTCGAAGACCTGAACCTTGCCGACATCCTTCAGGGTGAACCAGACCTGCTTGCCGTCGGGCGTTGCCGCGATATTCGGGCAGAAGGGGCTTGCCTGCTTGACCTTGGCGACGATCTTGTGGCTCGCCACGTCGATCACGTCGGTCTCCGGGTTGAAGGAGTTGCAGACGTAGCCGTATTTGCCGTCGACGGAAAAGATCTGCATGCCCGGGCCGGCCGGGGTCTTGATCCGGGTCTTTTCCTCGAACGTCTTGCCGTCGAGGACGTCGACATAGTCCTCGCCGCGGACGGTGACCCAGACTTCCTTGCCGTCGGGCGTGAAGAAGGCTTCGTGCGGCGACCGGCCGACATAGGTCGTGTGCTTCACCTTGTTGGTGGCGGTGTCGATGAAGGTCACCGAGTTGCTGCCGGTGGAGACGACGGCCAACGTCCTGTTGTCCGGCGAAAAGCCCATGCCGTGGACGAGCGTCTGGCCGCGGTAGAGCGGCGACAGGTTGCCCGGCTGCGGGTCGCCGAGGCGGATGACGCCGAGGAGCTTGTTGCTGGCCGGATCGGTCACCGAGACCGTGTTGGAATACTGTTCCGCGGCATAGACGCGGTCACGATGACTGACGGGAAAGTCCTTGGCCGAAGCCGCATAGGGCGCCTGGCCGGCGAAGGCGGATACGCTGGCAAGCAGCGCGCCGGCCAGCGCGGTGGAAAAGAGAATGCGTTTCATCAGGTTTTCCTTCTTGGGGGAGAGATGTGGAACGCTGGCTCCACGGGCCGCGGCCGCCGCGGCGACACGCGGAGAGACCTTGCCGGCGTCAGTTGCCGGCTTCGGTGGGCGACGGTGTCGAGGCGGGCAGCGGCTCGCCGACCGCCAGGCGCATGGCGGCGATCTCCTGCTGCTGCGTGATGATGATTTCCTGGGCGAGATACTTCAGCTTCTGGTTCTTGCCGTAGCGCAGCAGAAGCTTGGCCATGTCGATGGCGCCCTGATGGTGGGGAACCATCATGTCGACGAAATCCTTGTCGACGTCGCCGGTCGGCGGAACAGCCATTCCGGCCATCATTTTCGACATGGCGGTATCGTTGCCGTCGAGGAACGGTTGTTCCGCCTTGAGGGCGGCGGGATCGGTACCCGCCGCCGGCGCCGGTGTCTGCATCGTCATGGAAGACATGTCGTCCGCCGCGACCGGCAAGACCGGACCTGCGAGGAGAAAGACGGCGCTCATGAGAGCGATATGCGCTGCCGACTTGCGCTTTTCCGAGATCATCTGCCACTCCTTCATTCGTTGATGAACGACTGGTGGCGTAGACGTCAGCGGGCGCTGTTTATTCCGTTCGGTCTGCCTCAAGGGCCCGAATGGATAGTCACGATTGCTTGAGGGGTTCGTGTCCGAGAGGGGATACAGGCGCCTATCGACGCGCGAACTCCGGAATCTGGAACCGCCGCCGATAGGCGCCCGGCGTCATTCCAATGGTGCGCTTGAACAGACGGCGGAAAAACGCGGCGTCTTCGTAGCCCACCCGCCAACTGATCTCATCCACGGGTGAATCCGTGCGCTCCAGCCGCCGCTTCGCATCCTCGATCCGCAGGCGTTGCACATACGCAAGAGGCGCGATCCCGGTCGCATCGGCGAAGCGCCGCTTGAACGTGCGTTCGGCGAGTTTCGAGCGCCTGATCATCTCTTCCACGGGATTGGCGATCGAGAAGTTGGTCGCAAGCCACTCCTGCGCATTCAGGATTTCGGCATCGCCGTGGTCGGTCCTGCCCTCGAAGATCATGTAGGGGGTCAGCCCGTCCTGGTGCCATTGCAGCGCGAACATGCGCGCCACCTCCTGTGCGACGGTCGCGCCGACATGATGGGCGATGAGGTAGAGCACCAGGTCGTGCCAGGTGTTCGACGCGCCCGAGCTGACGAGATCTTCGCGCGTTCCCGAGATCACCAGCACGCGCTCGGGATGGATCTGGATGGTCGGGTAGCAGGCCGCGAACTGGTCCGCGTAGCCGAAATGGACGGTCGCGTCCCTGCCGTCGAACAGCCCCGTCTCGGCCAGCAGGAAGACCCCGGAGCAGGCCGAGCACAGCCTCGCACCGCCGTCGTGCATGCGCACAATCCAGTCCACCAGGCGCGGGTAGCGACCCGTTTGCCATCCGCCCGGTTTGAGCAGGACCGACGGGACGATGAGGATGTCGCACGCCGCAATGTCTTCGATCGGGCGCTGGACCTCGATGGGAACGCCGCTGGCCAGCTGCAACAGGCCCGCTTCCTCGCAGACGATCTCGACCTTGAAGGGATGCTCCGTTCCGGGGCGGGCGATCCCCATCATCGAGACCCCGTTCAGGACATCGTAGAGCCCGGCCAGCGTCGAGATGACCGCATCCGGCAGCGCCAAGAGGCAGACCCGCAGCGGGACAGATCCGGTCTGGTTCGCCTGTCTGGACATCGTGGCCTTTCGCGCCGCGCCGCGAGAAAGCGCCCGACATGGCACGTTCGGACCGATTGCGGGCGAAAGCCGCTCTGTCGCGCCGGCTCCCCAACGGCCTACACCAGAGCCGCATCCAAGTGCAACTCAACCAGGGAATATCGCGATGCTGGATACACCGAAGATCGATCAGGCAAGGCTCGACGCCTTCGCCACACGTGCCATCGGCGACCTCACGGCCGGGTATACCGGCGTGATGGTGAGCCTTGGCAGCAAGCTCGGTCTCTACAAGGCAATGGCCGGTGCCGGCCCGTTGAGCGCCAAGGAAGTCGCCAAGCGCGCCGGCTGCGCCGAGCGCTATGTCGGCGAATGGCTCAATGCCCAGGCCGCCGGCGGCTACATCGCCTACCACGGGGCGAGCGATACCTACGAACTGCTGCCCGAACAGGCGATGGTGCTGGCCGACGAGGACAGCCCCGTCTACATCCCGCACGCCTGGAACGTGCCGGCATCGATGTGGTTCGATGAGGCCAAATCGCTTGAGGCCTTCCGAACCGGCAAGGGCGTCGCCTGGGGCGAGCATGACGGACGGCTTTCGTGCGGCTCGGCGGCGTTCTTCCGCAACGGCTACCGCGCCGCCCTCGTGCCGCAATGGCTGCCGGCGCTGGATGGCGTGGTCGAGGAGCTTGAGGCCGGCATCGCGGTTGCCGACGTCGGCTGCGGCTATGGCCACTCGACGCTGCTGATGGCGAAAGCCTTCCCGAACTCGCGTTTTCACGGCTTTGACACGCATCCTGGCTCGCTCGTCGAGGCGCGGCGCAATGCCGAAGTCGCCGGCCTGTCGGATCGGATCGAATACGGACTGGCGCGGGCCGACGACTATCCGGACGGGCAATATGGCCTGATCTGCTTCTTCGACATCCTTCACGATCTCGGAGACCCGGTCGCCGCGGCCCGCCACGCGGCGAAGACCATCGCGCCCGGCGGCACGGTGCTGCTGGTCGAGCCGTTCGCGCGCGACCACGTCAGGGACAACCTCTCTCCGGTGGCGCAACTCTACTACTCGGCTTCGACCGTGATCTGCACCGCACACGCCATCTCCGAGGGCGGACACATGGTGCTGGGAGCACAGGCCGGCGAGGCGCGCCTCGCCGAGGTTTTCCGCAAGGCGGGCTTCACGCATTTCCGCCGCGCCGTGGAAACGCCTTTCAACCTCATCTTCGAGGTGCGGCGCTGAGGTGAGGCATCCCTTCGGTCAACTCGGAAAGACACTTCCGACGGTTCCGACGACCGGGGCCCGGAAGCCGCGCCAGACAGACCCCAATCACTGAACCGCCGGCCCGGACCCAGGAAACCGGGCGGTTCCCCACTTCGCGCGTGAAGGGCGTGCGGAGACGGTCATACCTTCCCTTCGCCAAAGACAGGAAGACACGGGAAACGACCATGAAAAAGATACTCGCAGTCGCCGCGCTCGCCGCAGCCATCACATTGGCCGGGGCCTTCCGTCCCGCGCAGGCGGAGCAACCGGCCCTGATCCTCTACGAGACCAAGGGCCAACAGGCGGTCCGCCAGGAGGGCATCGCATTCGTCGAACTCGACCCGGACGCGCCGGACTATGGGCGGATTCTCGCCCAGATCCCGCTGCCGCCGGACCTGATCTCGCATCACATCTTCTACAATCCCGCGCGCGACCGGGCCTACCTCACCTCGCTTGGCCGCTCCGAGTTGCGGGTTCTCGACGTCACAAGCTTTCCCTACCGGACCAAAGTCGTGCCGGTTCCCGGCTGTGACGTGGGCGAGGACGTCGCCTTTTCCGAGGCACAGAATCGCTGGTATCTCACCTGCATGGGCAGCTCGATCGTCATCGTCGGCGACGCGAAGTCGGACGAGGTGCTCGAAACCATGCAGATGCCTGTGCCCTACCCGCACGGCATCACCGTCCATGACGGCATCGACCGCATGCTGGTGACGAGCACCATCAACCCGAAGGACCCGACGGATGCCGGCGAAGCGATCGTGGTCATCCAGCCGAGTACCGGCAAGGTATTGTCGACGCACAAGGTTTCCGACAAGCCGTCGCCGTCGGGCACGGCGCCCGTCGAGGCGTTCTTCGTCCCCGGAACTGAGCCGCCGATTGCCTACATCACCAACATGATCGAAGGCCGCATCTGGATCGCCGAATGGCAGCCGGAGACCGAGACGTTCGCCTTCCGCGGAGATTTCGATTTCGCCGCGATCGGCCAGGGCATGGCGCTTGAGGTCTACTTCAATGCCGCGGGCGACCGGGCCTACGTGACCACGGCGCTGCCGGGGCATCTGAACGCCTTCGACATCTCCGATCCACGTGCGCCCAGGCACCTCTACGCGGTCGAGGCGGCGGGCGGCGCCCATCACCTGGTGTTCTCGCCCGACGGCAACCGCGCCTATGTGCAGAACAGCCTGATCAACATCCCGGGCATGAACGACGGTTCGATCTCTGTGATCGATCTGGTGGCAGGCAAGAAGCTCGGCTCCATCGACACGTTCAAGGACGCGGGCCTGACGATCAACACGATCATGCTGACGCCCGAGGCAAAGGACTTTCACGCCCACTGACGCCACCGCGCTCCGGCGTCCTCGTGCACATTCTTCGCCCGGAGCGTGTTGCCAGTCACAAGCTGATCGTCGCCGATCGCCGCGGCGACGACCCGGATCGGGCTGGCATCGCGGAGACCCGAATCTGACGAAATTCGCTCAGAGATGTCCGGCCTTTGCTCCATCTGGCCCGGCGGTCGACAGAAGGCCGCTCAGCCACCGTGCCAGTGCCTCGATGGCTTCGGAGCCCGCCTGTTCGTGGGACGTCACCAGCCAATAGCTGGCGTCAATCGGCACCGGAGGGCCAATCGGCACGAGCAGCCCGTTCGCGATGTCATCCTCGATCAGCAGCGTGCGGCCGAGCGCGATGCCGAGCCCGCCGATGGCCGCCTGGAGCATCACGTCGGCACGGTCGAAATCCTGTCGGGAGACGGCGGGGTCGATCGTTCGGCCGAGGCCACGGGCATAGGTCTCCCAGGCCACCAGCCCGCTCCATCGGCCGCTTCCCGTGTCGCCAAGCAGAAGCAGACCGTCCGGCACGAGCGGGTCCATGGGCGCAGCGTTCTTGCGGACCAGAGACGGTGCAACGACGGGCTGAAGGCTGCATCGAAGCAAGCGCCTGGAATGAAGGCCGGGATAGGGACCGACACCGAAACGCAACGCCGCATCCACGCCGGCATGCCCGAGCTCGACAAGTCCCTCCATGATCTCCACGGAAACGTCGATCCCGGCCTCTCGAGCGAGGGGCAGGCGCGGCACCAGCCATTTCATGGCCAGTGACGACATCACCGACAGCCGAATGGTCGGCAAACGACGCACCTCACGCGCCGCAGCGAGCGCGCGGGTCAATTCGCTGACAACGTCACGCGACGCGTCGCAGAGGATGGCGCCGGACCGTGTCGGCACGACGCGGCGTGTCGTCCGCTCGAAAAGCGTCAGACCGAGCAACCGTTCCAGCGCGCGGATGCGGTGGCTTACCGCGCTCGGATCGAGATCCAGACGGTCCGCCGCTCCGGCGAAGCTGCCCTCCTCCGCGATCGCCTTCAACAGCGGCGCCACCGAGAGCAGGCGGTCGACCAGCGTCTCTATCGTCCGTTCATTCATGAAACGACCTCATGCATAGCTGAGGCCGCGACTATGGGTCGGAAGGCCGTTTCGAGCAAGAAAGGCGTCACCGAAAGCCCGAACCGACGGAGATCGCCGATGCCGACCCATGAACTGGAGACCATCCCCGAAGTCACCCTCCATGTTGTCGCCGCCTTCACGCGGGGCGAGGACGGCGGCAACCTCGCAGGCGTCGTTCTGGACGCCGATGGCCTCGCCGAAACGCACATGCAGGCGATTGCCGCGGACGCCGGATATTCGGAGACGGTCTTCGTCTCGCGCCTGACCGCGGCCGGCGCCCGGCTCGATTTCTTCACGCCGACACGGCGGATCGCCGATTGCGGCCATGCCACCGTCGCGGCCTTCTGGCTGCTGCGCGAGACCGGTCGCATTCGGCCCGGCAAAACATCGAAGGAAATTCAGGACGGCGTTCGCCGCATCGTCGTGACCGACAACGAGATATTCATGGCGCAGCGCGAACCGCGCTACCGTTTTCAGGCGGAATGGACCGGTGTGCGCCTGACGGATGTGCTGGCGGCGCTTGGCCTGACGCCCTCGCAGCTCGATGCCACCTTCGAGCCATTGATTGCCGATGCCGGCGGTCCTTTCATCATGATCGCCTTGCGCGGCGAGGCCGATCTGGCTGGCGTCGTTCCGGATCAGGCCGCTCTCCTGGCAATCAGCGAGACGCTGGACCTCACCGGATTCTATCTCTTCGCCGCCGACCCCGCCTCCGGTGCGGGCGACGTTACGACGCGGATGTTCGCGCCGCGCTACGGCATTCCTGAGGAAAGCGCGACCGGCATGGCGGCTGGAGCCCTAGGCGCCGTCCTGCATGACATCGCCGGCCGTCCCGGTCCCGAGTTCCGCATCGAGCAGGGCCGGCATATGCGCCCCGCCTCGCCCAGCCTGCTGAAGGTGCGGCTCGGTCTCTCCGGCGACGGTCACGCCAGGGACGTCATGACAGGCGGTGCAGCCGCGCTGCGCGCGGCGCGTCAGGTCGCAGCGCCCCCTTCGCGCTGAAATCCACAAAAATCCATCGCTTCAGGGAGTTGCCGATGTCCCAGCAACCTGCCCCCCGCCAGGGCCCGATCCGTCGTATCGCCGGCGACTGGCACGTCATTCCCGGCTGGCTGCCGGTGCCCGATCTCGGCGTCTTGCCGGTCAATGCCTTTCTGCTGGCCGGACCGGAACCGATGCTGGTCGACACCGGGCTTGCCGCTCTTTCCGATGCGTTCGTCGCGGCGCTCGCCGCGCGCATCGACCCGGCCGACCTTCGCTACATCTGGCTCAGCCACACCGACGCCGACCACATCGGCAACCTCGACCGTATTCTCGACCTCGCCCCGAACGCCCGCGTCGTCACCAATTTCCTGGGGGCCGGCAAGATGCAGTTGCTGGGAAAGGGGGATCCAGCTCGCCTGCATCTGCTCCAGCCCGGCGAGGTCTTCGAGGTTGGCGGCCACCGTCTGCACCAGGTGAGGCCGCCCTATTACGACGCGCCGGAGACCATGGGCTTCTTCGATCCGGTCGACCGGGCCTACTTCGCCGCCGATGCCTTCGGGGCACTGCTGCCGGCGGAGGCAGCGTCGGTCGACGAGATCGCCGCGGAGACCCTGCGCGACGGACTGGTCGGCTGGTCGAGCGTCGACGCACCCTGGCTGGCGCATATGGACCAGCCAACACTCGGCCGCATGCTCTCCGGTCTCGAGCGGTTGGCGCCCGAGCACCTGCTGTCCGGTCATCTGCCGGACGCGCGCGGCCTTGCTCCCCTGACATCGGTCATCCGGCACGCCTACGCCCGCGGCACGACCGATGCCGTGCCTCCCGAAACCATCCGGCAGATCGAGACCCTGCTGACCCGATCCTAGAAAGGACCCTGACATGACCACGACCACGCTCTGCTGCCCGGCGCCATC
The DNA here is from genome assembly GCF_900231165.1 of Hartmannibacter diazotrophicus. Classification (GTDB taxonomy): domain Bacteria; phylum Pseudomonadota; class Alphaproteobacteria; order Rhizobiales; family Pleomorphomonadaceae; genus Hartmannibacter; species Hartmannibacter diazotrophicus. The sequence goes on from NZ_LT960614.1 coordinate 3,440,659, forward strand.
GCAGCGCCGCCGCTCGTTCTTCACCGCCATCCTGAAGCGCTTTCGCGGTCATCTGCGGATAAGCCGCGACCTGCGCCACGTGGAAGAACTGGATGACGACCTCCTGCGCGACATCGGCCTTGAGCGCTCGAACATCCGCATGGCTCTGAAAACCGGAAGACCAGTCCGCTGACCGACAGGCAGGACGAACGCGAAGGGCTTCCTCGGACCCCGTCGTGAACAGACAGAAAGGAGAACCCCATGACCAATGCCATCATCCGGCAGAACCGGGAAACGGTGGCCCGTTTCCTGGCCGGCACCCATTCCGCCAATATCGAGGACGTTGCGGTGATCGACGAGACCGTCGTGCCGCATATCGTCTGCCACGGATTTCCCGGCTTTCCAGACGGGGAGTTCCGCGACCGGGAAAGCTACAAGACCTTCTTCCGCGTCTTCCGCCAGTCCTTCAGCGACATGAGCTTTTCGACGCTCAAGACCATCGCGACCGAGGAGTTCGTGTCGGCACACTGGGAAATCTGGGCGACGCATTCCGGCGAGTTCCGGAACATTGCGCCCGGCGGCGCGCGCGTCGTCTTCGACGGCGTCGCTCTCTATCGGATGGAGGACGGCAAGATCGCCGAAACCTGGCTGACGATCAACGAGCCGTTGCTCCTCTCGCAACTGGGCAAGGGCGCTGAACGGGCCGCCTGATGCCGCCGCCGCGAGCCGGATACCGGACCCACTGGCCGATCCGGGCGCGGCGGGCCGCTGTCATTCCCCTCGCCCCCGCAAAGGACGACGATCCATGACCGCAACCCTCCTGATGGTGACCTATCGTCTGCGTATCGAAGCCGGCGTCTTTCGGCAGCATGCCCGGGAACCCGCGGCCGGGATCACCCGGGCGCCGGGGCTTGTCTGGAAAATATGGGGACCTATATACCTGTTAGACCCAAACTGGAATTGAGGCTATGGTGTCTTCATAAACGGAGATCGCCATGTTTCGCTTCGACAGCCTTTTCGATCTGATGGATGCCTTCCCGGATGAACAGTCCTGTGTGGATCATCTCCGTTCGATCCGCTGGCGCGATGGCGAGTTCTGCCCGCATTGCAATGGCGGGCGTATCTACCATTTCTCGGACCGTAAGACGTTCAAATGCTCTGACTGCCGCAAGCGGTTTTCGATCAAAGTTGGAACGATCTTTGAGGATACGAAACTTCCGCTTCGTAAGTGGTTTATGGCGATCTGGCTGATCACCAACCACCCAAAGGGGATTGCCTCGACGACGTTGGCGAAGGACCTGAAAGTCACGCAAAAAACGGCATGGTTCGTTCTGCACCGCCTGCGTCATGCAGCCCGTACGCAGTCATTCAATGCTCCGCTCAAAGGCACCGTCGAGACTGACGAAACGTTCGTCGGCGGCAAGGAGAAGAACAAACACGCCAAGGACCGCAAGGGCGGTACTCAAGGCGGCAAAGGCAAGGAAATCGTGCTCGGTATGTTGGAATGCGAAGGCGAGCTTCGTGCTGGTGTCGTGTCAGACTTGAGAGTTCATACGGTGCAGGGTGAAATTCGGGAGAACGTCGCGAAGGGAACGACGATCATGACGGACGAGCATCCGTCGTACAAAGGTTTGTCAGGCGACTATTTCCATCACTCTGTAAACCACAGTGCCGGAGAGTATGTCCGCCACTACATTATCCACACGAATGGAATTGAGAGTGTGTGGGCGCTTCTCAAGCGGCAGATCAACGGAATTCATCATTGGGTGTCGCCAAAGCACCTGAACCGCTATGTGAATGAAATGACATGGCACTTCAACCGCCGCGACCTTGAAACGACAGAGCGTATGAACGATCTGTTCTCTTGTGTTGAAGGGCGTCTTCGGTACAAGGAACTGATCGCATGACCGGAGACCGAAAGACCGAACCGCCTTTCGGACTGGATATGGATTTCGGGGAGGCGCTTGAGCGGTTTGCTCGTACCGATCCGAAGGAAGTTGCGGAGAGCATAGAGCGCTCGAAGCAAAAAAAGCCGCCGCAGGATGAGACCTTGCGACGGCCAAAGACTTCCCGCAGTAGGGAAGACAAGTCGTCATCCTCGGGCCGCCAGCGCAAGCCGTAGGATGATCTGCACATCAGTTAGGCCGGATACCCGCGGTAATGACCGCGGACATACTCCAGCTTACCGAAACGGACACGATAGTAAGGGCTAACCCAAACCATATGCCGTCTCCTGCGGTTGCGCACCGCAATGGACAACGCGCCATCTCCTGTGTTAGGAAATGGCGCAGTTGCCTAGACATGGTCGGTGCTTTTCGTAGGGGCCCCATGTCCGGTAACCCAAGGAACCCACGTCGGCCGGCCAGCCTTCGTGGGTTTTCCTGTATCTGGGCTATCCGACTCTTAACCGATTGTAAAACGACATTCAAGCCAGCATTCGTATGTTGCGAAAAGTCTCCGTTTGTTCTACATTCTCGTGGAATAGAAGGCGGAGTGCGCTATGTCTGACAAGGCTTTTGAAAACGCAAAAATGAAGAAAGAACAGCTACTTGCGCGGAAAAAGGTGATCTTGCAGGAGATGTCAGAGATTGATGATACGATCAATCGGATCGACAGATTCATGAAGGATTGGCAGTCTTTCGCGGAAGATTCAGTTCCCGATCAGCCCATTTCGGATGGTGGTTCGCTCATGCAGCGCACGCCGCGAACGAGGAACCCATCTAAGGAAGATGTCGCCGAAGCGGCTTACGAGATAATTCAGGAGAGGGGTGAGCCAATCCCGCGCGATGAATTATTCGACTTGCTGTCCGAGCGTGGAATAACCATTCAGGGGAAAGACCCACAGATGGTTCTTTCAACGATGTTGTGGCGGATGAAAGATGTCATCATCAGGATACCAAATTACGGCTATTGGCTACGAAATGAGCCACATCCAGAAGCCGGGTACGATCCAAGCACCCCGTATCGCGCCGACGATGAACATTCGGACATGGTGCACCGAGATATCGCAGGAACATTGCCGAACGTTGATGAAGATTGAATAGAACCCGGCCAATGAGCCGGGTTTTTTATTGGAGTTCCGTCAATGATGAATGCCGATGCCAGGAACAGTAGTGCGATCACCGCCTTCTCGGCGCTACGCCAAGCCCCTCTAGAACCTCCTTCACGATATCCGTCTTTATCGCGATTGGGTCTATGGATACGCCGCATATGGCTTTGCAGTACGGACAAACGATACTGACGCCGGTCCAGAGTGGACCGGAGATTTTGTCCCCGATCTCGCATCGTTCCATTTCGAAGTGCGCTGTTGGTTTATCGCATTTCGGACACTGGCCATGACCTAGAAGCAGGAGGACACCCTCCGATTAGTATTGTGATCATAACACAATCTCAGGATAAGGTCACACACGTATATAGTCGCAAAAATTTGGGGCCTCGACGAGACCACCGGCGAGGGCACGAGCGTCTATCTCTTTCGGGATGCGGACCTTGCGAAAGCCTTTGCCTGCGGGCCGCAGATCGAGGCGCTTCGCAGCGGTCCGGCGACGGACGTGGCGATCCGTCTGGCACCGATCGAGGAGGATCTGTCCCGCATCACCCATGCGGCGCCGGCACTCGCAGCGCCGGCGTCCCCGACGGCCTCCTCTTGATCACCATCCAAATGGCGCTCAGCCCTGGTTCGCCGCGGCGGCCTCGATCGCGGCGATGTCGATCTTCTGCATCGTCATCATCGCATCCATCGCACGCTTGGCCTTTTCCCGGTCAGGGTCGGTCATCAGCTCGATAAGGCGCTTCGGCGTGATCTGCCAGGAATGACCCCAGCGGTCCTTGCACCAGCCACACTCGCTCTCCTTGCCGCCGTTGCCGACGATCGCGCTCCAGTAACGGTCGGTCTCCTCCTGATCTTCGGTCAACACCATGAAGCTGACGGCCTCGTTGGGTGTGAAGATCGGACCACCGTTGAGGCCGACGAACGAGCGGCCGAGCACTGTGAATTCCACCGTCAGTTCATCGCCTTCCTTGCCGCCGGGAAAGCCGGACGGTGAGGCGTTCACCCGGTCGACATGGCTGTCGGGAAAAGTCTCCGCATAGAACGCCGCCGCCTTGCCGGCTTCGCCATGGTCGAACCACAGGCAGGTCACGAGGTTGGTCATATCGTTTCTCCTCCGTTGCTTGGGTATGCTCCGGCGGACCCGCGTCAGGGGCTCGACAAAGCAGTGAAAACGGCCAGTTGTGCGGCGAATGCCCGCTTGTAGGCCGGCCGGTCCTCGCCGCGGGCAACATAGGCGGCGAGGTTGGGGAATTCGCCGAGAAGTCCCGACGCTTTGAGCCTGAGCAGCACCGATACCATCATCAGGTCACCGGCACTGAACCCGCCCTCCAGCCATTCGGCATCGCCCAGGTGATCGGAAAGCTGGCCGAGGCGGATACGGATGCGATCGTCGGTCAGGCGCAGGCGCTGCTCGCTCCAGGGTTCCTCGCTCTCCGCCAGCTTCGTGGTCGTCCGATCGAGAATCGGCGGCTCCACGGTGTTGAGGGCCGCGAACATCCACATGATCGCGCGCGCCCGGGGGCCGGTTTCGGACGGCAGCAAGCCTGCATGGCGCTCGGCGATGTGAAAGATGATCGCGCCCGTCTCGAACAGGACAAGATCGCCGTCCTCGTAGGTCGGGATCTGCCCGAACGGCTGAAGTGCGAGATGCCCGGCCTCTTTCATTTCCCTGAAGGAAAGGAGGCGCACGTCATAGGGCACTCCCACTTCTTCCAAGGCCCAGCGAACGCGGGTATCGCGGGCAAGGCCTGCGCCGCGATCCGGTGACTGCCTGAAAGCGGTGATGGTGACGGTCATCGGAAGACTTCCACTGACTGTCGCGCTCTATCGGATTTGACAGGCGCGGCTGCGAAGACGGATTTCATCGGGACCTCCGGTGCTCGTTGCGTCCTGTCCCAAGGACGAAGAACGCTCCCGCCTCACGACACACCATCTGAAATTTTCTTCACCGGCGGCGCCGCTCCTGCCAATACGCAATCCGTAAAAGGTGTTCTGGGCCGGCTTGGAGGTCAGCGCCCCGGCGCCTTGCGCCAGTGTCAGCGCTTCATGGACCTCCCCGCGCCGCGTGACTGTTCCTGGCGATCAGGCCGGCACGCCGCTCATGTCCATCCAGACAGCCTCGAAGATGTTGCCGTCCGGGTCGGCGAAAGCGCGGTTGTACATCCAGCCGAAATCCATCGTGTCCCGGTCGCCCGTTTGCCCGCCCGAAGCCTCGGCCGCTGTCATGATGGCGTCGACCGCGTCCCGGCTGTCGAGCGAGAGGGCAAAAAGCGCAGGGCAGACCTCATGCGCGTCGGCGATCGGCAGGGAGATGAAGGACGCGAATTTCTCGTGCGTCATGATCTGAAAGAAAATCGTGTCGGACCAGACCATGCTGGACGACGTCTCGTCGCTGAACTGCTCGTTCTTCTGAAAGCCGATCGCCTCGTAGAACGCCGTCGCCCGAGCCAGGTCCTTCACCGGCAGGTTGACGAAAATCATTCTGGTCATGGTCGTCCTCCTCACTTTCGGTCGTGATTGTCTCGTCTTTGTCCGCCATGCCGCCGAAAGGCATCAGGCTGCCGGACGGCGCGAAAGCCGGATCGGTCAGGGCGCCTTCTCGGCCTCGATGCAAGTGCCTTCCAGCCGGTCGAGATGCTGGCGAATATGCGCGGCTTCGCCAGGCGTATTGGCGAGCGCGATGGCACGCCGGAAAGCCTCGCGGGCATCGGCATTGCGCCCAAGCCGCTCCAGCATCGTGCCGCGCACTCCGTGAAAGTAGAAATATCCGTCCAGCGCATCGGACAGGGGCGCGATCATCTCCAGTGCCGCCTCGGCGCCGCGCAGCTTCCAGACGGCGACCGCCCGGTTGAGCGTCACGACGGGCGACGGCGCATGACGTTCGAGCGCCCCATAGAGTTGGTCGATGCCCGCCCAGTCCGTTTCCTCCGGCCTTGCGGCACGCGCATGCAGCGCCGCGATCGCCGCCTGAATCTGATAGGGACCGGGCCGATGGTGAAGCATCGCCTTGTCGATCATCGCCAGCGCCTCGGAGATCATGGCGCGGTTCCATCGCGAGCGGTCCTGATCGTCCAGCAGGACAGGAGCGCCATCCTCGTCGAAACGCGCCGTCTGACGCGAATGCTGGAGAAGCATCAGAGCGAGAAGACCCATCATCTCCGGCTCCGCCGGGAAGAGGCGCAGCATGAGCCGGGCAAGGCGTAGCGCCTCGTCGCAAAGCCTCGTCCGGTCGCTCGCCGGGTTGGCGTCCGTGTAGCCTTCGTTGAAGACGAGGTAGATCATCGCGGACACGGCCGCGAAGCGCTCCGCGCGCTCGACCGGACCGGGCACCTCGAAGGGAATGTCGGCACTGGCAATGCGGCTCTTGGCGCGCGTGATCCGCTGCTCCATCGCCCGCTCGCCGACAAGGAATGCGGCAGCGATCCGGGCGACGGAAAGGCCTGAAACGACCCTGAGGGCCAGCGCGATCTGCTGCGTCGCCGGCAGGTCCGGATGGCAGCAGACGAAAAGAAGCCGCAGGATGTCGTCGCGGTAGTCGGCCGCATCCAGCCGCTCCGCCATGGTGGGTTCCGCGTCCTCACGGTCGGAGAGGGTTTCCTCGTCGGGCAGTTCGGTCAGCCTGGCCTGCCGGCGCAGGTGATCGAGCGCCGCGTTCCGCCCGACCATGATCAGCCAGCCGGCAGCATCCCTCGGCGGGCCGTTCTTCGGCCAGGCCTTCAGGGCCCGGAGACAGGCTTCCTGGAACGCTTCCTCGGCAAGATCGAGATCGCGGAAATAGCGCAGGAGAGCCGCGATCACCTGCGGCCGGGCACCCGTCAGGCGGGCCTCGATCCAGTTCGGATCAGGAGGCTGGATCATCGTCGATGGCCTCCCCGTCCGGATAATACATCCAGACCGGCCGCAGTTCGTAGGCGCCGCCCGGATTGGCCTCCGTCAGGTCGCGGGCGATTTGCAGCGCCACGTCGAGATTTTCGACATCGAGGATATAGAGGCCGAGCAGCTGTTCCTTCGTCTCGGCGAAGGGACCGTCGAGAACGACATTCTCGGTCTTGCGCAAGGTCGTCGCCGCGCTCGTCGGCATCAGCCGGACGATGGGCTTGAAGTTCTTGGCCCACTTGCGATGAACGACCTTCAGACGCGCCATGACCGCCGCGTCCTCTTCCTCCGTCCAGGCGGTGGTGACGTCCTCGTCGTTATAGCAAAGCATGGTGTAGAGCATTTCCGGTCCTCCGCTTCCAGGACGATCGAGGCGCGCCCGTTCCGACACCCGACCGCAATATTTTTGCGTCCCATGTCTCGATCGGTCCGGCGAACGATCGAGACAGCAGGGCTGTCGTTGATCCGCCCTCTAATAGGCGTGGAGATACTCCGCCTTCCACAGACCCGGATAGTCCAGCACGATGCCGAACTCGTTGGTCACCAGGCTAGCCTCGTATCCGTGTCGCGGTGATGTATAGGCAAGCACGGTGGGGGAAATGCGTTCGTAGGTTTGCAGCAACGGCTTTGCGGTCCAGTCCGCGGTATCGAGCCAGACCGCTGTCGTCTCCGTTTTCTCGCCGATGCCAAGGTCCAGCCTGCGAATCGCATTGGTGTTGCTTGCGGGCGAGAAGCCGAGATCGACGTCGAGAAGACCGTGGCTGAGATCAACGGGACGACCGTCCACGACCCAGACGCCGTCGGGTCTCTGTCCGATCCGGAGGGACAGTTCGCGGCCGCCGACCCAGCCCCGGACATCGGCCTCCCGGGTGGCCCAGTTGTGCCCGCAGAGCAGGCGGTAGGAGAGGCTGGCGATCGCATCGCCGTCGACGAAGGTGGCCGTTCCTTCGATCGTCCAGCCATCGCCGCCGGCATAGATGCGGCAGGCATCCATGCCTTTTTGATCCAGCCTGCTCCAGAGCACCTGCCAGCGATCCATCCTCGGCACTCCCTCGGATCCACCACCAGACGGACCGGCTACTGGTTGATCTCGGGCTCGACGAGCTTTGCCAGTTTCCGCAGGCTGTCCTGCCAGCCGAGATAGCAGGCCTCGAGCGGGATGACGTCCGGAACGCCCTGCTGCTCGATCGTCACGTCGGTGCCGACCGACACGGCCTTCAGTATCACGGTGACCTTCATCTCGCCGGGCAGGTTGGGGTCGTCGAAGGAGTCGGTATAGACGAGCCGCTCGCCCGGCACGAGTTCCAGGTATTGCCCGCCGAAGGAATGACTCTCGCCCGTCGTGAAGTTGCGGAAGGACATTCTGTGCCGGCCCCCGACCTTGCCCTCCAGCTCATGCACCGTGCAGAGGTAGCCGAAGGGCGGAAGCCAGCTGGCAACGGCATCCGGTTCGAGAAAGGCCCGATAGAGCTTTTCGGGTTTGGTGGCGAAAACGCGATGCAGGTGGACGGTGTTCGGCATGACGGTTTCCTTTCGCTTCGGTGGTGCAAGACCGTTTTAGGACTGCGTCTCAGTCGAACGGCGGCTTCATTGGCCTTGCTTGCCGCTCCGTCTTGAAGACGTCTCCTCGAACGGCATTCCGACATCGGCACGAAAATTTTTTCGCAAGGACGCCTCCCGGAAGATCTTTAGGCCAACATGAGGGCTTTGTTCGGACGAAGCGGTCGCACCGTCCGGCGCCATCGGCACACCTGATGCTCCCCCTGCCCCGATTGGACGGAAAACAAGCCGGTGACGCCCGACTTGCGCCACCTACCCGGAGGCAAGCTCCGCCTTTCCCGGCCTGCGGACCGCCCGCACTTTGCCGCTGCTGCCTCCGCCGCAGAAGAAGCGGTCTTTCCCGTCGGATTCCAGCCCGGAAACCCCCATCCCCGCCGGCATTTCCATGCTGACAAGCACTTCCCCCGTCTTCGGGTCGATACGCCGGACGTCGCTTGCGTTGTCCTGCCAGGTGCCGTGCCAAAGCTCGCCGTCGACCCAGGTGACGCCGGTGACGAAGCGGTCGGATTCGATCGTGCGGATCACCTCGCCAGTCGCAGGATCGATCTGAATGATCTTCCGGCCGCGATGCTGGCCGACCCAAAGGCTGCCTTCCGCCCACGCAAGCCCGGAATCGCCCCCGCCCCCCGGCGCCGGAATGGAGCCGAGCACTGCGCCCGTAGCCGGATCGATCTTTCGGATCACGGTCTCCGCAATCTGGTAGAGGTAAGTCCCGTCGAAGGCCGTTCCGGCATCCGCCTCGACGCCGAGAGAGCGGCCGATCTCGCCGCTCTCCGGATTGAGGGCATTCAGCGTCTCGCCGGAGCCAAACCAGACGGATTCTCCGTCGAAGCTCACTCCGCTGACGGCGTCGACACCCGGAAAGGGGCCATATTCGCGAAGAATGTCTGCTGGCATGCGTTTCATCTGCTGATCCTCAATGAAACCCGGCTGAAGCGGGCACTCGTCCTGCTGTCGGAACATCCGGACTTCCGGCAGCGGTCCTGACGATTGCCTGCTTACCCTCCCGGCACGGGCCCCGGGAGTAACAAGCTTGTCGGGAAGCCGGGCACGCTGGCCGCAATCCAGCGGCAGGCCCGGCCGCGCCCGAAGGATTCCACCTTTCCGCCGGCCGTCAGCGCATCGAGCGAACGCTGCACGGTCCGCGCACTGACGCCAAGGGCAAGCGCCAAGGCCGAACTCGACCAGGCCTCGCCGTCGCCGAGCAGCGCAAGGACCGCCGCGTGATCGTCGTCGGCAGGCGGTGCAAGCACGACGACGTCGCCCTCCCCCAGCGGCTCCAGAAGAAAGCCGCGCTTGGTGGCTTTCAGTCCGGCGAAGGGGGCAAGTGCCTTGCGAAGACGGCCGATTTCAACACGCAGACGTGCGCGATGGGACTCGTCGGCCTGCCGCGCTCCGAAGGCGCGGACGAGAAGCGCTTCCCGCGAGACATCGTGAGGCCAGGCCTCGGCGAGCGCGCGGGCCAGCGCAAACAGGACCTGACGGCCCGCGAGCGGGACCACCGCCTGCCCGCACCGGACCGTAGTCCGGCAGGCGTCGACAACGAAAGCGCCGGAGGCAAACAGCGCCTCGACATCGCCAAGCCGGACAAGCCGCTCAGAGCCGCCGGCAACAAGGCGGGCGGCAGGCGCATCAAGCGCCCGCGACGCAAGGTCGACTTCGGCCGACAGCGACGCAATGCCCGCTTTTCCTGCCGCCGCCATGGCCTGCCCCAGTGCGGCTTTTGCCTCCTGCGTCCTGATGCGGCGTCTGGCGATACCGGCAATGACGAGAAAGGAACCGGCCTGCGACGGCAATGGCAGCATGTCGAAGTCGATCCGCGCCAGCATCCGGTCGGCCTTCTCGAGTTTGCCGATCAGCAGATGGGCGCGGGCCAGCAGGTAAGCCGCATGCGCTGCGTTCCTGCGATCTCCAAGCGCCTCGAGCGTTGCAAATGCATCATCGAGCCTCTCCAGGGCCTGGACGAGATCGCGGGAAACGAGCGCAATCTCGGCCTCGCCAAGCTGGCACCGGGCACGGGCAAGGGGCTCCGTCGCACCGAAGGCACGCGCGGCCTTGCGGAAAAGCTCGCGGGCGCGGGCAAGGTCGCCAAGCTGGGCCATGGCCGTGCCGCGCAAGGCGAGAGCCGGCGCATCCTCGCGCAGGGCAACCCGCTTCAGGGCGGAAAACGCATCGCCGGCAGCCAGCGCCCGCGCCGCCGCGGTGATCAGCGAGTCCATGGAAATCCCGTCACACTTGTCACTCACGCACCTCGCCGCCGGCGGCCTATCCCTTGTCTCGCACAGCAACAGCCGGAAACGGCGAATTTCAGTCGGAGGTTCGACAATGACATCGATCGGCACGGCAGGGAAAGCCGGCACACCGGCCTCGATCGCCTGCGGGGCGGCCGGCTGGCTCGGCCTTGCCGCCTCACCGACCTTCACGCTGATGGCGTGGATCTCGGCGGCAGACAGTCACCAGGCGATGATGTGCGCGCCTGCGTCGGACCTCATGCCCTTCAGCGAGATGACCTTGATGTACCTGCTGATGGGTCTTTTCCACCTGTCCCCGTGGCTCCGGCTTGCCTCTGGCATCCGGCATCCACTCAACCGCCGCTCGCCAAGCGGAACCCAAGGAGACTGACCATGCAAAATTCCATCGTATCCCGTGACGAATGGCTCACCGCCCGCAAGGCGCTCCTCACCAGGGAGCTTGCCATGACCCACGAACTCGACGCGCTGCGCACCGAGCGTCGGCAACTGCCCTGGGTCCGGCTCGAGAAGGATTATGTCTTCGACAGCGCCACGGGCAAGCGCACGCTCGCTGACCTCTTCGGCTCCCGCAGCCAGCTTGCCGTCTATCATTTCATGCTGACGCCCGGTTCCGGCCACATCTGCCCCGGCTGCTCCTTCACCATGGATCACGTCGACGGCGCCCGGCAGCATTTCGAGCAGGCCGATCTCGCCTTCGCCGCGGTCTCCCGCGCGTCCGTCGAAGAAATCGAGGCGGCGAAGAGCCGCCTGGGCTGGAGCTTTCCCTGGGTGTCGTCCGGCGACGGTGACTTCAACTACGACTTCGCCGTCTCCTTCACGCCGGAGGCCCGGGAGGCCGGACGGGCGCTCTACAACTACGGCAGGACGCCGATCGAGAAGGCGTCCGACATGTTCGGCGTCAGCGTTTTCGTCAAGAACGAGGACGGCGCGATCTTCCACACCTACTCGACCTATCACCGCGGCACAGAATTGCTGATGGGCGCCTTCAACTGGCTCGATCTCGCCCCCAAGGGACGCAACGAGACCGGCGGCACGATGAGTTGGGTGCGGCTGCACGATACCTACTGATCGGCCTCGGACAGACGAGGGATCAACCGGACCAGCCCTTCCCGCCACGCTCGGGAGGGGCTGGAGCCCCTCCCTCAATCATCTGAAATTTCCAGTTTTTCCGAAGAAGAAGCGGCACCAGGCCGATTCATACCCGACGCAATGACGCCGCATCACGCAGGCCCGGCGCAAGGCAGAATGCTATGGCCCATGTCTGCAAAGAGCATGAGAGAGCCCGCGCCGAACGTGTGCAGCCCGATCTGACTGGTCCAGATTGCGTGTTGGCGCATGACTTGTCTCGATCCGCCCCGAGAGGATCGGGCCCCCGGAGCGGCCTCGCAGAGCGCCAGCGGCGCCGCTCACCACTGATTGTAGGACAGGAACTTGCCGCTCATCGTCACCACGATGCGGTCGCCCTTCGGATAGGGCACCTTCTCGACCTTCATGTCGAAATCGATGGCGCTCATGATGCCGTCGCCACCCTTTTCCTGAATGAGCTCCTTCAGCGTATCGCCGTAAACGCCCATGATCTCGTAGAAGCGGTAGATGCACGGATCGGTCGGGATCTGCTGGGCGAAGATCTTGGTCGGATATTCCGCCAACACCATGCCCGCCTCCTGCGGCAGGCCGAGGGTCGTCACGAGGATGTCGGCCTTGTCGCGCGGCATCGAGTTCATGCCGAGGCAGGCGGACGTGGTGAACACCTCCGACATGCCGATGGCCTCCGCGATCGCCGCCCAGGTCATGCCCGTGGTGCGCTTCCGCTCCATGATCATCTCGGTGACTTCAAGCTTGTTCATTCTCTTGGTCCTTTTCTGCCTTTTCTTGAATTTTTCCAATGCTCTCGGGCGCGGTCGTGCATCTGTCTCGCGCGGCCGAGCTTCCCGGAGGTCACCGTTTCAGGGCGACGATCTTGGTCTCCGCCGCCGGGTGCTCCTCCTCGCTCTCGCCGCCAAGAGCGGGACGGACGGTGCGCGGTTCGGTTCTCCGGCCGCCGTCGTCGGCCTTCTGGCCGGCAAGTTCCCTGGAGCGGTGGGCCAGGAACTCCACGAGGTGGTTGCGGATCTTGTAGTAGCCCTCGTGGTGGATGATCTCGGTGCGGCTGCGCGGCCGGGGAATGTCGACGATGACGTTCTCCGCCACCTGCGCATTGGGGCCGTTCGTCATCAGGAGGATGCGGTCGGCGAGCAGGATCGCCTCGTCGACGTCATGGGTGATCATGAACACCGTCTGGTCGGAGCCAGACCAGATGCGGATGAGTTCGTCCTGGATCGTGCCTCGCGTCAGCGCGTCGAGCGCCCCGAAAGGCTCGTCGAGCAGAAGCAGCTTCGGATGGATGGCGAAGGCCCGGGCGATCGAGACGCGCTGGCGCATGCCGCCGGAAAGCTGCGAGGGCTTGCGATGCTCCGCCCCGCCGGACAATCCCACCATCTCCAGATACTTGTAGGCGTGTTCCTGCACCTGCGCCTTCGACCACTGCGGATGGCGGGCACGCACGCCGAAGGTCACGTTCTTCAGCGCCGACAGCCACGGCAGCAGCGAATAGTTCTGGAAGACGACGCCCCGGTCGAGGCTCGGGCCGGCCACCTCCCCGCCGTCCATGGTGACGGCACCGGATGTGGCGCTGTCGAGGCCGGCGAGCACGTTGAGGATGGTCGACTTGCCGCAACCCGAATGGCCGATGATGCAGACGAATTCGCCCTTGGCGATGTCGAAGCTGACATTCTCGAAGACGGTCAGCGGTTCTCCGCCCGGCGGGGCCGGAAAGCGCTTCGTAAGGTTGTCGATTTCCAGGAAGGATTGATCGGTCATGACGGGTCCTATTCCTGGTACTGGACGGCGCGCAGCACCTGCGCGAAGGCGGCATCGAGCAGCATGCCGACGACGCCGATGGTAAGGATGGAGAAGATGACGGAGGTGAGGTCGAGGTTGTTCCACTCGTTCCAGACGTAGTAGCCAATTCCCGTGCCGCCCACGAGCATCTCGGCCGCCACGATCACCAGCCAGGCGATGCCGATGGAAATGCGCATGCCGGTGAGGATGGTGGGCGCGGCCGCCGGCAGGATCACCGTGAAGGCAGTCCGGAGCGCACCCAGTTCGTGGGTGCGGGCGACATTGACCCAGTCCTTGCGCACGCCGGCGACGCCGAAGGCTGTGTTGATCAGCATCGGCCAGATCGAGCAGATGAAGATCACGAAAATCGCCGAGGCGTTGCTGTCCTTGATGATGAAGAGGGCAAGCGGCATCCAGGCGAGCGGCGAGATGGGCCGCAGCACCTGGATGAACGGATCGAGCGCCTTATAGAAGAGCGGCGACATGCCGATCAGGAACCCGACCGGAATCGCGATCAGCGCCGCCATGAAATAGCCGCTCAGCACGCGAACGAGGGAATAGGCCACCTGGATGCCGATGCCCTTGTCGTTCGGCCCGTTGTCGTAGAACGGGTTGGAGAGTTCCTCCCACGCCCGCTGAAGGACGGCCGACGGAGGCGGCACACGGGCCTCCTGGTCCGCGCCGCCCATCAGCATCTCGTATTCGGTCATCTCCTCGGCGGATTTGACCTTGGGCGTCGCCAGTTCCCACGCGCCGAGCCCGAAGACCAGCAACACGAGGGAAAGGATGGCAGCCCTGAGGTTGAGGCTCGCGGGCATTTGGTCAGGCCCGCTTGATGTCGAAGCTCTGGACGTAGGCCTCCGGCTCGGCCGGGTCGAAGGTTTTGCCCATGATCGTGTAGCTCTTGTAGGTCTCCTCCGGCGGCGTGACGCCGAGGTCCTTCATGATCTTGGCGCAGTCGCCGGCGAGATAGACCTGCTCGGCGACGCCCTTGTAGTCGACGTCCCCCTCGATGTAGCCCCAGCGCTTCATCTGGGTCAGGATCCACACGCCCATGGAGTGCCAGGGGAAGGGATCGAAGTCGATCCGGTTCGGCTCGTCCTTGATGTTTCCGAGCCCGTCGGCATAGCGCCCGGTCAGCACCTGCTCGATCACCGGCACCGGCTGGTTGAGATAGTTCGCCGGCGCGATGGCCGCCGAGATTTCCTTCCGGTTCTCCGCCGCGTGGGCGTATTGCGTGGCATCCACCAGCGCCTTCAAAAGCGCGCCGTAGGTGTTCGGCATCGTCTCGGCGAATTCCTGGCTGCAGGCGAAGGCGCAGCAGGGATGCCCCTCCCATATCTCCTTGGTCAGCTTGTGAATGAAGCCGACCTTCTCCCACACCGCGCGCTGGTTGAAGGGATCGGGCGAGAGATAGCCGTCGAGATTGCCGGCGCGCAGGTTGGCGACCATTTCCGGCGGCGGTACGACGCGGATCTGGATGTCCGTGTCGGGGTCGAGGCCGTGCTCGGCGACGTAGTAGCGCAGCAGGAAGTTGTGCATCGAGTATTCGAACGGCACGCCGAACTTGAAGCCCTTCCATTTCTTCGGGTCGTCGTTCTTGTCGAGATGGTCGACATGCAGGACGATCGCCTGGCCGTTGATGTTCTCCACCGCCGGCATCAGGAAGGGCGTTGCCGTGGAGCCCGCGCCCATGGTGATGGCGAGCGGCATCGGCGTCAGCATATGGGCGGCGTCATATTCCTTGTTGAGCGACTTGTCGCGCGCGACCGCCCAGCCGGCCGTCTTGATGACGTCGACGTCGAGCCCGTATTTCTCGTAGAACCCCATGGGCTTGGCCATGATGATCGGCGTCGCGCAGGTGATCGGAACGAACCCCACCGCAAGCTTGGCCTTTTCGGGCGTTCCGAGCGTGTCGAGAATGGCGGCCTTGGCCTTGTCGAGCGGCAGCACCGAGCCGATGGCCGCCGCCAGCGTCGTGCCGCCGAGCATCTTGGCGAAGGACCGGCGCGAAATCTCGTTGTGGCCGAAGACGGAGCGCACCACGGCGCTGTCGATGGCGCGCGACAGGATATCCTCATGGGTGTTAGCCGGCGCATCGGCGACGAAATCGCCCGCTGTTCTGCGGCAGTCGTCGCAGCCGCACGACATGCCGTGCCTGAGGTCGCTGTCACCGTCGAATGGATTGCCGAGACTCTTGCTTGCCATGTTCGTTCCCCATCGTTGGACTTATCGCCGCAGCGTCGTTGGCGCGGCGTCTGACGAGGAGATTGGCAAGCGTTATGCCAAGCTGGCTTCTCTGATTTTATGTATTAATTTCAATATACTATAGAAACCATCCATCACTCCGAAATTTACGACTTTTCATGAATTACAAATTTTCATAATCTTCAGTTACGAAAATTCGCAAAGGGCAGATGCATGAGCGACGGCGAGCGGACCAGCCATGGCGGCCCTTTCGAAGCGCTGGACGCCGGCAATGAGGGAGGCGAAGGCTGCCCCTGTTGCGCGGCGAAGCCCGTGAACGACGCTGTCGCCGGCGACAAGGAAAGACAGCCGTCTTCCACCGCAGACCATGACCGCAGGGATACGACCCTCAACCCGCAGCATCTTGGCGCCATTCTGTTGCGCCAGTTCTTCGAGCGTGCCCCCAACGCGACCCTGCTGATCGCGCCGGAAAGCGGGCTCGTCATCCAGGCCAACAGGGCTGCGAGCGCCCTCTTCCGGCGCAAGGCACAGACCATTGCGGGACGCTCGCTCGCCGAGTTCTACCCCGAGCAGATGGGAATCTGGCACGTCTTCACCGAGGAAGCCCTGGTGCGCGGCCATGCCTTCACCCGCGACCTCACGCTTGCCCTGCCCGACGGCAGGCCGCATCGGCTGGAGCACATGGCCGTGGCGACGGAGCAGGATGGCGAGGACTACCTCCTCGTGACGATCACCGACCTCGACGTCCAGGCCCAGCGCTCCGTGGACGACGAGGCGAACACCTATCATCGCAAGGGCCTCGACGAATGGCGTCGCGCCGAGCGCTATTTCCGCGAGATCGAGCGCGAGCACCATCTCATCCTCGCCGCCGCCGGCGAAGGCATCTACGGCGTCAACGTCCAAGGCGAGACGACCTTCGTCAATCCGGCCGCAGCCACGATGCTCGGCTACGATCCGGCCGAACTCATCGGCAAGGACATGCACTCGGTCATCCACCATCACAAGGCCGACGGAACGCCCTACGCGGTCGCCGACTGCCCGATCTACAACGCCTTCAAGCAGGGCACGGTGAAGACCGTCGACGACGAGGTCTTCTGGGGCAAGGATGGCCGGTCCGTGCGCGTCGAATACACCTCGACGCCGATCGTCGATAATGGCGCGATGGTCGGCGCCGTGATCGTCTTTCGCGACATTTCCGAGCGCAAGCTGAACGAGGAGCGCCTGCGCACGGCCCTTGCGGACAACGCCCGCCTGCGCGAACGGCTGGAGATGGAAAACGCCTATCTTCGCGAGGAAATCCGCAGCCAGGCCCACCACCACAATATCCTCGGCACCTCCGACGCGGTGGCCAACCTGATCCGCCAGATCGAGCTCGTCGCCCCGACCGACGCCAACGTGCTCGTCACCGGCGAGAGCGGCACCGGCAAGGAACTCGTCGCCCACGCGATCCATCGCGCCTCCGCCCGCTCCGACCGGCCGCTGATCCGCGTCAACTGCGCCGCCATTCCGCGCGAACTCTTCGAGAGCGAGTTCTTCGGCCATGTCCGGGGCGCTTTCACCGGCGCCCTTCGTGACCGGGTCGGCCGCTTCGAACTCGCCAACGGCGGCACCATCTTCCTCGACGAAGTCGGCGAAATCCCCCTCGACCTGCAATCGAAGCTGCTGCGCGTGCTTCAGGATCGCCGCTTCGAGCGCATCGGCGAGGACCGCACGCGCGAGGTCGACGTGCGCGTGATCGCGGCGACCAACCGCGATCTCAAGCAGGAATCGGCCGCCGGCCGGTTCCGGGAAGATCTCTACTTCCGGCTCAACGTCTTCCCGATCGAATGCCTGCCGCTGCGCGAACGCACGGGCGACATTCCGGTGCTGGCCGCCGAGTTCCTGGCAACGACCTGCGCCCGGCTGAACCTTCCGGTTCCCAAGCTCACGAAAGCCAATGTCGAAATGCTCAGGGCCTATTCCTGGCCCGGCAATGCGCGCGAACTCCAGAACGTGGTCGAGCGCGCGGCCATTCTCGCCCGTGGCGGCAAGCTGGCCTTTTCCCTGCCCGAGACGGGCCGCCCCGGATCGGCCACCGAGACAGCGACCAACGCTGTGGATGCGGCCGGCGACGACGCCGGCTCCATTCTGACGGCGGCTGAAATGATCGCCCTTGAAGAGGCAAACATCCGCCGCGCGCTTGAGGCATGCCGCGGCAAGGTCTCCGGCCCCGGCGGAGCGGCCGAATTGCTCGGCATGAAGGCAACGACGCTCTATTCGAGGCTGAAGGCAATGGCCCCGCCCTCTGAACCTCCGCCCGGAACTTGAGGCGCGTCACGACAAGGGACCGGCAAGGACGGCATCCGAACGGGCCGCTCTGTCAGTTTCCGCGATAGGTCGTGTAGGAACCTGGCGTCAGGAGGAGCGGCACGTGATAGTGCTCTTCCGGATTCCAGACCGAAAATGCAATCCGCACCTTGCCAAGATAGGTCCGCTCGACCGTCGCATAGCCCTGGCGGGCGAAATAGGTCGGCGTGTCGAAGTGCCACTCGTAATCGCCGGCCTCGACGGGCCAGTCGCCGTTCGTCGCGAACTGGCCTTGCTGGTCGGTTTGATGGGTGGCCAGACATTCCATGTTGCCCGACGGAAGCCTTTTCCAGAGCTCGATCCCGATCCCGGCCGCAGGTGCCGCACGAACGGTGTCGAGGACATGGGTCGAGAGACCTCCGCTCGTGGCCGGCGTCACGCGATCGAGCAGGCGCATCCAGCTAATTGCCCGGATCTCCGCCAGCGCCTCTTCTCGTTCTGCCGCCGGTGAGGCACCGATCCGCCGCTGGAAGCTGGCAAGCATCGTCTCCAGGGAGGCATTGCGAACCGCCAGAATGAAGGGAAAGCCGAAGCGCGCCTCATAGGCGTCGTTGAGCTGGCCGAGAAGGCCCGTTGTCTCCGGGTCGAGCGCGTTCAGCCCTGCCGATGTCTGCTCGCCAGTGGATTCGGCGGTGGTTCCCTTCCGAAGCGTCTCCGGCGAAAGCCTCGGATGACCGTTCAGAAAGGCAATGAGACGATCTCCCTCCAGCGCGCGCAGCGCCTGCATCATCGCATCATGCAGCATGGTGAGGCTGGCGAAGGGCCGCTTGTGCCAGACCATATCGCAAACCCAGGGGGCATTTTCGAAGACCGGCCCGAGAACGGCCTGAAACCGGTCCTGCGGGCAGTCGTTGAGCACGTCGAGCGGGATAGGCTGAAAGGTCATTGGCGAATGCTCTAGAAGTCATTTCATGAACCGGGAGAACCCGGCAACGCGTTCCATCAGAACCATCATCACGACCGTCATGATGATGATCACCCCGCAGGCCGAGGCGGCCCGGCTGTCGAGCTGGTTCTGGATGATGTCCCAGAGGTGTATGGGCAGCACCTGCGTGCGGGTGTCCTGCAGGAAAAGCGACACCGGCACGTTGTCGAAGGAGGCCATGAAGGCAATGAAGGCGCCGGAGGCGACACCCGGCGCGATCAGCGGCAGGGTGATCTTGCGGAAAGTGTAGGCTTCCCCTGCCCCGAGGCTCTTGGAACAATCGAGCAGCGCCGGATCGAGTTGCGAGAGGCTGGCGAGCGTCGTGCGCATGATGAACGGCACGCTCACCACCACATGGCCGATTGTCAGGGTCAGCATCGAAGGGCGAATGCCGAGCATCGAGAACATCATCAGCGCGGCGAAGCCGAAGGCGAGTGCCGGCAGGATCAGGGGCGAGAGAAACAGGGTTTCCGCCGCCCGCGCCCAGGCCTTGTCGCTGCGGTAGACGCCAAGCGCCGCCGAGACTGCCAGAATGCAGGAAAGTCCCGTTGCCATGACGGCGACCTTGAAGCTGAGCCAGGCCGCATCCTGAATCTCGTTGGCGTCGAGAAGAGCCAGATACCAGCGAAAGGAATATCCGGACGGGGGAAAGCGCAGCGCCTCGTCCGACGTGAACGAGAGCATCAGGATGACGACGGTCGGGAAGATCAGCACGAAGACGGTGATCGCGGCGATGAGGCCGAAGACCGCCCGGAAGCTGATCACATCCCAGTTGAGCGCGCGGACCATGGCCTCACCTCATCCGTAGAGCCGCGCCGTGCGGCTGCGCGAAAGCGCCACCGCCAGACCGACGATCAGGAGGACGGAAATCATGAAGATGACGGAGATGGCTGCGGCGAAGGGCCAGTTCTGCAGATCCATCGCCTGCTGGAAGATCATCATCGGCATGTAGAGAAGGCGTGAGCCGCCGATCAGGGACTGTGTCACGAAGGCGGTGACGCAGGCCGTATAGGTCAGGATGAAGCCGGCGATGATGCCCGGCATGCTGAGCGGCAGCGTCACCTTGAAGAAAGTTCGCCAGGCCCCTGCCCCGAGCGCCGCCGACGCCGCTTCGAGATTGGGGTCAAGGCGCTGCAAGGTGGTCAGCAAGGGCAGCACCATCAGCGGCATCTGAACCTGCGCGAGAACGATGACGACACCCGGCTCGGCAAAGAGCAGCCGCAGCGGCTGGGAGGAAAGCCCGAGCGCCAGGATCGTGTCGTTGACGATGCCGCGCCGTCCGAGGATCACGATCCAGGCAAAGGTCCGCACGACGACGCTGGTGACGATCGGCAGGACCACCAGGAAAATCAGCACGGCCTGAAGCCGGGCGGAAACCTTCGTGCAGAGCCAGGCCAGCGGATAGCCGAAGACAAGGCAAAGCAGCGTCGCCTTCAGCCCCACCAGCAGCGTATCGATGAGCACGTCCAGATTGAGACTGTCGCCGAAGAAGGCCGCATACTGCCTGAGGCCGAGCACGCCGGTCATCTGCCGCTCGGTCTCGAAGCTGGTCGAGACGAGCAGCAGCAGGGGGGCGATGAAGAAGGCCAGGAAAAAGATGGCGAGCGGCAGCGCCAGTCGCCACTCTCTGTCGGGAAGAGCATCCGCGCTCGCCATCGTCGTCAGATCCGGATGTCGCGGTTGAACTGATCGGTCCAGGCCGCCCGGCCCTCGTTCACCTTCTTCCAGTCGAAGAAGACGAATTTTTCCAGATCCTCCGGCGTGCTGCCGAACTTTTCCGCAACGATGCCCTCGACCGGAACCTTGGAGTTGGTCGGGATCGTGTTCCAAGGCGCCTTGGCCATTTCGCTCTGCACGTCGGCGGAAAGCTGGCTGTCGATATAGGCATGAGCGAGATCGGATTTGGTCGCGCCCTTCACCACATGCATGGTCGTCTTCCAGCCCGGCGTTCCGGTGGAAACCTTGACGAACTCGATCGGCACGCCCTTCGCCTTCAAGACTTCGGCGAAGTTGAAGTTCTGCACGCCGATGTCGATCTCGCCCTGCTGGAAGAGCGCGCCGTGGGCGCCGAAGTTGGCGGAAACAGCGGCAAGGTTCGGCAGCAGCGATTGCAGCTTCTTGAAGCCCGCGTCCATGTTCGATTCATCGCCGCCTTCGAGGCGGTTGATGTCGAGGAGGAAGGCAAGACCGAGCGTGCTGGCCAGCGACGTGATGCCCACGCGGCCCGCATATTCAGGCTTCCAGAGGTCTTCCCAGGAGGTTGGCGGCGTCTTGATCGTCTCCGGGTTATAGGCAATGCCGATCGCCTGCATGGTGATCGCCGGGCCGTATTCGCCCTGGAATTTTTCCGGCAGATCGGCGTAGTTCGGGGACTTCGAGGCATCGAAGGGGGCGATGAGCCCGGCATCGATCGCCTCCAGCGCGGGGCCCTCGTCCAGCATCGCGACATCGAAGGGCGGCTCGCCGCCCTTGGCCGCCGTCAGTTTGGCGATCTGCTCGGTCGCAAGCATCGGCGACTGGCTGACCGTGGCCCCCGTCTTCTCCTCGAAATAGGGCTTCAGGATCTGCTTGTGCACTTCGGCCCAGGAGCCGCCGAACGTGGCGGCCACAAGCTCTTCGGCAGCAAAGGCGCCGCGCGGCAGGAGCGACAGGCCGCCGGCGGCTCCGGCAGCGGCAAGCAGGTGGCGACGGGTAAGGTTGAACGTCATGACGGCTCCTTCCGAATGTGCTCAGGCACCCGCATCAAGCCGATGACGCGGGAAAAATGCCGCTGACGCGGCGGTTGTCGATGAAAAGAAAAACCTGGTTTCCGGCGAGATCGGAGGCATCGCGCCCCGCCCGCTCCTCGATCACCTTGACGAGCGCGCCGTTGGCAAGGCGAACCTCGAACAGGATGGACGGCCCGATCGGCATCGCGGTCGCGACCGTGGCCGGAATGCCGCCCTCCCCTTGTTCCCGGGACAGCCGCAGCGCCTCCGGACGCAGCGACAGGCGGACATCCGACCCGGACGGCAATGGCGTCGGCTGGCCCGTGTCGATGACCATGCCATCGGAAAGCTGCACCGCCGCACCTCCGCCCTGCCCCGTGACGAGACGACCGGGCAGCAGATTGGCCGTGCCGACGAAGCTGTTGACGAAAAGGGATGCGGGCCGGTCGTAAATCTCCGTCGGGCTGGCGAACTGTTCCAGATTGCCGCGATGGAGCACGGCAATCCGGTCCGACATGCTCATCGCCTCTTCCTGGTCGTGGGTGACGAGCACCGTGGTGATGCCGGACTGCTGCTGCACGCGCTTGATCTCGATCTGCATGTCGAGGCGCAGGTTCTTGTCGAGGGCGCTGAAGGGCTCGTCGAGCAGCAGGATGCTCGGACGGATGGCAAGGCAGCGGGCAAGGGCGATCCGCTGCTGCTGGCCGCCGGAAAGCTGGCGCGGCAGGCGATCGCGAAAGGCGCCCATCTGCACGAGGGCGAGCATTTCCTCGACAACCGCCTCCTGTTCAGCCCGAGGCCGCCGCCGCGCCGCCAGGCCGTAGGCGATGTTCTCGCCCACCGTCATGTGTGGAAAGAGGGCGTAGTTCTGAAAGACGATGCCAACCTGACGCCGGTTCGCCGGCAGATGACTGACCGACTGCCCGTCCAGCAGAACATCCCCGGATGTCTGCCGTAGAAAACCGGCGATTATCTTCAGGAGCGTGGTCTTGCCGCAACCGGACGGGCCGAGCAGAGAGACGAGTTCGCCGGGGCGGATCGAGAGGTCGATGGCATTGGCAGCGACGTTGTCGCCGAAGCGATGGGTGATCGCCTTCAGATCCAGGGAATGACCTTCGCCCCCACCGCTCATCTCATCCCCCATCGTTGACGAAGGACATCATCGGCGAGACACCCATTGCCGTCCAGATCAGTTTGAACAATGCTGCATTCGAATAATTAGAATGGATTGGACATCATGCGCTCGCCCCTCACCCCGGCTTCCCTTCGCTATGTGGATCAGGTCGCCCGCTCCGGCTCGATCCAGAAGGCGGGCAAGGAACTGAATGTTGCGGCATCTGCCGTCGATCGGCAGATCCTGCTTATGGAACAGGACCTTGGCGTCGAACTCTTCGAGCGTGTTCCGCGCGGCATGCGGCTGACGGCGGCCGGCGACGCCCTCGTCACCCTCGCCCGGCGCTGGCGTGCCGACGAACGGCGGGTCGTCGCTGAAATCAAGCAATTGCAGGGCATCGATCAGGGCCACGTCCGCATCGCCGCCATGGACAGCCACGTCAACGGCTTCCTGCCCGATTTCGTCGAGAGGCTTGCCGCCGAGCAGCCCCGCATCACGCTCGATATCGAAATCGCAACGCCGGACGATGCCGTTTCCGCCCTGCTCTCCGGCGAAGTCGACGTCGCGGCGATCTTCAACCTCACGCCGCGCCGCGACGTCCATGTTCTCTGGAGCGCGGAGCTGCCGCTCGGCTGTGTCGTCGCGCCGACGCATCCGCTGGCCGAGGAGAAGGAGGCCAATCTGCAACGGGCTGTTGCTCATCCGATCGCGCTGCAAAGCCGGGCGCTTGTGATCCGCCGGTATCTTGAGGCGCACTATGGCTGGCTCTTCAACGAGCCGAACAAGGCGGTCGTCACCAACTCGCTGCAACTGGTCAAGAAACTGGCCTGCGGCGGGCACTACCTGGCCTTCACCTCGGAGCTCGATGCCGCGCCCGAGTTGATTTCCGGCGAACTCGTCTTCCTGCCGATCCGGGACAAGGGCGCCGAACCGCAGACCGTCAGTGTCGCGATCGACAGCCGCAAGCCGATCTCCCGCATTGGGCGGATCGTCGCCAAGGCCCTTGAAGATGAAATCGGCGGCTGCCTCGACAAGGTGCGGAACATGCCCGGGCAGCAGGTGATGTCGGCGCGCCCCTGATGGGCTGGCCGGCGAATTCGCATCCCGGAAGACGAAGCCATTTCATTTCGCGTTCTGGGCGACGAACCATGCGAAGAGTTCCGCCTGGGAACTGATGTGGAGCTTGCGGTAGATATTGCGGCGATGGACCTTCACGGTGCCCGGCGTCATGCCGAGCCGGTCGGCGATCGAGTCCGAGGAATGCCCCTGCAGGACCAGGTCGACCACCTGGCTCTCGCGCGTCGTCAGAAGCGATTTCTCCATGACCGGAGGCTCGGCCGCCCGCACTCCAAGGTCTTCTTCCCTGCTGGCATGTTGGCCAGACAGATCGGGCATGCCGACGCGCTGTTCGGGCACCTCCGTATCGCCCCAAGCCAGCCGCACCAGCGACATCACCAATGGCGCCGCGCGCCGCAACTCGCGGATTTCGACCGCTGAAAAGGCCCGGGAACGCTTCAGGCGCATCAGCGACAGAACGACGGTCACGCCGCTTTCCATCGGAACGAAGAAGCCCACCTCCTCCGCAAGGCCCGTCTTCTCATAATAGGTGCGGAAATATTCGCTGGCATAGAAGCGGTCCGGCGCCAGTTCCCGCATGCGCCAGAACCCCGACCGGCGTGCGAGCGCCGTCTGGCAGAACGGGTCCAGCCGATAGGGGCCGTCCTGGTAGAGCGCCACGAAGACGTGGCTGTCCTGCCGGTTGAAGGTTTCGAACAGGCAGGGCGGACGCGCATCGCCGCGATAGGCGAAGACAACGGAATGATCGAAGCGGATGGCCTCGGAAAACCAGGCCAGAAGGGCCGGTCCGAACGCCGAGGGATCGGCGCCGGACAGGGCCACGATCACATCCGCCAGCCTCGCCGACGGCTCAAGCCGCGTGTGCACTGCAGAAAGGGACATACCACTCCCAACGAATTTTTCTGCCTAAATACCACTTCGGAGGTATATACCTCAGAGCAAGGCTTTGCTAGTTTTTTAGCATGATTAAATCGGATGCAAAGACGGAGCCTCCGATGAGCCCGACCGGCAACCCCGATATTGAATTCCGCAAGGTAACCAAGGCCTTCGGCAGCTTCACGGCCGTTCACGGCATCGACCTTGCCGTGCCCGCCGGCAGCTTCGTTGCCCTGCTCGGACCGTCCGGTTGCGGCAAGACGACCAGCCTCCGGATGATCGGCGGTTTCGAGATGCCGACGAGCGGCGAGGTCCTCGTCGCCGGCCGGGACATGGCGGGCGAACCGCCCTACCGCCGCCCCGTCAACATGGTCTTCCAGCACTACGCGCTGTTCCCGCACATGACCGTTGCGGCCAACGTTGCCTACGGGCTGAAGCAGCAGCGCCCGCGTCTGGCAGCGTCCGAGATCAAGGCGCGTGTAGGCGAAGCGCTCGAGATGGTGCGCCTCGGAGCACTTGGCGGACGGCGGCCGCACGAACTCTCCGGCGGCCAACAACAGCGGGTGGCGCTCGCCCGTGCGCTCGTCAACAAGCCCCGCGTTCTGCTGCTCGACGAACCGCTGGCGGCCCTTGACAAGAAACTGCGCACCGCGATGCAGATCGAACTCCAGAGCCTGCAGCGCGACCTCGGCATCACCTTCCTGCTGGTCACGCACGATCAGGAAGAGGCACTGTCCATGAGCGATCTCGTCTGCGTCATGAGCGAGGGCCGCATCGCCCAGCTTGGAACGCCCGGCGAAATCTACGACCATCCGTCGACGCTGTTCGTCGCCGACTTTGTCGGCAAGACCAACATGCTCGCCGGAGAGGTCCTTTCCGTGACCGACGGCATGGCCGAGATCAGGCTCGCCAACGGCCAGATGACGCGGGCAAAGGGGCGCGACGGTCTCAAGGCCGGCTCCGGCGCGACGGTCTGCGTCCGGCCCGAAGCGCTGACGCTTGGCACCGAGCCGGGCGGCCCCGTCGGCACGATCCACAATCGCATCTTCCTTGGACCGAGCGCGGACTATGCGATCGACGTGCCCGGATTGGGCCAGCTTCTGGCCCAGGTTCCCGCGTCCGAGGCCGTCCATGGCCCGGGCGCCGACGTCAGCGTCTCCTTTGACCCGCGAAAAGCCATCGCGTTTCCAACCTGAACCAGCGGAAAGACTGGTCACCAAGAGCAGAACGAGGGGTTCACATGTCCAGATCAGACGACAACCGGCCGATCCGGCCCGACCAATTCGTGCATGAACTGATGCGCTGGAAGCGCGGCTCGGTGAGCCGGCGCCACTTCCTCGGCGTCACCGGCCTCGGCCTTGCGACCGCGGTCTTCGCCCGTGAGACCGGCCTTGGCTTCAACCCGGCCTTCGCCGGCGACCTTGGCGACAAGGTCTCGCTCGCCACCTGGCCGAACTACCACGATCCGGCGAACTTCGCCGCCTTCACCGAGATGACCGGCTGCGCGGTCGAGGTGAATGTCTTCGGCTCCAACGAGGAGATGCTGGCCAAGCTCCAGGCCGGCGGTTCGGGCTGGGACGTTTTCGTGCCGACCAACTACACGATCTCGACCTACGCCAAGCTGGGTCTCATCGATCCGCTGGACCTGTCGCAACTGTCGAAATACGACGCCGGCAGCAACGACCAGCGCTTCACCCACGAGGGCACGGTCGACGGCACCGTCTATGCCGTTCCGAAGAACTGGGGCACGACCGGCTTCGTCGTCAACACCGACAAGCTGCCGAAGGGCATGACGTCCTGGAAGGAATTCTGGGACATCACCAAGGACAAGGCCTCGGGCCGCGTCATGGTGCATGACTACCAGCTCACGACCATCGGCAATGCGCTGAAATATTTCGGCTATTCCTTCAACTCGGTTGACGCGAAGGAACTGGCCGATGCCGAGAAGCTGCTGATCGAGGTCAAGCCGCATCTCTATGCGATCAACTCGGACTACCAGCCGCCGCTGCGCAACGGCGATGCCTGGATGTCGATGTGCTGGACCGGCGACGGCACCCAGCTCAACCGCGATCTTCCCGAGATGGAATATGTCCTCGGCAAGGAAGGCGGCGAGATCTGGACCGACTTCTACGCCATCCCGAAGGAAGCGGCGAACAAGCCGGCCGCCTACGCGCTGATCAACTATCTCGAAACGCCGGAGATCAACGCCAAGGAAGTCATCGCGCACGGCTATCCCTCCACCGACAGCCGCGTGACGCCGCTGCTGCCGAAGGAGATCATCGACAACCCGATCGTCTACCCGGCGAAGGAACTGCTGACGCCGCTGGAGTTCGGCGCCGCCGCGACCCTCACCGATCCGGGCCGCGCGGAGCTGATGGCCCGCTTCAAGTCGGCGTAATGCATCGTCCGTGCAGCGGGACCGCCCAAAGGACGGCCCCGCTGCACGGCGCCCGTTCCGTCCCCCCAAGGATCGCTTCATGGCTCAAGAGACGTCCAGAAGAGGCCTCGTCACGGGCGCCCTGCTTGCGCCGGCCGCCATCTGGCTGTTCGCCTTTCTGGTGCTGCCCTTCATCGCCATTCTGGTCTTTTCGGTCGGCGAACGCGGGCCAGCCGGCGGCTATGCGGCAGCCTTCACGCTCGACCAGTACCTCAACCTTCCCGCCCGGGCGAAGGCCTACTGGAACACGCTGATCATGGCGCCGCTCGGCGCCTTCGCCTGCCTGCTGGTCGCCTATCCCTTCGCCTACTATCTCGCCGTCAAGGCGTCTCCAAAGCGCCGCATGCTGTTGCTGGCGCTCGTGGTCGTGCCCTTCTGGACATCGCTTCTGATGCGCACCTACGCGTGGATGTATATCCTCGGCGGACGCGGCCTTCCGGCGCTGCTGGAGTGGCTCGGCCTTGGCGACCACATCCTGCTCAACACGCCCGGCACCGTTCTTCTCGGCATCGTCTACGGCTACCTGCCGCTGATGATCCTGCCGATCTATGTCGGCCTTGAGAAACTGGATCTTCGTCTTCTCGAAGCCTCAGCCGATCTCGGCGCGCGTCCCGTCTCAACCTTTCTCGACATCACGCTGCCGCTATCCCTGCCAGGTGTCTTTGCAGGCTTTTCGCTCGTCACCATCCTCCTCATGGGCGAGTTCCTCATCCCCGCGCTGCTTGGCGGCGGCAAGGTCTTCTTCCTCGGCAATGCGCTCGTCGATCTTTTCCTGCAATCGCGCAACTGGCCCTTCGGATCGGCGATTGCCGTCTCGCTCGTTGTGCTCGTCGTGCTGATCATGATGGCGACCAACGCCCTGACCAACCGCCTCTCCGGCGCCCGCCAGGCGGATCTTGTCTGATGCGCGCCCTCGTTATCGCCGTCTACGTCTTCCTTTACGCGCCGATCGCCCTGATCGTGCTCTTCTCGTTCAATGCCGGCCGGCATGCCAGCGAGATCACGGGCTTTTCGATACAATGGTACGGCAAGGCGCTGGCCAATCCGTTCCTCGTCTCGGCCCTGCAGAACAGCCTCGTCATCGCCTTCACCAGCGCGACCCTTGCAGCCGTTTTCGGCACAGCCGCAGCCCTTGGGCTGCCCCGGCTCGGCAGGCGGTCCCGGGCCATCTTCGACATGCTGTTTGCCGCGGCCATCGTGGTGCCGGGCGTCGTCATCGGCATCGCGACGCTGGTTGCGCTCGTTGCCGTCTTCGATGTCGTCAATCCGTTGATCGCTTCGCTCTGGCCGGGAGAAAAGCCGCTGAAGCTCGGCCTTGGCTACGGCTCCATCATTGCCGCCCACACGCTCTTTTCCATGGCTTTGGTGGCGATGATCGTGAAGGCCCGGCTAGCAAGCCTCGGGAGGGATCTCATCGAGGCGTCGAGCGACCTCTACGCAACGCCCTTCACCACCTTCCGCTCCATCGTCCTGCCGCAGATTTTCCCGGCCATCCTCGCCGGCTTCCTGCTCGCCTTCACCTTCTCCTTCGACGATTTCATCATCGCCTTCTTCGTCGCCGGCACGCAGACGACACTGCCCATCTACGTCTTCTCCTCGATCCGGCGCGGCGTCACGCCCGAGATCAACGCCATCGCCACGATCGTGCTGATGGTCTCGCTGGTCGCAGTCTTTTCCGCCCAGGCGCTCCTCGCCCGTCAAAAATCAAGAACCTCCGGGGAATAATCGATGATCCTGAAAGACCGCGTGGCGATCGTCACCGGTGCCGGCTCCGGCATCGGCCAGGGCGGCGCCCAGATCATGGCGCGCGAGGGGGCCCACGTCGTTGTCGTCGACCGCAATCTGGAGCGCGCACGCGACACGGTCGATATGATTGCGGCTGCCGGGGGCAGCGCCGAGGCAAAGGGCATCGACGTCACAAATGACGAGGCCATGGCCACCCTCGTCGAGGATGTGCGCGGCAGGCACGGACGGATCGACATCCTGCACAACCACGCCGGCATTCAGGTGGAAGGCACCCTGGAATCCGTCTCGGTCGAGGGATTCGACGCCTCGCTGGCCGTCAACGTGCGGGCCCATTTCATCGGCGCCCGCCTGGTCATGCCGGCCATGCGGGCACTGGGCAAGGGCGTCATCCTCAACACCTCGTCCTCATCCGGCGTCTTCTACGACCGCGAGATGATCGCCTACACGACGTCCAAGCACGCCGTCGTTGCCATGACGCGCCAGATCGCGGCCGACTATGCCCGCTTCAACATCCGCGTGAATGCGCTCTGCCCCGGTTGGGTCGATACGCCCTTCAACGACCCCTTCATTCGCCAGATGGGCGGACGCGAGGCCATCGAGGCGTATATCGCCGAAAAGGTGCCCATGGGCCGCTGGGCAAGCATCGAGGAAATCGCCGAGACGATCCTCTTCCTCGTCTCTGATCGCTCGTCCTATATCACTGGCCAAGCCATTGTGGCGGACGGTGGCGAGACGATCTGAGAGTTTGCGCAAAGCGGATCGCCTGCCTCCGCTTCGGTATCAGTCGATGTCGCCGAGTTCCTCGTGCAGGCCGTCGATGATTTCGGCGCGCTGCTGCGCCGGCTTGCCCGCATGGGCGGCGTAGGTCAGCGCCAAAAGCCGGATCGCGCTGCCGATGGCGGTATGCGACGCCCCGAGCGCGAAACTCGACACATGGCAGGGCAGCACGACCTTCGAATAACGCTGCAGGTCCAGCATCGAGGTCCGGTCGGTGATCGTCACCACATTGAGCCGGCTCGTCCTTGCATAGGAGAGGATCGATTTCAGGATCGAGGGTCTCGGCGGCAGGGAGATCAGCAGCAGCACGTCCTTCGGCCCGGTCATGGCCAGATCTTCGGCCCAAGACCCTTGGTTGATGCCGAGGATCATGACGCTGTGGCGCAGGCGCGCGAACAGCAGGCGCGCGTAGCGGGCAAATCCCTCCTCCGGCCCGAGCCCGAGGACCCAGACGCGCGGCGCATCGGCGATCAACTCAGCCGCTTCCCGCACCGTATCGGAGCGAAGCTCCTCGAAGGTCTTGGTGAGATTCTTCAGCTCAAGTTCCAGATGCGCGCCGATGGTCCGCCCGAGCGCGATCTGCTCCGACTTGGTGACCGAGAACTCGTAAGGCTCGGTCGTGTTGCGCTCCTCGCGCGCCTGCAGCTTGACCTCGTTGAAGTCGGCATAGCCGAGATGCTGGAAGAAGCGCGCCGCCGTCGCCTTGGAAACGCCGGCCATTTCCGCGATCTCGGTCGCCGAATGGGTGAGGATGTCGTCCTGCCGGTCGAGAATGAGCTGGGCCAGCTTCTGCTCGCCGGCCGTCAGGCGGGAATAGCGTTCCTGAATTCTCAAGACGAGACGCGAAGCCATCAAGGGATCCTAGATTCGGCGGACCAGCATCAAAAAAGACTAGCACCCCCCTTGCAATAATGAAACATGAGTTTCATGATGATGAAACAGTGAAACGAGGGGCAGCATGTCGCAATCGGGTCTCATCCGTCAGCGCATCTGGGAGCGACTGAAGGAGGTCGCCAGGCCCGACACGCGCCTGCACCTCGAGTTCTCCGATGTCATTCCCGATTTCGAGGGATCGGACATCGCGACGGATCGCATCGTGGCGGAGGCGGCCTTCAAGGAGAGCCGCTTTGCTTTCGTGACGCCCGACAACTCGCTCGTCGATCTCCGGCGCCGGATGATCGCGGCGGGCATGCCCTTCGTGATGTCGACCTACAACATCCGCCGCGGCTTTCTGCTGATGGAACCGGGTCGGGTGCCGGAAGGCGCCGAACTCTATGCGGCATGGCTCGACGGCATGGAGCATTTCGCAAGGCCGGTGACGCTGGCTGAAATCGCCGAGATCGGCCGCTTCGACTTTGCCGTCACGGGCGCGTCCGCCGTCTCCACCGACGGGGTGCGCTTCGGCAAGGGCCACATTTATTTCGACCTCGAATGGGGCATGTTCACCGATCTCGGGCTCATGCAGGAAACGACGCCGGTCGCCGCCATCGTTCACGATGTCCAGGTGGTGGACGACAAGCTCTTTGCCAGCGAGACCGACATCGCCATCGACATGATCGCGACCCCGACCGGGCTCATCCGGGTCGACCGCCAGTCGAAAAGGCCTCGCGGTGTCCGCTGGGACCTCGTGACCAAGCAGCAGATTGCCGACACCCCTCCCTTGCGGGAACTCGCCCGCATGCGGGGCATCGCCTGACAGAACAAGACCTTACGCCGACCCACGCCTCAAGCAACGGAGCCTGATGCCATGACCATGACGCTCGACCGCCGCCGCTTCCTGTCTCTCACCGCCGCCGCTTCCACCCTGCCCTTCGCAGGCCGCATGGCCCGTGCGGCAACGCCCTTCGCCTTCCAGGCCTCCTGGATCAACGACGCCGAGTTCACCGGCTATTTCGTTGCCGCCGACAAGGGCTACTACACCGACGAGGGCCTCGACCTCGCCTATGCCTCCGGCGGCCCGGACGTGATCCCCGAAAGCACGCTGATCGCCGGCAAGGCCGACATGACGCTGACGACGCCGGACACCACCATCAAGGCGATCACCGAGCAGGGCGCGCCCTTCAAGATCATCGGCGCGCAATACCAGAAGAACCCCATCGGCATCGTTTCGCTGGCCAAGAACCCGATCAACAGCCCCAAGGAACTCATCGGCAAGACGCTGGCCGTGCCGCCGGTCAACGTCATCTCGGTGGAAGCGATGCTGAAGATGAACGGCATTGACCGCGACAAGGTCAACATCGTCCCCTACGCCTACGATCCGACGCCGCTGATCAAGGGCGAGATCGACGCCTCGCTCGATTTCACCACCAACGTGCCCTTCACCATCGAGCAGGCGGGCGAAAAGGCCACCTCCTTCCTGCTCTACGACTTCGGCTTCACCATCTTCAACGACACGGTCGTCGTGACCGAGGAGACGCTGAAGGCAAAGCGCAAGGAGATCGTCGCCTTCCTGAAGGCAAGCGCCAAGGGCTGGACAGAGAACTTCAAGGACACGACCGTCTATCCGCCACAGTTCGCCGACAGCTGGTTCAAGGGCACCGGCCGTTCCATCGAGAACGAGGTCTATTTCAACACCGCCCAAAAGCCCCTCATGGAGGCACCCGGCGGCATCTTCTCCATGAGCGAGGAGGCGATCGAGGCCAATATCAAGGCGCTCGCAGCCGTCGGCATCGCCGCCAAGCGCGAGCATTTCGACACCACCGTCATGGAAGAGGTTGGCTGATGCCCGCGGCCGGCATCGCGCTCACAGGCGTTTCGCGGTCTTTCCAGGGCCGCGGAGCCACCGTGCAGGCGCTCGACAATGTCTCGCTGGATTGTCCGGAGGGCTCCTTCACGGCGCTCATCGGGCCGTCCGGCTGCGGCAAGTCGACGATGCTCCGGCTTGCCCTCGGGCTCGACACGCCCGATGCCGGCCATGTCTACGTTGGCGGCAAGGCACCGCAGGACGCCGCCAAAAGCGGCGTCACCGGCGTTGCCTTCCAGGATGCCGCCCTGATGCCCTGGCGCAGCGTGGAAGACAACATCATGCTGCCGCTCGACGTGCTCAAACGCTCGCGCGCGTCCCACCGGGAGACGGTGGCCGAACTCGTCCGCCTCGTCGGCCTTGCCGGTTTCGAGAAGGCCTTGCCGGGCGAACTCTCCGGCGGCATGCGCCAGCGCGTCGCCATCGCCCGCTCGCTCGTCACCCACCCGCAGGTGCTCTTCCTCGACGAACCCTTCGGCGCGCTCGACCAGATCCTGCGCCGTCAGATGAACATCGAATTGCAGCGCACTTGGATGGAAAGCGGGGCAACCGCCCTTCTCGTCACCCATGGCATCGACGAGGCCGTCTTCCTCGCCGACCGGGTCGTCGTGATGCAGAGCCGGCCGGGCCGCATCGGGCGCATCATCGACATTCCTCTACCCCGTCCGCGCCATCCCGACATTTTCACAAGCCCCGAGTTCCACCGCCTGGAGGCCGACGTGGCGGAGGCGCTCGATGGGCACTGACGCGCTGGCCGGCAACGTCACCTCGGTTGCGTCGAACCTCTGGACCCGGCTGACCGGGCCTGAACACGCCACGCTGCGCAACTGGATCGTCCTGCTCGCCGCCTGGGAAATCCTCGGCCGGCTGAAGCTCGTCGCCGGCGGCGCGCTGCCCGCGCCCTCCAGCGTGCTCTGGCGGCTCTGGATCGACCGCGCCGACTATCCCGACCACATCCTTGCGACGCTTCAGGGGGCAAGCGCGGGCTTTCTCATCGGCAACCTGCTGGCGATTGCCGCCGGCGCCGTCTTCGCGCTCTTTCCCCTCGCGGCCCGGCTGTTCCGAGGCGTCAACGTCGCTCTCTTCGCCCTGCCGCCCATCGCGCTGTCGCCGATCCTCGTCATCACCTTTTCCGGCATGACGCCGCGCATCATCCTCGCCGCCATAGCCTGCTATTTCATCACAATGACGGCGACGGTCACGGGCATTTCCCAGACCGACAAGCGCACCATCGACGTCGTGCGCGCCTATGGCGGCGGGCGCTGGCCGACGCTCAGGCTCGTGCAGGCGAGAAGCGCCCTGCCCTCGATCCTCGCGGGCCTCAGGATCGCCGCGCCCAATGCGGTTCTGGGCTCGATTCTGGCGGAGTTCGGCGGCGGCGGACGCCACGGCCTCGGCGTCTATCTCATCGGCTCGCTCGGCCGCGCCGAGCCGGACCGGCTCTGGGGCATCGGCCTGATGGCGACCGCCATGGCCGGCCTCGCATACGCGCTCTTCTCGGTGATCGCGTCGCGCCTCACCGGCTCGTCGAGGGCCGTGACGGTGCCCGCGAGCCCGCCGGCAAGCGCAGCCGGCAGCAAGTTCACGGCGGGCGAGATCGCGATTGTCGCCGCCTCGATCCTGTTGCCCTTCGCCCTCTGGTGGCTGGTGCTGATCGCGATGGGCACGCCAGCGATGATCGCCAAGAACCCGGTCGATCTCTTCGCCTATCTGTTCCTTGCGCCCAACTCGGTGGTGACGCAGGCGAAGCTGCTGGCAGCCCTTGCCCAAACGCTGCCCATGACCCTGATCGGCATGGCGCTCGGCCTTGGCTTCGCCTTCCTGCTCGCGCTCTCGTCCGTACTCTATCCGGCGATCATCCGCGGCTTCATGCCGGTGGCGCTCGTCACCCAGACGATGCCGCTCGTGGCCCTGACGCCCCTGCTCGTCCTGATGCTCGGGCGCGGGCCTTCGGTCATCCTCTGGATCACCGTCTCGGTCACCTTCTTTCCCGCCTTCGTGACGATGGCGCAGGGCCTTTCGATGGTGCCGCACGCGGCCCTCGACGTGCCCCGCGCCTATGGCGCAAGTCCGCTCGCGCAGATGCGGCTCGTCTCGATTCCGGCGTCCCTGCCCTATCTCTTCGCCGCAACGCGCCTTGCCGTGCCGCGTGCCCTCCTTGGCGTGATGATCGCCGAATGGCTCGCGACGGGCACCGGCCTCGGCAACCTTCTCAACCAGTCGCGCGGTTATCTCGACTACGGAATGATCTGGTCCGTCGCCGTCGTCTCCGTGCTCATCTCCGTCGCCTTCTATCAGATCGTCGTCGCCGTCGAGACGCGCGTCCTCGCGCGGCGCGGCATGGCGCCCGCTCAATGATGCCGATGGCACGCAATACCGACATTCGGATGATGTCATTCCCGGCCGAGGTCCGCAGGACCGAGGAGAAGGGAATCCAGAAATCGGCCAATGAGATCTTCGGCTTGCTTCTGGATCCCCTTCCCTCGCCTCGCGTTGCTCGGCTCGCCGGGGATGACACCGACAAAGGCATAGGCGGCTCATGAAACCAATCCCGTCAAAAAATCAGGGAACCAACGCTATGGATGTCATCGACCACAAGAGTTCCGTCCGCGAACGCGTCTGGAGCGAACTGCGCAAGGTGGCGGTGCCGGACAGCCGCTTTCACTTCGACTTCGGCGAATTTATCGCCGACTTCGAGGGCGGCGAGGAGGCCGTCGCGCGGCTCGTCGCGCACGACTTCTACCGGAACTCGAACTATATCTTCATCACGCCGGACAATTGCCTCGACCGCCTGCGCCTGCGCGCGCTGCAGGACGGCAAGACCGTGCTGA
Source organism: Hartmannibacter diazotrophicus (assembly GCF_900231165.1). Classification (GTDB taxonomy): domain Bacteria; phylum Pseudomonadota; class Alphaproteobacteria; order Rhizobiales; family Pleomorphomonadaceae; genus Hartmannibacter; species Hartmannibacter diazotrophicus. The sequence goes on from NZ_LT960614.1 coordinate 3,476,046, forward strand.
TGACCACCTATTCCATCAAGCGCGGCTTCTGGCTGCTCGACCCGGCGCTGATTTCGCCTGACCTTTACCTCTACGCCTCGACCCTCGACGGCATGGAGCGCGTCGGCAAGCCATTGACGCTGAAGGAAATCGAGAAGATGCCGACGGTCGACTACATGGTCACCGGCACCGGCGCCATCAACCTGGAGGGCGTGCGCTTCGGCAAGGGTCACGGCTTTTTCGACGCCGAATGGGGCATGCTCTACCAACTCGGCCGCATTTCGGTCGAAACGCCGTCGGCTGCCGTCGTCCACGACTGCCAGGTGCTCGACGAAAAACTCGTTCCGGACGTCTACGACACCGTCGCCGACGTCATCTTCACGCCGACGCGCACGATCGCGGTCGAAAGCCCGCACAAGCCCACCTGCGGCATCCTGTGGGACAGGCTCGACCCGCACATGTACGAGACGATCCCGCCCCTGCAGGAACTGAAGGCGATGGGTCTCTGACATCCGCAATGACGACCGAAGGAAAACGCCAGAATTGGCCCACCCGTTTCGCCCATAAGATGGTCATAACATGCTTATTTTATTGTCATATTGACTATCGCATAGGCTTTTGAAATCGCGCTTTGGAAATTGGCGCATTTTGGGCTTCATTTGGCGGAAAATGTACTATGAGCGGCGTTGTGCACTGACGCCGTTTGGCCTGTAATCCTACGTACGCGCTGCTCGATAGCAGCGACTTCTCGAAAAATCAGTCGGGCGCCGAGCGCCTCGACCCGGCCATCGCCGGGAACGGGGACGTGCGTCCTGGCCGAAGGAGAATGGCATGCGCAGGACAAAGGCCACCATCATCACCGGCTTTCTGGGCGCCGGAAAGACGACGCTCCTCAACCACATCCTTTCCCAATCCGAAGGCGAGCGGATCGCCGTCATCGTCAACGAATACGGCGAGGTCGGGATCGACGGCCAGCTTGTCGTTGGAACGACGGACAACGTGATCGAACTGAACAACGGCTGCATCTGCTGCGCCGTTCGCGACGACCTCATCACCGCGATCACGGAGCTGCTGGCGTCCGGCCGGATAATCGACCGCTTCATCATCGAGACCTCGGGGCTCGCCGACCCTGCCCCCGTGATCCAGTCCTTCGTGCTGGACGAGACCTTGTCGGCAAGGCTCGAACTCGACGCCATTGTCACCGTGGTCGATGCCCGCCATGTCGCCAATCAGCTCTCGCAGGATGAAGCGGTCGAGCAGATCAGCTTTGCGGACGTCCTGCTCCTCAACAAGTCGGATCTCGTTTCACCGGAAAGCCTTGAGGAGACGGAGACGCTGCTTCGGCGGATGAATCCGATCGCCAGGATCAAGCGCACGCAGGCCTGCGACGTCGAACGGGAGGGCCTTCTCGACATCGGCGCCTTCGACCTTCGCAACATCCTCGCGATCGATCCGGAAATACTGGAAGACCACGAGCATGAGCACGACCAGAGCGTCGGCTGCATTGCCATCCGCGAAACGGCCCCGCTCGATCCGAAAGCCTTCAACGGCTGGCTCGTTCGCCTGACCCAGGACATCGGCGCCGATCTCTTCCGGATGAAGGGCGTCTTGAACTTTTCCGGCGAGCCGCGCCGCTATGTCTTCCACGCCGTCCACATGACGCTGGAGGGCCGTCCGGGGCGCCCTTGGGGAAGCGACCGGCGGCTCAATGAAATCGTCTTCATCGGCCGCAATCTCGATGAAGCGATGCTCCGAGACGGTTTTTCAGGCTGCATGGCCCAAATGCCTGCCCTCGCCTCCTGACCTCTTCCCTCTCAACCCCAAGGAGACGTCCCATGCCCCCGCTTGTCGCAGCCATGGTCAGCCTCGGCGTTCTCGGCGCCATCGACACCTACATCACCGCCACCGTCTTTCCCGTTCCGGTCTGGGTCACCTTCATCGCCTGGGCGTCCTTCTTTGCCTGCGGAGGGGGAACCCAGGGCTTCGTGAAGTCCGTGGCCAGAAACTGGACCGGCATCCTGATCGCCAGCCTCACACTTCTGATCATTGCATCCGGTCCGCCAACGCCGGTCTTCGCCGCGATCCTCGTAGGCCTCGGCACCTCGGCCATGGTGTTCGCGGCCAACTTCGGCCTTCTCAATTTCCCGCCCGCCATCGTGTTCGGCTTCGCCTCCTTCGTTGGCACGACGGCCGCGACCGGCACCTCGATCTTCACGACCGGGATCCAGCATCCGACGCTTGTCGCAATGGCGGCGATGCTGCTCGGCGCAGCCTTCGGCTACGTCTCCGAACTCGGCACCCAGATGCTCACGTCGAAGAAGACCGCAGCAGCCTGAGCGGCAGCGATCGATCCCGATCGATCGATTGGCTCCTCATCCAACTTCCAACGAGAGAACCCGACATGAAACTTCAGCATTATCTCGGAGGCCTTGAGGGTCTCGGGCCGGTTTGGACGGAAACCCGCGTCTTTGTCGAACCCTGGGAGACCCGCATCTTCGGCATCCATACGGCGATGATGGCGCTGTCGACCCAGTTGCCGCTCCCCGAAACGCCCTCGACCTTCAAGACGGTCTGGACCTGGGCCGATCTGCGCAAGGGCGCGGAAAGTCTCAATCCCTTCGACTATTTCAAGTTCCGCTACTACGAGAAATGGCTCGGCGGCATCTCCGGCTACTTCATCGAGAACGGCTACATCACGGCCGAGGAACTCGATGCCCTGACGGAAGAATATTACGCCGACCCGGCCAAGCCCCTTCCGGACGGCGGCGACGGCGCGATCGACGAGCGGATCATCCAGTATCTCGTCGAGGGCGACAGCCCGAAGCGCAGCGACATGACCGAGACCAACCTGGCGGTCGGCGACACGGTCTCGATCCGCAATGTTCCAAGCGTCGAGCACACGCGCCTGCCCGGCTTCTTGCGCGGCAAGACCGGCACGATCGAGACCGTCTACGAGGGCACCTACGTCTACCTCTGCGACACGGGGCCGGACGGCATCGGTCCGGCAATGCCCGTCTACTGCATTGCCTTCGACCCGGACGTGCTCTGGCCCGGTAACGCCGAGCCGAACTTCACGCTCTATGCCGATCTCTACGCAACCTATGTCGAGGCGCCTGCGGACGACGAGACCGCAAAGGCCGCCTGATCCGAGCCTCAGGGAGAAAGACCAATGGATGACCGTTTCAAATATCGGGGTGACCGCGAGGCCTACAGTGCGGCCCGGGTGCGCGCCCTGGAGGCGCTCCTGATCAAAAAGGGCATCATCACCGACAAGTCCGTGAACACCGTGCTCGACTTCTTCGAAACGAAGATGGGCCCCTTCAACGGCGCCAAGATCGTCGTACGGGCATGGCTCGACCCGACCTTCAAGGACCGCCTCGTCGCCGATACGCCCAAGGCCATCGCGGAACTCGACCTGCCGGACGGCATGGCGGGCGCCGAGGGCGAGCACATGCGCGCGGTGGCGAACGCGCCCGGCATTCACAACCTCATCATCTGCACGCTCTGCTCCTGCTATCCCTGGCCCGTTCTGGGTCTGCCGCCCTACTGGTACAAGGACCCGACTTTCCGCAGCCGCGCCGCCCGCGAACCCCGCGCCGTTCTTGCTGAATTCGGCCTGCCGATCTCCGAGGACATCGAAGTGAAGGTCTGGGACTCCAGCGCCCAGATCCGCTGGTTCGTCATCCCGGAGCGGCCCGAAGGCACCGAAGGCCTGTCGGAGAGCGAACTGGAGGCGCTGGTCACGCCCGAGGCGATGATGGGCGTCGCCGTCGCCAAGGCAGCGTGAACCATGTCCATGCTCACGCAGTTCGAGCATTTCGCCGTCACCGAGATGCTCGGCGACCCCGACAGCCCGCCTCGGGCGAACGGAACCCTGTGCTTCGGGTCCGATTGGGAGCGTTCGTCCTTCGGGATGGCTCTCGCCTTGGCGAAGGACGGGTTCTTCGAGTGGGACGACTTCCGCGACGAACTGATCGCCTCGATCAGGGAATGGGAAGAGGCCCATCCGGACGACCATTCGTCCTGGAACTACTACGACCAGTTCCTGAGCGCCCTTGAACGCGCGGTCGTCAAATGCGGCCTCGTCGACCCGGCAGAACTTCCCGCTTTCCCGGCTCTCGCCTGACCCGGGCAGCGCTCGCCATTCCCGACAGTTTACGGAGATAAGATCATGCACATCGAACCAGGGCTCGTTGACGGAGCCAAGATCGTCCTCAGCTACGCGACGGCCGCGGCCGCCGGCATCCACGCCTTGAAGCTCGGCGTTTCGACCATCGTCAAACGCGGGCTGGTCTCCTTCGCGGGCCGGACCGCGCTCGCGACAACGCTCGTCTTTTCCTTCTTCGAACTGCTGCCGCACTATCCGGTGGGCGTTTCCGAAGTGCACCTCATCCTCGGCTCGACGCTGTTCCTGCTCTTCGGCGCCGCGCCGGCAGCCTTCGGCCTAGCGCTGGGCCTGCTCATCCAGGGGCTGTTCTTTGCCTCCTTCGATCTGCCGCAATACGGCATGAACATGACAACGCTGCTTGTGCCGCTCTTTGCCGTCTCCGCCCTCGCCGACCGGCTGATCGCGCCCTCGACGCCCTATGTCGACTTGAAATACCGTCAGGCGCTGGCCATTTCGACCGCCTATCAGGCCGGCATTGTTGCATGGGTCGCGTTCTGGGCGTTCTATGGTCAAGGGTTCTCGATCGAAAACCTGGCGGCCGTCGGCAGCTTCGGCGCGGCCTATATGCTGGTCATCGCCATCGAGCCTCTTGCTGACCTCGCCGTGCTTGCGGCCGCCAAGTCTCTCCGCGGCATTGGCCGGAGCCCGCTGCTCGAAACACGCCTGATCCAGGCGGCCTGACGTCCGCCCGGCACCACCGAAAACCACCTGCCGGCCTGTGTAATGGCCGGCAGGTGGCAAAGCGCTGTTCTCACGGTAAGTCCAATCTGTCTCAGGCTTTGAAGGGAGGTCCCATGCGCATTGTGATCCTTGCTCCGCCGGGCGTTCAGTCACTCGACATCGTAGGGCCGGCAGAGGTTTTCTGGGAAGCTGCCCGCCGTCTCGGCGACATGAGCAAATACGACATCCAGATCATGTCGACCGGTGCCGCATCCATCGGCGGCACCGGGCAGCTGCGCTTTCTGGCCGACCGGACGATCTTCGATCCCGACGAGCCGATCGACACGCTGCTCGTCGCCGGCGATCCCTCCTTTCAGGAGGTCGATCAGGAGGTCATCGACTGGCTGCGGCGCAGGGTTCCCACCGTCAGGCGATACGGCTCGATCTGCACCGGGGTGTTCCTGCTCGCCGCCGCCGGCCTCCTCGATGGCAAGCGGATCACGACGCACTGGGAATGCGCCCCGAAATTCAGCAAGGACTTTCCGCATATCCAGCTCGACGCCGACGCCATCTTCCTGCGGGATGGCGCCTTGATCACAGCGGCCGGCGTCACGGCTGGCATCGATCTCGCCCTCTCGCTGGTCGAGGAAGACTATGGCCGGGAGGTGGCCCTCATCGTGGCGCGCTACATGGTCATGTTCATGAAGCGGCCGGGCGGCCAGTCGCAGTTCAGCGCACATCTCGTTGGCCAGATGTCCGAGACGACCCTGATTCAGAAGGCCCAGGAATACATCCTCTCCCATCTCGGCAGTTCGCTGGCGATCGATACGATCGCCCAGCAGGTCGGCATGAGCACGCGCAACTTCGGACGCGTGTTTCGCCAGGAACTCGGGATCACGCCGGTGGACTTCATCGCTGCGGCAAGGACGGACGCGGCGCGGCGGTTGCTGGAGGACACGAACCAGCCATTGCAGCGGATCGCGACGTCCTGCGGCTTCGGCGACGTCAGCGCCATGCGCCGCGCCTTCGCCAAGACGATTGGCGTCAGCCCTAACGAATATCGTCTGCGGTTTCAGAACAACCAGACGGGGGGACGAAGCCGAACCCTGCCGCCTGTCCTTGCCATGCAGACGGCCCTGAAGGCGATGGCCCACGCAGAATCCGGCCCGGCCTGACCGGCCCCGTGCCGGTGTCGTGCGCGACCGGCCGAAGGTCCGATATCAGTCCCTTTTCCTGCGGGGGTCTTTGACGACCCTCAATGCCGAAGCGCCTGGACCATGCCTCAATGACCCTGTTCACGAGCGATCTTTCTTCGATTGCCCGTGTGAACCTGAGGGAAGACGGAGGAGGGTCCGATGGCGCGCGTATCGACGCAGGACATCAGGCGAGTGTGCGGCGCACTGCCCGAGCGCAAAATCCAGGAAATCCTCGAGTGCGACGCCGAACTCGAGGAACTGGAAGAAGCCGTGGCCTGGGCCTCGGGCGACAACGAACATACCCCGTGCGCCATTTGCCTCCTGCGAGCGCGGCCGCGAAAATCTACGATATTCTTGTCGCCGACGAAGAGGAATTCGGTGACGAGCCTTAATGCGGTTCGGTGACGGGTGGCCGTGCTGCGATGGGATTGTCATCCCGATGGACCTTGCCACGATCATGCACGAACAATCGGAAAAACGGCCCCGCGCCCGCGATCTTGGCCTGCCGCTGCAGGGAACGCCGGGGGCCGACAACGCCATCACGGACGTGCCGGGCCTCACGGTGGGCATGACGACGCTGAAGGACGAAGGTCAGGGCATTCATACCGGCGTCACCGCCATCCTGCCTCGCCCGTCGGCCGATCTGCTCCACCCCTGCTGGGCCGGAAGCTTTTCCATGAACGGCAACGGCGAGATGACCGGCGTTCACTGGATCCGGGAGGCCGGATGGATGACCGGCCCCGTCACTATCACCAACACCTTTTCCATCGGGATCGCCCACCACGCGAGCGCGCGATGGATGGCACGGCGTTTCCCTGATGTCGTCGGCGAGGACGTCTGGGTGCTGCCCGTCGCTGCCGAGACTTATGACGGCTATCTGAGCGACATCGCCGGCTTCCACGTCACTGAGGATCACGTGCTCGCTGCCATCGACAACGCCGCAGGAGGACCGGTTCCCGAGGGCTCGGTCGGCGGCGGCACGGGCATGATCGCCTACGAGTTCAAGGGCGGCACCGGCACATCGTCGCGGGAGGTCACCATCGGTGGTGAGACCTACACCCTCGGCTGCCTCGTTCAGGCCAACCACGGCCTCCGCCCCTGGCTGACCGTCTGCGGCAAGCCGGTCGGCGAGCAGATGGCGGAAAACCGCATCTACGAGGCCGAGCGTGGCTCCATCATCGTGGTACTGGCGACCGACGCCCCGCTGCTGCCGACCCAGCTCGACCGCCTCGCCCGCCGCGCCTCCATCGGCATCGGCCGTGGCGGCACACCGTCCGGCAACAACTCCGGCGACATCTTCCTCGCCGTCTCCACCGCGAACGATCCAGGCCCCCTGCCCGAGCCTCCAAGGTTCAAGCTGGACGCCCTCTCCAACGACCGTCTCGACCCGATGTTCATGGGCGTCGTCGATTGCGTCGAGGAAGCCGTTCTCAATGCGATGCTCGCCGCAACACCGGTCACCGGGCGCAAGGGACGCTTCGTTCCGGCCCTTGACACCGACAGGCTGATGGCGGCGATGGGAATGGCGCCGTCAGGCCATAAAACGTGAACAGAGCGGACAGGGAGGCAACGCGCCGAAGCTCCGGTGCGGGACCGTGCTGCGGAGAACCCGATTGTGGATTGAAATCAGGTACTAAGGACAGAAAGCAAGGCGAATATATTCACGAAAATTCATTGATGGCCATCAATGCAAACTCCCAAGACATCACAGATATTTAAACGTTTATTTGATTATAAATACTTACAATTTTCTAACATTACAGAAAAACTTATTGATTAAATGGCCTTTTGTTGGTAAGTCTTTCACGGGGGAGGCAATCGATCCTTTCATTATAGAGTAGAGGGCCACGACGGTCTGTTGGGCGAGTTTGTCCGGCGCGTCGGGGAAAGGCTCTGTTGGAGCCGGTTCTGGGCCCGTTTCACTCCGAAATCGCTTTTCAATCGGCAGACTGGATCGTGCCGAACAGTCATCATTCGTAAAAACAGAACTGCTCCGATGGAGTTTTCGGACATCGCGCGATGATGCGGTGAACGATGCCCGGAGCAATACGCATCCGTCCGATCATCCGATCCATTGCGGGAAGAAGGCACGGATTTTGGTGTGGGTATAAGAGCGCGAGTAGACTTCGCGCCGTACGCCATGAAGGCGCCTCATCAAATGTACGCGTAATGAGTCCGGCACCTCTGTGGCTGCGGCGCGCAACAAGAATGCCCGTATCGGCATCAATCCTGGAGCGCGGCGATGTTCAGAAACGCAGATCAGCAAAGTCGACAAGACAGCAAAAGCATATTCACGAGGCGCGAGTCCGGCGTGCGTTCATACGCCCGCACGTTTCCCGCCATCTTTACGCGCGCCGTCGGCACCGAGATTTGGGACGGCGACGGCCGCCGGTATCTCGACTTTCTGGCCGGGGCGGGATCGCTCAATTACGGCCACAACGATCCGCCCTTGAAGGAGGCGTTGCTCTCCTATGTCGAGGGCGACGGGATCGCCCACAGCCTCGACCTCCACACCAGCGCCAAGCAACGGTTTCTCGAGACATTCGACAGCACGATCCTGCGACCCGAAGGGCTCGACTACGTCGTTCAGTTTACCGGGCCGACGGGCACGAATGCCATCGAGGCGGCCCTGAAACTCGTCCGCAAGTTCACCGGTCGCACGAATGTCATCGGATTTACCAACGGCTTTCATGGCGTGACCATGGGGGCCCTCTCGCTGACGACCAATCCGCATTTCCGCAATGCGTCCGGATTGCCGGCCCAGGGGGCCACGTCCCTGCCCTACGACGGCTATTTCGGCCCCGGCGTGGATACCATGGACTATATCGAACGGTTGGTCGGCTCGCCATGCAGCGGGATCGACAAGCCCGCGGCCTTCTTCGTCGAGACGATCCAGGGCGAGGGCGGCCTGACGGCAGCCGGCATCGGCTGGCTGCAGCGTCTGGCAGCCTTCTGCCGCAGTCAGGAGATCCTGCTGGTCGTCGACGATATCCAGGCCGGATGCGGCCGCTCCGGGCGCTTCTTCAGTTTTACCGAAGCAGGCATCACGCCCGATATCGTGACGCTCTCGAAGTCTCTCTCCGGGCTCGGTCTTCCGCTTGCCGTCGTGCTCATGAAGCGGGAATGCGACATCTGGAAGCCCGGCGAACACAACGGCACCTTTCGCGGCAACAATCACGCCTTCGTCACCGCCACCGCCGCGCTCAATCAGTACTGGAGCGACGGGCGCTTCGCCTCGGAGATCATGGAGAAGGCATCGCATCTGGACGAGCGCCTGCATGAGATCGCCGGCAAATATCCGCAAGCCATGCCGCAAGTGCGTGGCCGGGGCATGATGAAGGGCCTCTTGTTCGCCGAGCCGGACGAAGCGGCCGCCGTTTGCGCGCTCGCCTACCGCGAGGGTCTCATCATCGAGCGTTCCGGCCCCCGCGACGAGGTCGTCAAGTTCCTCATGCCGCTCAACACGCCGCCGGAGCAGCTTGACGAAGGCCTGGACATCATCGGCTGGGCCGTCGACACCGTGATCGGCTCGCCGGGGGGCCGCACAACGGCAAGGCGTGCCAGAAAGAGCCCCGTTCGGCCGAGACCGACGCCGCTTCATGTCGCCCACACCAGTCGCGCGACACGTCACTGAAAAAAGAAAAACAATCGGCTGACAGCCCGGGCGGTCACGGCCGCGGGCAACGCTTCCAAAGAAGGCTGTCGTGCAGCCGGTCCCGGGTCCCGATCCGGGGCTGGCCGCATGACCCCTTGTGCGTGGAGCGGGAGGGGCAGGTCCATGTTCGCAGGCAAAATTCAGGATTCCAGGATTCGCTGGACGGCCGGGGAACGGCTCGATCACCTTTGGGAAGACCAGTGCGACCGCATCGAAGCCCTCGGCACCAACCGGTATCCGGCGGTAATCGACGACAGCGCGAGCCACGGCTATCGCGATCTGGACGATCTCGCCAACCGAATGGCCCGGCATTTCGCCAGCCGCGGAATTCGGCAGGCCGACCGGGTCGCCCTGCTTCTGGACCGTTCGATCGAGGCCTATGCATCGATCCTGGCGGTCCTGAAGCTCAATGCCGCCTATGTCCCGCTCGATCCGGTATTTCCCGACGACCGCATCGACTTCATCTTGCAGGACGCCGGTGCGAGCGCCGTGGTGACCTTCGCCAGACATGCGGACCGGCTGTCGCGCATTTCGCAGCGCCTGATCGTGCTCGACCGTGAGCGTACGGCCATCGCGCAATGCTCGCCGGCCCGCATCGCTGCCGGGGACCGCGAAGCGCCGACCGACGAACTGGCGTATATCATCTATACGTCCGGCACGACGGGCCGGCCCAAGGGCGTGGCGATCGAGCATTCGAGCATCTGCAATTTCGTTCGCGTCGCGGCCGAGACCTACGGTATGAGGCCGGGCGACCGCGTTTATCAGGGCCTGACCCTCGCCTTCGATTTCTCGGTGGAAGAGATCTGGGTATCCCTGTTCTCGGGCGCGACGCTGGTGCCTGCCCCTGCGTGCAGCAACCTCGTCGGCGAGGACCTCGGTACCTTTCTCCAAGACCAGCGGATCAGCGTCCTCTGCTGCGTGCCGACCCTGCTTGCGACGATCGAGCAGGATTTGCCGGACCTGCGCATCCTGCTGGTCTCCGGCGAAGCCTGTCCGCAGGAATTGGTCCGGCGCTGGCACAGCCCGTCCAGGACCATTCTGAATGCCTACGGTCCGACCGAAGCCACCGTGACCGCCACGCTCACCGAACTCCATCCCGGCAGGCCTGTGACGATCGGCCGTCCGCTTCCAAGCTATACCATCGTCATTCTGGCCGAAGACCGGCCGGAACTGGTGCCCGCGGGTGACGTCGGTGAAATCGGAATTGCCGGGATCGGCCTCGCACGCGGTTACCTGAACCGGGACGATCTGACGGCCGCCAAGTTCGTTCCCGATTTCGCGAGCCTTCCCTCCAATCCCTCGCACCGCATCTACAGGACGGGGGATCTCGGCCGCTACAACGACGCCGGCGAGATCGAATACCTTGGCCGCAAGGACACGCAGGTCAAGATCCGCGGATACCGCATCGAGCTCGGTGAAATCGAGGCCGTCCTGCTCGCCGTCCCGCAGGTATCCCAGGCCACCGTCGGCACGTTCGCAACCGAAGCCGGCGAGGTCGAACTCGTCGCCTACTATGTGATCAGGTCAGGCCTTGAGGAGGTAAGCGCCGCCGAAATCAGGGCGCAACTGCGCGAGCGGCTGCCCGCCTACATGGTGCCCGCCTATTACGAGCGCCTGCCGACCATTCCCATGACATCCGCCAGCAAGGTGGATCGCAGGAGCCTTCCCGTCCCCTCCGGCCCCCGATCACTGGGGGAGACGGAATACAAGGCGCCAAGAACCTCTATGGAACGGGAGCTGGCGACACGAATGGCCGACATCCTGAAGCTGCCGCATATCTCGATTTCCGACAATTTCTTCGACGATCTCGGCGGCCATTCCCTGCTGATGGCGAGATTTTGCACCGTCGCCCGGCGCATTCGCGGCGCGGAAAGCCTGTCGATGCGCGAGATCTACGAGCACCCGACCATCGAGCGGCTGGCGACCCATCTGGCGGACAGCGATGCATCGGAAAAGGTCATCGTCCCTTCTATCGAGCACCATGTTCCGAGCCGCCTGCAATACTGCACATGCGGTGCGCTGCAACTCGCCACGCTCCTTGCTCTCGGGTGCGGCACGGTGGCGCTTGTCCTGGAAGGCGCGGAATGGGTTCATGAGGCGAAGGGCGACCAGCGGACGCTCTATGTGCGAACAGAGTTGCTTCTCCTCGCGGTTCTCTGGACCGGGGCGCTGTTTCCGATCGCCGCCAAGTGGCTCCTTGTCGGTCGGTGGACACCGTCCAGCATCCCGGTCTGGAGCTGGCGCTACTTCCGCTTCTGGCTCGTCAAGTTGCTGATGCGGGCCTCTCCGATGAACCTTTATCGCGGCACGCCGCTCTATAATCTCTATCTTCGGCTTCTCGGCGCCCGCATCGGCAGGAACAGCGTCATCCAGAGCCCGGCGCCGGTCTGCACCGACCTCTTCTGCGTCGGTGACGACACCTTCGTGCGCCGCGACACCCTGCTGCCCGGCTACTACGCGGAAGGCAACATCATCCACATCGGATCGATCCGGATCGGCAGCAACGCCTACGTCGGCTCGGCCTGCGTCATCGAGCCGGATACCCGGATGGGCGACCGATCGCAGCTCGGGCACTCGTCCTGCCTTGGCCGCGGCCAGGAAATCCCCGCCGGCAAGCGCTTTCACGGAACGCCCGCCATCGAGACGGAAACGACCTACTGCCCGCTTGAGGGACGGCAATGCTCGGCGTTCCGGCGCTGGGCCTACACAGCGCTGACCAGCGGCCTGCAGGTGTTCGTCGTTCTTCCGCTGATCGTCGGCGTGAGTTTCAGTTTCGCCGAGGCCGGCTATGAACACGCGACGATGGGACACGGAACCGCCCCCCTGCCCTGGTCGGACATCTTCGATCCTGCGCCGTCGATCGCGGCAACGGCGGCGCTGATCTTCGCGTCGGTCATGATCTTCCAGTTTGCGTCTGTTGCACTCGTCCCGCGGATTGCCCGGCATCTTCTGGAAGAAGGCCGCGAATATCCCCTGTTTGGCTGGCACTACTTCGTGCACAGGGTCGTGGAGGTCGCCAGCAACTCCCGGTTTCTCAACACCGTCTTCGGCGACAGCTCCTTTATCGTCCACTACCTGAGGCTTGTCGGCTATCGCCTCAATAAGGTGCATCAGACCGGCTCCAATTTCGGCCTCGAACAGCGCCACGAGGAGCCGTTCCTCTGCAGCGTCGGCCATCGCGCCATGGTCTCGGACGGTCTCACTGCGGCGAACGCCGAATTCTCCAGCTCATCGTTTCGGCTGCGGCCGGTTCACATTGGCGAGCGGAGCTATCTCGGCAACCGGATCTTCTTTCCCGCCGCCAGCCGGACCGGCGCCAATCTTCTCATTGCAACCAAGGCCATGGTCCCGATCGACGGCAAGCTGCGGGAGAACACCGGGCTCTTGGGCTCGCCCTGTTTCGAGATACCCCGCATTGTCGATCGGGACCGGCAGGCGAGCCCGTCGGCTGGTGAAGTCGACCCGAAGCTCCTGCACAAGAAGAACAAGGCCAACCTGACGACAATGGCGCTCTATCTGATGGCGCAATGGCTGGTCGGGTTCCTCCTGTTCTTTCTCATGACCGCCGTCGTGCTGCACTATCCCGATCACATTCCTCTGGTGGAGGCCGCGATGCTGCCGGTCATGCTCGCCGTGCACGCCACCTTCTGGCTGGTGACCGAGCGCGCGAGCCTCGGTTTCGGCCGGCTGCAATCGCGCACGGTGGGTCTTTACGACGACTATTTCCTGTTCCACGAGCGGCACTGGAAATTCTGCGCCCATCCCTTCGCGCAGGCGCTCGCGGGCACCCCGTTCAAGAATGTGATTTCCAGGCTGCTTGGCGTCCGGATCGGCAAGATGGTCTTCGACGACGGCGCCAATCTTTTCGACAAGACGTTGCTGACGATCGGCGACCTGACCAATCTCAATGCCGGCTGCATCCTGCAGGCTCATTCCCTTGAGGAGGGCCTTTTCAAGTCCGACCAGGTCCGGATCGGCAGCAACTGCACTATCGCCTCCTCGGCCTTCGTGCACTACGGCGTCTCGATGGGCGACGGCACCATGCTGGGGCCGAACGCCTTCCTGATGAAGGGAGAACAGCCCGATCCCGGCAGCATCTGGATCGGCAATCCGGCAAGAGTGGTCAACGCAGCAAACGCGGCCAGGGCGGAGACCGCACAGCCTCCGGCACCCGAGGAAGCGCCATCCGCGCCCTCTCTTGTGCCTCACGAAAGGGCGGCGTGATTGAACGACATTCCATCCGTCGCCCGCATCCTCCACCCCTTTGACGGCGTCGAGGTCTTGACGCTGGCCGTCGACGACGCCTTCGAGATGACGAGAGGCGCGACTATCTTGAGCGAGCAGGAAAAGTGCCGCCTCGCCCGGATACGGCATGGCGCGACGCGCCGCCGGTATGCCGCCGCACATTGCCTGTTGCGCCAGGCGCTGACGCGCTACGCCGAAGGCGCGCTCAGGCCCGAGGAATGGCGTTTCGTCTTCGGAGCGCATGGCAAGCCGGCGGTCGCGCCGGGTCTGCCCGAAATCCGGTTCAACCTTTCGTTCGCCGACGACTGCATTGCGATGTCCCTCACGCGGTCGCGCGAGATCGGGATCGATATCGAGCCGATGCCCGGCGACATCGACGAACCGATGCCCTTCGGTATATCGCCCCGGGAAGAAGCGCTTCTTCGCCGGTTGCCGGTCGACGCCCGGGCGCGCCAGATCGCCAGGGTCTGGACATTCAAGGAGGCAATCGCCAAGGCAATCGGTTGCGGCATCGACGACAGGTTCACGCAGATCGACGCCTGCCCGGTGCTGCTGACAGCAAGATCGGATTATTGGGCCACTGTGGATGGCGAGACATTCGATGTGCGCCTCGCTGACGTTCAGTTCCGCGGCAAGACCTACTTCATGGCCGTCGCCGTTGGACCTGTTGCCGCCAGTGGCTGACGGCCGGACACTCGCCCCATGTCACTTCGACATCTTCCAGATGGCAGAAAAGCGCGGATCGAAGGTCTGGCCGATGGGAGCTGCCGCTGCCCCCAGCGCGACCGACCATGGGTCCGTGAGTCCAAGCTGCAATCGTGGCAGTCGTCGGTCCGGTCGATCGGCAATGGAGGTCAGCAGGGGCTCCATCGCCTTGATCAGGCATTCGCCAAGCGCCTTCGGCGCCCCGCCGCACAGGATCACCGTCTCCGGATCGAACAGCGTCTCGATCAGATGCACACTCCAGCGAAGATTGGCGGCGGCCTCCTCGACCCAGGACAAGAGCCGGACGTCCCTGTCCATCGCCAGACGGTCGATCGTGTCGCGCAATGCCGGGTCGGCGGCGTCCAGCGTCAGATGCTGGTAGAGCGAAGCGAGCGAGGCGCGATGTTCCAGCGCCGTATAGCGATCCGGCCCGCCGAGCAGCGCCATGCCGATCTCGCCGGCATTGCCGTTGGCGCCGTTGTAGAGTTCGCCGTTGATGATGAGCCCGGCGCCGAGACCGTAGCCGAGATAGAGGCACACCGCATGGTCGAGACCGTGGGCGGCGCCAACGATCCGCTCGGCGGTCGCGGCGGCGGCGGCATCGTTCTGCAGGCTGACCGCAAGCCCGGTGCCGGCCGAAAGCGTCTCCAGCAGCGGAAAGGCCTGCCAGGCCGCCATCATCCAGGGATCGTCGCCCTCCTGCTTGAGGCCGAAGGGGCCCGGCATCGCGAGCCCGAGGCCGACGAGTCGGTCTTCCGATTGCGGAAAAACCAGCTGGAGTTGGCGCCGCGCATTATCGACGAGCGCGAGCACCACCTCCACGCCGGACGACGGGCCGCCAGCCGGCAGCTTTGCTTCCACATGCACGTGCACGCTGCCGACGAGATCGACAGCAATGGCGCGGGCGAGATGGCGGTCGATCTGGAGACCGATGGCGAAGGCCCCCGCCGGCACCAGTTCGTAGGGCGTCGATGGCTGCCCCCTGCCCTTGCGTACCACGGCGCCGGAGGCGACGAGCCCGTCCTGCTCCAGTTCCTCGATGATGTTCGAGACCGTCTGTTTCGTCAGCCGGGTGGCCCGGGCGAGATCCGCGCGCGACAGCGGTCCGTTCAGCCTCAGGGCATCGACGATGACGCGCCGGTTGTGTGCGCTGGCGCCTTCCTGATTGGTCCCGCTCGTGGCCCGGATCGGGCGAATGTCGTTCATCCGCTGATTACCTCTTGACTCATCCGGATTATTGGCCACCATATTAAGTCAAAACAATTGACTTAATAAAGAGCCATCAGAGCTCGGGGAATGGGTTGATGCGGAAGTGAACCGCCCAGCCCGAATGTGCAAGGTCCATCAGTTGGAGGCAGGAATGTCGAAGTCTTTCAGAAATTCGCTTCTCGGCGCCGTGATCATCAGCGCCTCGCTCGTCCCGCATGCCTTCGCGGAGACGACGCTCAATGCCCTCTTCATGGCCCAGGCGGCCTATAGCGAGGACGACGTCCGCGCGATGACGGAGGCGTTCCAGAAGGCCAATCCGGACATCAAGGTCAATCTGGAGTTCGTCCCCTATGAGGGCCTGCACGACAAGACCGTTCTGGCGCAGGGCTCCGGCGGCGGCTACGACATCGTGCTCTTCGACGTCATCTGGCCGGCGGAATACGCCGAGAACAAGGTTCTCGTCGACGTCTCGTCGCGCGTGACCGACGAGATGAAGAAGGGCGTCCTGCCGGGTGCCTGGACGACGGTGGAGTATAATGGCGCCTACTACGGCATGCCGTGGATTCTCGACACCAAGTATCTCTTCTACAACAAGAAGATCCTGAAGGAAGCCGGCATCGACGCCCCGCCGAAGACCTGGGACGAGCTGACGGCCGACGCCAAGATCATCAAGGACAAGGGGCTGCTCGAAACCCCGATCGCGTGGAGCTGGGCGCAGGCGGAAGCCGCCATCTGCGACTACACCACCCTCGTCAGCGCCTATGGCGGCGACTTCCTGAAGGACGGCAAGCCCGACTTCCAGAACGGCGGCGGCCTCGATGCGCTGAAATACATGGTCTCCAGCTACGAGTCCGGCCTCACCAATCCGAACTCCAAGGAGTTCCTGGAAGAGGACGTGCGCAGCGTCTTCCAGAACGGCGAGGCGGCCTTCGCGCTCAACTGGACCTACATGTACAACCTCGCCAACGACCCCAAGGAAAGCAAGGTCGCGGGTGATGTCGGTGTCGTCCCTGCGCCGGGCGTTGAAGGCAAGAGCACGGTGTCGGCCGTCAACGGCTCCATGGGCCTCGGCATCCCGACGGCCAGCAAGCATCCCGACGAGGCCTGGAAATACATCGTCTACATGACCTCGCAGACGGTCCAGAACCAGTACGCCAAGCTGAGCCTGCCGATCTGGGCGTCGTCCTATTCCGACCCGGCCGTCACGGCGGGTCAGGAAGAGCTGATCGCGGCCGCCAAGGAAGGTCTCGCGGCCATGTATCCGCGCCCGACCACCCCGCGCTATCAGGAGCTGTCCGCCGCCCTGCAGCAGGGTATCCAGGAAGCCCTGCTCGGTCAGGCATCGCCTGAGGATGCCCTCAAGGCAGCCGCCGACAACAGCGGCCTCTGACGATCTCCCTCGGACCCGGCCCATCGACCGCCGGGTCCGGGGATGTCTGCCACAACAAGCAGGATTGTGCTGTGACGGCCTCCCATGGCCTCGCAGGCGGGTTCTGCTGTCTTGAGTGCAGGCAAATCCGGCGCAGCCGACGGCGACACCCGGTATGCTGTCGTAACGTTCAATCACCAAGGAAAGCCCCAGTCCCTTGTCCGATCGCTGGCTGACATTCCGCGCCTGGGCTTTGATGCTGCCCCTGCTCATCGTGATGGTGGCGGTCATCGGCTGGCCGCTCGTCGATACGGTGGGCCTCTCCTTCACCGACGCACGCCTGATCGGCACCTCGGGCAAATTCGTCGGCATCGACAACTACGTCCGAATGCTCTCCAATTCCGGCTTCCAGCGCACGCTCTGGACCACGACGCTCTTTGCGGTCATCTCGGTGACCGCCGAGATGGTGACCGGCGTCCTCGCGGCCCTGCTCCTCAATCAGCAGTTCTATGGCCGCACCGTTCTGCGCGGGCTGATGATCCTGCCCTGGGCGCTGCCGACGGTCGTCAACGCCACGCTCTGGCGCCTCATCTACAATCCCGAATACGGCGCCCTCAATGCCCTGCTGACGCAGCTCGGGCTCATGGACAGCTACCGCTCCTGGCTCGGCGAGCCGGGCACGGCGCTTGCCGCCCTGATCGTTGCCGACACATGGAAGAATTTCCCGCTGGTGGCCTTGATCGCCCTTGCCGCGCTACAGGCGGTGCCGCGCGACATCACGTCCGCCGCGCTCGTCGATGGCGCAGATCCCTGGGCGCGCTTCCGCTTCGTCACGCTGCCCTATCTCGCCGGCCCGCTGCTCGTCGCCCTCGTTCTGCGCACGATCGAGGCCTTCAAGGTCTTCGACATCATCTGGGTGATGACGCGCGGCGGCCCGGCCAACAGCACGCGGACGCTCTCGATCCTCGTCTATCAGGAGGCCTTCTCCTTCCAGCGGGCGGGATCGGGCGCCTCGCTCGCCCTCATCGTGACATTGATCGTCACCGTCCTGGCCGCGACCTACGCGGTCCTTGTGAAGAAAGCCGCAGGGAGCACGAGCTGATGGAACGCCGCAATCTGCCCTTCACGATCTTCATCCACGGCGCCGCGCTGCTGCTCGCCGTCATCATCCTGCTGCCGCTCCTCTGGCTCTTCATCATGAGCATCTCGCCCGCTGCGGATCTGGCGGCAAAGCCCCTGCGCTGGTGGCCGGAAACCATCGACTTCTCGCGTTATCACACGCTGCTGACGACGCTGGAGAACAGCGCTGGCGAGGCCTTCATGGCCTCGCTCCGAAACAGTATCCAGGTGGCCGGCATGGCGGCCGTGGCTGCGGTGCTTGTCGCCATCCCCGCCGGCTGGGCCGTCTCGCGCACGCCCTCCGTCGGCTGGTCGCTGTCGATGGTGATCGCGACCTACATGCTGCCGCCGGTCGCCCTCGCCGTGCCGCTCTATATGGCCCTTGCCCATTTCGGGATGCTCAACAACGTCTTCGGCCTCGCGCTCGTCTACCTGACGATCCTCGCCCCCTTCACGACCTGGCTGATGAAATCCGGCTTCGACACGATCCCGCGCGAAATCGAGGCGGCGGCCATGATCGACGGGGCGGGCCTGTTCCGGACGCTGAAGACGATCACGCTGCCGCTCGCCGCCCCGGTGATCGGAACGTCGGCGCTTTTCGCCTTCCTTCTCGCCTGGGACGAATTCTTCTACGCGCTGCTCTTCACCTCCGACCAGCGCGCCAAGACGCTGACCGTCGCCATCGCGGACCTCGCGGGCGGACGCGTCACCGACTACGGACTGATCGCAACCGCCGGCGTCCTCGCCGCCCTCCCCCCGGTTCTGGTCGGTCTTCTCATGCAACGCACCCTGATCTCGGGGCTGACAAGTGGTGGTGTCAAAGGATGACTGTGATGGCTGAACAGAGACGACCGGCCGGACTGCTGGCCGTCGAAAAGGAAATGGCGCGCCAGCACGCCGACGCGCTCGCGTCCTTCGAGGGCAACAGCGATGTCGCACAGAAGGTTGCCGCCTCCCTTGGCAAGACACGACGCCTGCTGCTGCTCGGCATGGGCGGCTCCCACGCCGTCGGCCGCGCCGTCGAGCCGCATTATCGCTCGCTCGGCATCGATGCGATCGCCCTGCCGCTGTCGGAACAGCTGACGGCGACGCTCTCGCTCGAAAACGCAACGATCCTCGTGACCTCGCAATCGGGCGAGAGCGCCGAGGTGCTGCGCTGGTTTAGGGAGACAGGCGGCACGGCCGACACCTTCGGCCTGACGATGGAGGGCGGCTCCTCGCTGGCAAAAAGCTGCCCGTCGCTCATCGGCAGCGGCGGCACGGAACACGCCTTTGCGGCAACGCGCAGCCTCACGGTGACCTTCGCGCTGCATCTCGCGATCCTGGCGGCGCTCGGCCAAAACCCGGCCTCCGCCCTTGAGCGGCTGAAGAACCCCGAAGAGCCTTCGATCGGCGCGGCGCTGAATGCCCTGTCGTCCGCTGCGACGGTCGTCACGTCCGGGCGACGCCTGCAGGGCGTTGCGGAGGCCATCGCGCTCGGCTTCACCGAACTCTCCCGGCTGCCCTGTTTCTCGCTCGAAGGCGGCCAGTTGCGCCACGGGCCTGTCGAGATGTTGGGCCCGAAGGTCGGGCTCCTCATGTTCCGCGCCGACGATGCGACGGCCGGCCTTGTCGGTGCCATGGCGACAACCGCCATCGACGCCGGCTCGCCCGTGATCCTCTTCGATTGTTCCGGCGAATCGGCGGTGCCGGGCGCGGTCACGATCCGCGTCGCCCCGGCCTCGGATCTCGCCGCCGTCTTTGCCCTGCTGCCGGTGGCGCAGAGCCTGATGGTGGCCTTCGCCGAGACCCGCGCGCCGAACGCCGGCACGCCCGTCCGATCCACCAAGATTACCCGGGTCGAGTGAATGCGCCCTCTGGCAGTGATCGGCAACGTCAACGTCGACCTGATCCTCGGCCCCGCCGCGCCCTGGCCAGCGCCGGGCACCGAGATCATGGTCGATCATGACGAGTTGCGCGTCGGCGGCGCGGCCGGCAACAGCGCCCTCGTCTGGCAGGCGCTGGGTCTCGATTTCCAGATCGCCGCCAACGTCGGCAGCGACGAATTCGGCCGCTGGCTGAAGAACGCCTTCGCGGACAAGGCGGCCGGGTGGCCCGAGCGCCCCGAAGCGACGACCCTTTCGGTCGGCATCACGCATCCGGACGGCGAGCGCACGTTTTTCACCACACGCGGCCACCTGCCGCGCTTCTCGCTGGCCGATGCCCTCTCCTGCCTCGACCGACAGGCTCTTTCCGGCGGCTTCCTGCTGCTTTGCGGATCCTTCCTGACCGACGACCTGACCGGGGACTACGAAGCCCTTTTCGACTGGGCCGATGCAAACAGCATCACGGTCGCGCTCGACACCGGCTGGCCGCTCACCGGCTGGACCGGCGCGATCAGGCTCGCCGCCCGGTCCTGGCTGAAACGCTGCGGCCTCGTCCTGATGAACGAGGTCGAGGTCACGACGCTTGCCGAAGTCGGTGACGCCGACATGGCCGCGCGGCTGATCCGCTCGTGGATGCCCGAGGGCGGCATCGTCGTCGTCAAGCGGGGCGGCGCCGGGGCGATGGCCATCGACGCCGACGGCTCGCGTGTTTCCGCCGCCGCGCCGCCCGTGCGCGTCATCGACACCATCGGGGCCGGCGATGTCTTCAACGCCGCCTTTCTCGGCAGCTTTGCCGATGGAGCATCCCTGACGCAGAGCCTTGCGGCCGGCGTCTCGATCGCCTCCCACGCCGTTTCCACCCACCCGAGAGAATACCGCGCGGTGCCGGTCGCGGTGGAGGCAACCCCATGAGCGCGCTCGAAATCAGGGATATCCGCAAGACATTCGGCCATGTCGAGACGCTGAAGGGAATCGACATCACGCTGGAAAGCGGCGAGTTCCTCGTGCTGCTCGGCTCGTCCGGCTGCGGCAAGTCCACCCTGCTCAACATCATCGCGGGCCTTGCCCAGCCGACCAGCGGCGACGTCAGGATCGGCGAGCGGTCCGTTCTCGGGGTTCATCCGAAGGACCGCGACATCGCGATGGTCTTCCAGTCCTACGCGCTCTACCCGAACCTCTCGGTGCGCCGGAACATCGGCTTCGGGCTCGAAATGCGCAAGGTGCCGGCAGTGACGCGCGAGGCCGCGATCAACGACGTCGCCCGCCTTCTCCAGATCGAAAACCTGCTTGACCGCAAGCCGAGCCAGCTCTCCGGCGGTCAGCGCCAGCGCGTCGCCATCGGCCGGGCGCTCGTGCGCAAGCCCGACGTCTTTCTCTTCGACGAACCGCTCTCGAACCTCGACGCCAAGCTGCGCATGGAGATGCGCACCGAGATCCGCCGCCTGCACCAGATGCTGAAGACCACGGTCGTCTACGTCACCCACGACCAGGTCGAGGCGATGACGCTGGCAACCCGGATCGCGGTGATGCGAGACGGGCGGATCGAGCAGATCGGAACGCCCGAGGAGATCTATAACAGGCCGGCAACGCAGTATGTGGCCGCCTTCGTCGGCGCGCCGCCGATGAACATGCTGGAAGCCCGGATCGAGCAGGGCAAGCTGGCGATCGCCGGAACGGACGTCACCCTCTCGCTGCCGGAAGGCCTTGCAGGCACGGTTTCCGATGGCCAGACGGTCACCCTCGGCATTCGCCCGGAAATCCTGCGCATCGCCGGACCGGACGAACAGGGGCTTGGCGTCACCGTCGAAGTCGACGAGTTGACCGGGCCGGAACGCGTCGTCACCGGCAAGGTCGGCGGCCAGCTGATTGTCGCCACCCTGCCTGCCGCAACCCGCGTCTCTTCGGGCGAGGTACTGAACCTGGCTTTCGACAGCAGGGCCATGCACCTCTTCGATGTCGGGACCGGGCGCAATCTGGCGCCATAGGCGGGGGCAGCCAGCTCGCATGACAAAACGGCCGCCGGAGCATATCGCCCGGCGGCCTTCTTCTTGGCCGGCCTCAGGCCTCGGCGCTTGTCAGTAGCTCCGCGATGATCGCCGCCGTCCAGGTGAAGTTGCCGCCGCCCAGACCTTCGCCGGTCGTCGGGTCGTAATATTCGGCAAAGCCGCTTTCCTCGATCAGCGCCATGCTGTCGGCAACCACTTCGCCTGCCACGTCGTCGAGCCCGCAGCGCCGCAAACCATCGATCAGCAGGTAGTTGACGATGATCCAGACCGGGCCGCGCCAGTAGCGCTTCGGCTCGAAGCGCGGATCGGCGGGATCATGGCTGGCAACGCCAAAGCGCGAACGCGCCCGCCATTCGCGGATCCGCTTCGCCAGCAGGCCCTGCTGCTGCGCAGTCCCAAGACCGGCGAGCAGCGGCAAAAGCCCGCCGACGGAAGCGCTGTCGACCAGCTTGCCCGCAACACGGTTGAGGCAGACGAACTGGCCATGCTTTTCGCTCCAGAGCCGCGCGAAGGCCTTGCGCGCTTTCGCTACCCGAGCCTCGGCAACCTCAGCAATCTCGGACGCACCAAGACGACGGGCGAGAGAGGCCAGATCCTCGTCGGCGCGGATCAGGATCGCGTTGAAGCCGGGATCGACCACCTGGAAGGGCGAGGCGTCATGCAACTGCGCATTGTCCCAGCCAAGGCTGCGAAAGCGCTGGACGAGCCACATGTAGCGGTCGTAATCGCTCCGATGCGGGCGATGCGAGGCATCGACGTGGGTCGTGTCCCGGCGGACATAAGGCTCCACCCCCTCGGTCGGCACACCGGCAAGCGCCTCGTCCCAGTCGATGGAATTGTCTCGCCCCGATTCCCACGGGTGCAGGATGGCGACGAGCCCTTCCCCCTTCGGATCGCGCATCGCATAGAACCATTCGTGCCAGGCGTTGGCCTTCGGCAGCATCGCCCTGGCGCGGTCCTCGGCTTTTGCCGTTTCGCGGCAAGTCTCAACAAGACGCCTCAGCACGAAGGCAAGAACCGGCGGCTGGGTGATGCCGGAGGTCGGCGTCGGACGTCCCGTCCTCCACACGCCGGGCCCCGGAAAATAGCCCTCGTCATCCACGTGGAAGACGATATGCGGCACCATGCCGTCGGGCCACTGGTGGGCCAGCAGCGTCTCGATCTCGGTGAAAGCTCGGTCCTCGTCGAAATGGCGCTGGCCGAGCGCGGTCAGGCAGCTGTCCCAATTCCACTGGAAGGGATAGAGCCCCTTGGTCGGGATGGTGTAGCTGCCGCGATCGTTTTCGAGCATCACGGAACGGGCGCGCTCGAAGGCCGCCGAACGGTCGATCCGGGTCATGCCGCAACTCCCGACGTGGCGACGGCCTTGCCGCTTTCAGCCTCGAACCAGCGCACGGTGCCGGGCCTCGGTGCCAGCGCGACGGCCGCACCCGACTTGACGTCCGCCTCGTTCGGAAGCACGGCCCTCAGCAGATGCCCATCGACATCGACCGAGACCAGCTTGTGAGGCCCGAGCGGCTCGACGACCCTGACCTTGCCGTGCAGCCCGTCTTCGGCAATGTCCATGTCTTCCGGCCGGATGCCGAGTTCCAGAGACCCTCCGCCGGCGGGCGCGGCGAGACGATAGCCAGCCACCTCCGCCTCGTTGCCGGAGCGCTTGGCGGGCAGGAAATTCATCGGCGGATTGCCGATGAAGCCGCCGACGAAACGGTCCGCCGGATTGGCATAGACGGTCGTTGCCGGCGCGGCCTGCACGATCCGGCCGCCGTTCATCACCGAAATGCGGTCGGCGAGCGACATCGCCTCCACCTGATCGTGGGTGACGTAGATCGTCGTCGTCTTGCTCTCGGCCAGAATGCCCTTGAGTTCGGCCCGCATCTCGAGCCGCAGCAGGGCGTCGAGGTTGGAGAGCGGCTCGTCCATCAGGAGCACGGACGGCTCGACGGCAAGCGCCCGCGCCACCGCGACGCGCTGGCGCTGGCCGCCGGAAAGCTGCGCCGAATAGCGCTCCAGATAGGGATCGATGTGCATGAGCGTCGCCGCCCGGGTCACCTTGTCCTTGATGTCGGCCTCGCTCACCTTCTTCATGCGCAAGCCGAAGGCGATATTCTCGAAGACGGTCATGTGCGGGAAAACGGCGTAGTTCTGGAACACCATCGCGATGCCCCGCTCGCGCGGCGGCAGGTGATCCACACGCCGTCCACCGATGGACACCTCGCCGGAGGACAGCGTCTCCAGCCCGGCGATGATGCGCAAAAGCGTGGTCTTGCCGCAGCCCGAGGCTCCGAGCAGGACCATGAATTCCTGGTCCTTGATGGTGAGGTCGATGTCGTGGAGCGCCGTGTGGCTCCCGAAGCGTTTGGCAACGCTCTTGATGACGATGTCTGCCATGACGTTTGGTCCCGAATGGCGCAATGAGGCTCTTCGATCCGCCGTTGTCAGCGGTTCGAAATGCCCCAGAGCGAGAAGAGATATTTGCGCACGAGGAAGAGGAAGATTAGCGCCGGCAACACCAGCACGAAGGCGCCGGCGAACTTGAGCGGCAACGGCGAGACGTCGATGCTCGTCAACAGAAACGCTGTCAGCGTCTGGTTGCGCACGGTCAGCACAGACGCCGCGAAGACCTCGTTCCACGAGGTGACGAAGGCAAAGACGCCGGAGGCCGCGATGCCCGGCACCGCGAGCGGCAGCACGATCTTGCGAAAGGCCTGGAGCCGCGTGCAACCGAGCGTCCAGGCCGCCTCTTCCAGTTCCAGCGGAATGCCCTCGAACAGCGAAGCCGTGATCAGCACCGCGAAGGGCAGTGCCAGTGTCGTATGCACGAGGGCAAGCCCCAGCGCGCTGTCGTCGAGGCCGAAGCGGATGTAGTAGACCGCGAGCGGCAGGGCGAGCAGCGGCAGCGGAAAGGCGCGCGTCATGATTACGAGCAGCCGGAAGGCCCCTTGCCCCTTGAAGCGGAAGCGCGCCAGTGCATAGCCTGCCGGCGCGCCGAGCCCGATGGACAGGAGCATCGTCAGGACCGCCACCAGCACCGAGTTGACGAGGGCCTGCGCGACGCCCGCGTAGCCCGCAAAGAAGCTCAGGCTCTCAAGGTCGAAGGACGGAAAGAAGGACTTCGGCCAGGCCGTCACCTCGGCGGGGGAATCCAGCGTGTTGACGACCAGAAGATAGATCGGCAGCAGCACCCACAGGATGAGCACTCCGGTGGCGATGCGCAGCGGCCAGCGGCCGAAGCCGGCGGACGATGTCACGGTACTCATGCCGTCTCTCCTTTCGTCCGGTCGCGCAGCAGCCAGAGGATCGCGACGGTGAAGGCGATCGAAAGGCCGAGAACGATCATCGCGTAGGCGGCGGCGCCCTTGCTGTCCTGCAGGTTGAACTGCCACTCGAAGGTCTCGCCCATGAGCACTGGCAGGTTGGAACCGGCCAGAACCGCGACGACCGCGAAGACCTCGAAGGAAAGAATGACGCGCAGGATCAGCGCCGTCTGGAGGCTGGGCCTCAGCAGCGGCAGGGTGATCTTGCGAAAGCGCGTCCAGCGCCCGGCGCCAAAGACCTCGGCCGCCTCGTGATATTCCTTCGGGATCAGCCCCATGCCGGCGACGAGAATGACGAGGATGATCGCCGTCGCGCGCCAGATTTCGGCAGCGACCACAGCAACAAAGAGCGCCGGAAGATTGTTGTAGGTCAGAAGGTTCTGCGGTCCGTCGATCAGCCCGAGCGCATGCAGGAATCCGTTGAGGAAGCCGTTCTGTTCCAGGATCGCGAGCCACACGATGCCGGCGGCAAGATCGGAAATGCCGAGCGGGATCGTGAAGATGTAGAGGACGACGTCCCGCCCCGCCTTCAGCGACATGACGAGGCTCGCCATCGCGAGCGCCAGCGCAAGCTGGATCGGCACGACGAGGGCCGTCAGCGTCAGCGTGTTGGTGATCGCCGGCCAGAACTTCCAGTCGAAGGCGATGGACTGGAAATTGGCAAAGCCAAGCTCTCCGCCGGGCCCGGTAAAGGCCTCGACTGCCACGCCGAAGAAGGGCAGCAGGAAGAAGACGAGGAGAAAGGCCGTGGCCGGCAGAAGCAGCAGATACGGCAGGGTTCGGACGTTATTCATCTTGTTGTCCCGAATGGGAAGTCTGGTGCCAGCGGTGGGAAGATTGGCCAACGCGCCGGATCGTGGGCGTCTACCATGGGAGCGCCAGCAGGCTGGACAGACCGGATCGTCCCCCTCCCGAAACGGGAGGGGGACATCGTCGTTTGGAACCGGGTGATTACTCGACCGGGCAGGCACCCTCGCTGGCCGCGTCCGGCGCCCAGCAGGGAGCCCCGCTCTGCTTCATGATCGCGGCAAGCGCCTGGGCCTGCTGGTTCAGCACGTCCGGGATCGGCTGGCCGGCGAGCACGATGCGCTGGAAGGTGTCGGTATAGACCTTGTTGAACTTGCCGTTCGCTTCGCCAAGCCCGGTCGGCAGCAGCGTGTTGACGCCATCGGCGGCCTTGGCCTGCGCGGCGATGGCAGGCTGGAAGGCCTTGGCGCTCGCCTGCGCATCATCGGGCAGCGTCAGGTCGACGACCGGGAAGAAGCCGGTGGCCTTGAGGGTCGCCGCCTGCGCCTCGGGCGTCAGCAGATAGGCGATCAGCTTCTTGGCCGTCTCCGGATCGGGCGAGGTCTTCGGGATGGCAAGACCGGCGACCACCGGCATGTTGCCGCGACCGGCCGGGCCGGCGGGCACCGGGAAGGCGACAAAGTCGTCCGGCTTTTCGTTGAACGCCTGCTTCAGGCGCGCGGCGTGGTCCCAAGCGATCCAGACGTCGCCGGTCAGCAGCGGCTCCTGCATGAAGGCGTAGCTGGTCGCGGCCGGATTCACCTGCTCCCAAAGCGTCTTGAACGAGGCCCACATGTCCTCCGCTTCCTTGGAGCGGAATTTGGTGACCACGGAATTGGTGTAGGAGGGATAGAGATACCCCTCGAAGAAGCGGTGCATCAGACCCTTCGGACCAGCCGGAAAGCCGAGCTTCTTGGAGCCGGTCGCCTCGTTGACGGCTTTCGCCCAGGCGGCAAGCTGGTCGTAGGTGAGTGCGTTGAGGTCGGCGCCCTCGGGCAGATACTGCAGCGCCTTCTTGTTGGCGGCCATCAGATAGGTCGCCTGCATCCACGGCACATAGTGGGCCTCGCCCATGCCGAGCTTGGACAGATCCATGAAGGCCGGGCTGATCGTATCGGTCCCGGCAGTGCCGGAAATCGGCGTCAGGCCATCGGCAAAGCTCGCGAACTGGCCATGCAGCGCGCCGAGGAGGCCGATGGCGCCGGAGCCGGCCTCAAGTTCGGCCTGAACGCGCGTCATGAAGGGCGCGCCGTCCTGGCTCTTGAAGCTGACCGACAGACCGGAACCGGCGAGAACATCGTCGCGCACGGCCTGGGCTTCCTCCACCGGCGCTGCCTGACTGGAGAAAAACAGGAGATCGTCGGCACGGGCCGTGCCGGCCTGAAGGCTGACGCCTGCGACGGCGATCGCTGCGACGCTTAAGAGCGAAGTCTTGACGGGTTTCATGTGGTTCCTCCCTTTCTTGAACAAAAGACGATTTGAAGGTTTGGAGCGCCGAACCGCTCAGGGTGTCTTGCGGCCGGGCTGGTGCCGGCGCTCGGGGCTGGCGGCCCTGCGGGCAAGCGGATCGGGCGCCGGCCCATGGCTGCCGCGCGGAATGAAGGTCGGCGCGATGAGCCGCGGCGGCACGGCGTCGTTGCCGGCCGTGATCGCCATCTCCAGCATTTCAGCGATCGAGGCCGTCACCTCGCGGATGCGCTGGCTGAAGGTGGTGAGCGCGGGCCCCGCATAGGCTGCGGTCGGCACGTCGTCGAAGCCAGTAACCGACAGGTCGCGCGGGATGACGAGGCCGCGTTGACGAGCCGCTTCCATGGCGGCAAAGGCAAGACGGTCGGTAAGACAGACGATGGCTGTCGGGCGCGGGTCGAGATCGAGCAGCCGGGCAACCGCGGCAACAACCGCCTCGCGGTTCGCGACATCCACCTCGACGCTAGCGTTCGGATCGAGCGCAAGGCCGCGATCGGCCAGCCCCTGCTCCAAACCGAGACGGCGAAAATGCGCGTAGGTGTAGGGCAGATCGGGACCGAGCACGGCAAACTGCGTGTGGCCGAGATCGGCCAGAAGATGCGCCAGATCGCGGAAGGCATCCTCGCCACTGGTGTCGATCCAGGGAAATTGTAGGTCGTGATCGAGCACGCGGCCGTGTGCGACGAAGGGCACCTTGCGCTCGATCAGAAAGCGCACGCGCGGATCGTCCCTTGTGATGCGGTTGATCACCACGGCGTCCGCCGAAAGGCCGTCCACCATGTGGCGCAGCGTGTCCATGTCGCTGTGGTCCGGCGGCACGGCGGCAAGAAAGAGATCGAGCTGACGGCGCGTCAGGTTCTCCGAGAGGCCAACCATGAACTCGCCCATGAAGGCGTCGATCACCTCGCCGGAACGCAACGGCAGTACCATGCCGATGAAATTGCTGCGGCCGGAGACGAGCATGCGGCCCATGCGGTTCGGCACGTAGCCATGGGCGGCGGCGGCCTCCATGACGCGCTGGCGCGTGGCCTCGCTGACGTCGGAATAGCCGGCCATGGCGCGCGAGACGGTCGTGACCGAGAGATTGAGTTCGGCCGCGATATCCTTCAGTCCGATGGGCCGACGCTTCGCCATTCTCTCCCCGTTCCCGCTCTTCGGCTTGTCCGTTTCTGGCCCGTTGTCAGGACCGGTGGCGCCGATATTTGATGGGGGAGTCGTAATCCAAAACGTTTTCGGGATCAATCCAAAACGTTTTGGTTCATTGGTATGAGAAATCAACCGAGGGCTTCGGGGTCAAAAAATGCGGGTCAAGACTTGCGGGAGCCTGGCGCAACCGGACGCGGCCAAACCGTTGGGGTCAGATCGAAAATCCCTCGATCCGGCAGACGATCATGTCGTGATCGGAAAGCGGCGTGCCGTCGTCGTCGAGCGAGGGCACGATGGCGCTGGAGCCGATCGCAAGCCCGCGCGACAGGAACCAGTCGAGCTTCATCGCCCGGTCCGGATGGCGGGTGATCAGGCTCGGCCGGGTCGTCATCTGGTCCATGGGACCGCTGTGGCGGAGAAAGCCGCGCGCCGCGCTTGCGGCAAAGAGGCCTTCCTTCTCGAAATCGCCGCCGATGTGATTGCCCGTGTTGAGATCCCCGCCAATGAGGATCGGCAGCCCCGGCGCATGGGCTTCGACGGCATCGATCAGAGCCATTATCTGGCGCTCGCGGTAAGGACTGTCGGCATTGCTTTCCAGATGCACCGAGACGGCCACGAAAGGCCCCTCCTCCGTCTCGATGACGGCACCGACCGCCATGCGCTCGCCGATGCGCGACTGCTCGCCGCCACCGAACCAGACACGCTCGCCGGGAAGCCGAAACAGGAACGGGCGAACCAGCGGGCCCGCTGCCAGCAACCCGTTGCCGTGAAAGCCCTTCTCGTTGCTGGCGTCCTTGCAGAACTGCCGTTCCGACTGCGAACCGAGCCCAAGCTCCAGAAACTCGACACCATAGGCGTAGGCCATGCCGAGGGCATCCGCGACGGCCGCCGTCGTGTGGCGCTGGCCGCTGCGCGACATGCCGTCGTCCATCTCCGACAAGAGAACGACCGAGGCGCCACTTGCCGCGATCTTCGCCGCCGAGCGCTCGGGGAACAGGCAGCGCTCCAGGTTCCAGGCCGCAACCGTGAGCGGGAACCCAAGCGGTGCCATCTCCTTCGCGCTGCCGGCAACCTCGACGGCGCCGAAGCAATCAAGCCCGGCCATCGCCTTGTCATGCGCCGCGACCGAAGGCTCCAATGCTGCCAGCGCCTCACGCTCGCGGGTCGTTGGCACCGCAAGAGCTGCCACCGTCTTGTCGATGATCACGATTGTGCTCCGGGAGAATGAAAATGAGACCGGTCAGGCGGCAAGGCTGCTGGCGCGGGCAAAACGCTCGCCCGTCGCCTTGTCGAAGACATGCAGCGCCGAAGCGTCGAAGGCGACGGTCATCTCGTCGGCGAGCGGGATCGCCGGCGACAGCGCCATCGTCAGCGGTTGCCCCTCGATCTGCCCATGCACCAGACGCTGCGCGCCGAGTTCCTCCACATAGGTGACCCGGACGGGGATGCCCGTCCCGCCGAGAGCGGCCGGACGAAGGTCTTCCGCCCTGACGCCGACCGTCACCTCGCCCCGGACATCCGGCATCGGACACGGCCCGAGACGGCTCTGGCCGACGCGGATCTCGCCGGCCTCCACGGTCGCCTCGATCAGGTTCATGGCCGGCGATCCGATGAAGCTCGCGACAAAAGTCGAGGCCGGGGAATGATAGACCTCGAGCGGCGTGCCGATCTGCTCGATCTTGCCGCCGTTGAGCACGACCAGACGGTCGGCCAGCGTCATCGCTTCGAGCTGATCGTGCGTCACGTAGACGGAGGTCACACCAAGCCGCCGCTGAAGCTGACGGATTTCGCCGCGCATCGAAACGCGCAGCTTGGCATCGAGGTTGGAGAGCGGCTCGTCGAAGAGGAAGGCCTCCGGCTGGCGCACGATCGCCCGCCCCATGGCGACGCGCTGGCGCTGGCCGCCGGAAAGCGCGCGCGGCTTGCGGTCGAGATAGGGTTCCAGCTGCAGCATCCGCGCCGCCTCGGCCACCCGCTCGGCGATTTCCTGCTTCGGCATGCGGCGGTTCTTCAGGCCATAGGCGAGATTGCCGTGCACGGTCATGTGCGGATAGAGCGCGTAGTTCTGGAACACCATGGCGATGTCGCGGTCGGCGGGGTCGAGATCGTTGACGACCCGATCCCCGATCTTGACCTCGCCGGTGGTGATGGTCTCCAGGCCGGCGATCATCCGCAGCAGCGTGGACTTGCCGCAGCCGGACGGGCCGACCAGCACGATGAACTCGCCGTCAGCGATATCGATCGAGACGCCTTTGACCGCTTCGAAATTGCCGAAATAGACCTTGCGGACGGTGTCGAGGGTAATGGTAGCCATGGTGCGATACGTCTCACTTGTCGCTTTCGGTCAGGCCCTTGATGAACCAGCTCTGGAAGATGACGACGACCAGAACCGGCGGCAGCATTGCGAGGACCGCAAGCGCAAAAGCCTGATTGTAATCGGGAATCTGTGCGCCGACCCAGACGAGCAGGATCTGCTTGATGCCGCGCACGAGGGTGAAGAAGCTCTCGTCGGTCGTCATCAGCATCGGCCAGAGATACTGGTTCCAGCCGTAGACGAACATGATGACGAAGATCGCCGCGATCATGTTGCGCGACAGCGGCACGAGAACGTCGATGAAGAACTTGACCGGCCCCGCTCCGTCGATGCGCGCCGCTTCCAGGAGTTCGTCCGGCACCGACTTGAAGAACTGGCGGAAGTAGAAGGTGCCGGTCGCCGAAGCGAGCAGCGGAACGACGAGCCCGGTATAGGTGTCGACGAGGCCGAGCCTGGTCATCACCTCGTAGGAGGGCAGGATGCGCACCTCAAGCGGCAACAGCAGCGTCGTGAAGATCATCCAGAAGAAGACAACGCCCATGCGGAAGCGGAAATAGACGATGGCATAGGCCGCCAGCATGGAAAGGACGATCTTGCCGACGGCAAAGCCGATGCCGAGGATGAAGGAGTTCTTCAGCATGGCGAGCCCCGTCACCTTGCCGGTGAAGCCGCCCTTCTCGAACAGCACCTTGTCGTAGGTCTCCGCGAAATGATCGCCCCAGGTCGCCATCAGCCCCTGCATGTGGACCTCGACGGCGGTGTGCGTGGAGGTGAGAAAGGCCACGACCACCGGCCCGATCATGAAGAGGACACCGAGGATGAGGATCAGGTGATCGAAGATGCGCGTTCGGTTCATCGCCCGGCCCTCAGTTGTAGTGGACGCGCCGCTCGATAAAGCGGAACTGGAAGAAGGTAAGGACGAGGACAACGATCATCAGGATCACCGACTGGGCCGAGGAGCCGCCGAGATCGTTGCCGCGGAAGCCGTCCATGTAGACCTTGTAGACAAGCGTGATCGGGTTGTTCGCCGCCTTGTCCTTCACGGTCGTGTCGATGATGCCGAAGGTATCGAAGAGCGCGTAGGTGACGTTGATGATCAGCAGGAAGAAGGCCGTCGGCGAAAGCAGCGGCAGCACCACCGTCCAGAAGCGGCGGAAGCCCGAGCGGCAGTCGATCGAGGCCGCCTCGACGATCGAGGCCGGGATGCCCTGAAGACCCGACAGGAAGAAGATGAAGTTGTAGGGAATCTGCTTCCACACCGCGATCGTGATCATGGTGATCGCCGTGTCCCAATAGTTGATCCCGACCTTCATGTCCCAGCCGAACATGGCCGCAAGCTTCACGAAGGGGCCGACATGCTGGTCGAAGAACATCACGCCGATGAGGCCGGCGACCGGCGGCGCCACGGCATAGACGGAGATCAGCAGCGTCTTGTAGGCGCTCGCCCCGCGCAGGACCTTGTCGGCCTTCACCGCCAGCAGGAGCCCTATCGCCAACGAGAAGACCGTCACCAGCACCGTGAAGAGGACGGTGAAATTGGCGATCTTCAGGTATTCCGACGAGGCGAAGATATCGCGGTAGTTGTCGAGACCGACAAAGGACGAGCCAAAGCCGAAGGGGTCCTCCAGATAGAAGGACGACTGGATCGCCTGGGCGGACGGCCAGTAGAAGAAGATGAAGACCACCGCCATCTGCGGCAGCAGAAGCAGATAGGGCAAAAGGGGACGGGAAAACTGTACGCGCTTCATGGGCCGGGATGTTCCGGTTTCGGGAGGCGGGCGGAACTCGTGCCTGCCTCATTCCCTCGCTCGGCTCAGTGTCATTCCCGGCCAAGGCCGAAAGGCCAAGGGGAAGGGAATCCAAAAGCCGGCGACGGAACGCATTGATTGAAGTCTGGATCCCCTTCCCTCGCCGAATGGACATTCGGCTCGCCGGGGATGACACAAGAAAAACGGCAGACATCCGGGCACGCAGGCCCGGATGTCCGAATTGAAGTCCGGTTGGTAATCAGCCAGACGTCTTGGCGAAGCGGGCGAGCAGTGCGTCGCCTTCCTTCTTGATCGTCTCCATGGCGTCCTTGACGGTGGTCTCGCCGGCGAAGATACGGCCGTACTCGCGCTCCATGACTTCACGGATCTGCGGGTAGAAGCCCATGCGGTAGCCCTTGTCCCATTCGGCGCCCGGCAGCGAAAGCTGCTGGATGCCAACTTCGGCGACCGGCTTCTCCTTGTAGTAGCCTTCTTCCTTGGCCATCTCGTAGGCGGCCTTGGTGATCGGCACGTAGCCGGTCGCCTTGTGCCAGAAGACCTGGATTTCCGGCGAGGTCAGGAACTGGAAGAAGGAGGCTGTGCAGTTGTTTTCCGCTTCCGGCTTTCCAGCCATGGCAAAGAGCGCCGCGCCGCCGATGAACGAGTGCACACCGGCGCCCTTGATCGAGTTCCAGTAGGGCAGGAAGGTTGCCGAGAAAGGCATTTGGGCGGTCTTCTGCAGGCCGCCGAAGGAGCCCGACGAGCCGATCCAGAGCGCGGCCTTGTTTTCCTCGAAGACCTTCTGGTTGTCCGACCAGCCGGCGCCGTAATAGCCGAAGTAGCCCTCGTCGGACCAAGCCTTCAGCTTGTCGTACATCATCACGTGGTTCGGATCGGTGACGTTGATCGTCGTGTCGATGACGCTGTCGTAGCCGTTGTTGTTCGATGCGAACTGGATGTTGTTGCGCGAGAAGAAGTTCTCGGTGAACTCCCAGGTCAGCTGCGACTGGACGAGCGGAACGTAGCCGGCGGCCTTGAGCTTCGGCGCGATCGCCTCGAACTCTTCCCAGGTCTTCGGCGCCTCGACGCCGGCCTTCTTCAGGGCCTCGTCGTTGATGTACATGATCGGCGCCGAGGAGTTGAACGGCATGCCGATGAACTTGCCGTCGCTGTCGGCATAGAAGTAGCGCACGCCGTCGATGAAGGCGTTGCGGTCGAAGTCGTGACCAGCGGCCTTGATCAGGTCCTCCGCCGGGATGGCCGCGCCCTTGGCGTTGATGATGGTCGCGGCGCCGGCATCGAAGACCTGCAGGATGTTGGGCTGCTCGCCGGAGCGGAAGGCGGCGATGCCGGCGGCAAGAGCCTCCTCATAGGTGCCCTTGGAGACCGGGGTCAGGCTGCAGGCGCTCTGCGAGTCGTTGAATTTCTTCGAGATTTCGTTGATCACGTCGCCATTGTGGCCGCTCATGCCATGCCACCAGGTGATTTCGGTGGCGGCGTGCGCCGTCGAGCTCAGGATGGCAAGCGAAAGGCTTGCAGCAAGGGTCTGCTTGATCATGGTTTTGACCTGCCGTTAGGGATTGGACCGAGGCAGGTGTACGGATGTCAGATGACAGTTTCCCAAAGCTATTGTGACAATTATTTGTCGATTCAATTCTCAAAACATGAGAATTACCCTTAGCTGTCAAACAATATATATCCAATAATACACGAGATTGTGCAGAAATTATTATTTCACCAGCAAAATAACGACGC
Source organism: Hartmannibacter diazotrophicus (assembly GCF_900231165.1). Classification (GTDB taxonomy): domain Bacteria; phylum Pseudomonadota; class Alphaproteobacteria; order Rhizobiales; family Pleomorphomonadaceae; genus Hartmannibacter; species Hartmannibacter diazotrophicus. Next base: position 3,510,755 of record NZ_LT960614.1, read on the forward strand.
GGAAATTCACTTCACAGTCGTCGCGATCGATCAAAAATTGAGCACTGAGCCCGGGTACCCATGCAGTCCGAACGAGGATCGGGACCGTGGATCGCTCTCGCCGCTGCCAGGAATGCTCACTCCGAAGCCAGTTTCGAGATGACATCCAGGAGCACGTTTGCGCCCGCCGTGACGTGTTCCGGCTCGGCCCATTCCTCCTCGGCGTGGCTGACGCCGTCCCGGCAGGGAATGAAGATCATGGCGCTCGGCGCCAGCGGCGCCATGTGCCGGGCATCGTGGCCGGCGGCCGAGAGGAGCCGCAGGAAGGCAATGCCGCGCGCAACCGCCGACGCCTCGATGAGATCGCCGATCACCGGATCGAAGCCGTTCGAGGGCGCGTCCACCAGCGGCACGATATCGACCGAACAGCGCCCCGCGCCGTCGCGGCAGATGCGTTCCAGCAAGGCCCCTGCCGCATCGAGACGCCCGTTGTCCGGGTGGCGCAGGTCGACGGAAAAGGTCACCCGCGAGGGAATCACCGACGGCGCGTTGGGTTCGACCACGACGCGGCCGATCGTGAAGCGCATGTCGTCGTCGCCAGCGCCGATTTCGTCATACAGCCGCGCGGCGATGCGGGCAAAGGCGGCGAGCGCGTCCCGGCGATCCGCAGGTGGAACCGTACCGGCATGGCCCTTCTCGCCGGAAACGACGATCCGCCACGTCTTCTTGCCCTGAATGCCGGCGACGATGCCGATGGGGCAGTTCGCCGTCTCCAGCATCGTTGCCTGCTCGATATGCGGCTCGACATAGGCCGCGAAGGGAAAGCCGAGCGCGCGCTGCGGCACGTCCGGGAATGCCGCGTGAAGACGGTCGATCTCGGCGCCCACCGCAATGCCTTCCGCATCCACGACGGCGCGGATGGCATCGAGCGAGCGAACGCCGGCAAAGACCTCCGAGCCCATCATGCCCGGCGCAAAGCGCGAGCCTTCCTCGTTCATCCACGCGACGACCGCGATATCCCGCTTTGGCGTGACACCGGCCTCGTGCAGCCGCGTCACGGCTTCCAGCGCTGCCAGCACACCGAAGGCACCATCGAACTTGCCACCCGTCGGCTGGCTGTCGAGATGACTGCCGGCAAGCACGGGCAAGGCACCCGGATCGGCCCCTTTCAGTGTCAGAAACAGGTTGCCGACCGGATCGGTCGATGGCGCAAGCCCCACCGCCCTGCCCCAGCCGATCACCAGCCGCCAGGCCTCGATCTCGCCGTCGCTGAGGGCCTGCCGGTTGACCCCGCCGCCCGGCAGCGCACCGATCTCGGCAAGGCGCATCAGGCGCAACCAGAGCCGGTCGCCATCGACGGAAAGGCTGGGACTGGCGGTCATCGGTCAGTCCGTCCGCATGATCTGGGCCGGATTGGCGCGCGGGTCGCGCTCGCCCCAGCGTCCGGCCTCCACCTGCGCCAGGAAATCGGCCAGCAGGAGATTGAAGAAGATGGGTTCTTCGAGGTTCAGCGTGTGGCCGGTCTTCGGCAGAATCGCGAGGCCCGCCGCAGGTAGCACCCGCTTCAGGAACAGCCCCGGCTTCAGGCAGTGGTCGTCCTCGTCGCCGACCATGACGAGGGTCGGCACCATCATCTCTTTCAGTTCGGCTTCGAGATCGTAATAGGACGGCCGCCGCGCCTGCACGCCGCGCATGGTCATCGCCGCGCCGAGCGAGGAATGGGTCGCAAGGCGATCGGCAAAGGCCTGCCAGCCGCGCGGGTCCTTGTTCTGGAACTGCACCCGGCTTGCCCCGAGGGCGTAAACCTTGGCAAAGGCCTCCGAACCCTGCTTTTCGAAATTGTCGGCGACGTTGAGCGAGACCTGCCGGAAATACTCCTCCGTCTCCTTCTCGCAGCCGTAGCCTGCGCCCGCGACGGTGAGCGACAGGCAGCGCTCCGGCGCGATGAGGCCGACATGCAGCGTCGCGAAACCTCCCATCGACAGGCCGACGATATGCGCCTTGTCGATGCCGAGCCCGTCCAGCACATCAACGGCATCCTCCGCCGCGATCCGCTGCGAATAGCGCTCGATATCCTCGGGCACGTCGGACGGCGGATAGCCCCGCGCCGCATAGGTGATCACGCGGTGATTGCGGGCAAAGTGAGTAAGCTGCGGCTCCCAGGAGAGATGATTGCCGCCGAACTCGTGGATGAAGAGGATCGGCGTGCCGCTGCCGGCTTCCTCGACGTGAAGACGGGTCCCATCGCGTGCAGTGACGAACATGTCGTTCTCCTCAGAACTGCGACTGGACGTCGTTGATGGTGCGCGCGGTCTCGATCGCCTTGGGCAGCACGGCGCAGAACTTCTCCGCCCAGGCCTTGGGCACCGTCGTCGACACCTTGATGAAGCGGTCGCCGAAGGTCTCGGTGTGGTAGCTTCCCTGCCGGATCATGACGCCCTCGCGGGAGAAGGCCGCCACCAGCGCCTCCGGGCGAAGGCCGCTCTCCGTCGTCTCGATCACCAGGAAATTGCCCTGGGACGGCCACACCGGCAGCGAGAAGCCGGGCAGCTTGGCAAAGGCGCCCCGGATCATCGCCTTGTTGGCGGCATCGATGGCAAGCACACTGGCCATCCAGTCCCTCTTGACCCGGAGCCCAGCTTCGGCGGCCCGCTGCGCGATGACGGAGGACCCGAGAACCCCCGAGGCATAGGGCGCCACGGCTTCGAGCAACTCTTGCCGCGCAACGAGCGCTCCGACGCGAAGGCCGGCAAGGCCGAGCCACTTGGAAAAGCTCATCGAAACGATGGAGACATCCGGCGCCACCGTGATGGCGGGCGTATGATCGCTCGCAAAATCCCGGTAGGTGCAGTCATGCACGAGCAGCGCCCCGCAGGAGCGGGCGATCTCGGCGAAGGCCTCGATCTCCTCCCCGGGATAGGTGATGCCGAGCGGATTGTTCGGGTCGACGAGATAGATGATCGCCGTCCGCTCATCGACATGGGCCGCGAGCGCCTCGGGCGTCAGCCGATAGTTGCAGGCCGGATCGTAGATCGGGATGCGGATCACCTCGGCGCCCATCTGCTCAGCGAACTGGCACGGCCATTTCCAGGTGGGGTCGGTCGTCACGAAGGTCGTGCCCGGGCGGCAATGCGCGCGCGTCACCATGGCGAGCGCGTTGACGCCGCCCTCGGTCACGATGGCCTCAACGCCGTCGACGCCGAAATCCGCGATGATTGCCTTGCGCAGGGATTCAAAGCCGAGCGGCGGCGCATAGGCGTTGAATTCCAGCGCCGCGACCGAGGCCGTGATCGCCTCGATCACAGCCGGATGGGCCGGAATGTGGTTGGTGTTCTGCCCCATCCAGGCCAGATCCGGCGTGGCAAAAAGGTCGTCGAAATAGCGGTTGCGGACAAGCATGTCGGACATGAATGGGCTTTCGTCTTGCGTCGCGTCAGGAAAGGTCAGGGCTAAGGCGGTGATGCGTCGTCACCTGCTGGTAGGCGTGTCCCGCACGGCAGATGAGGCCCTCGTCGAAGGCCTTGCCGGCAAACTGGAAGGCGATGGGAATGCCGGCCGAACTCTGCCCGCAAGGCAGCGTGATGGTCGGCAGACCGGCGACATCGAAGGGCGCGGTGAACGGACCGATGGCGAGGATCGCCGCCGGGTCCTCGCCGAGCGAGGCCATGAAGTCGAGACTGGGACCGGCGACGGGCAGCGCCGGGCAGAGATAAAGATCGATCCCGGCCATCATCGCCGCCATCTCGCCCCGGAAACGGCGGCGGGCCTCCTGCGCGCGCGCCAAATCGAAGGCCGTATAGCGGTGACCACGCTCCAGGAGGGACGAGAGGCGCTCGCCATAGTCGGTCTTGCGCGCGGGATAGGTGTCGGCGTGCGCCAGCGCCGCCTCGACGGCGCATTCCACCGCCCAGCCGTGCAAAATGGCGTCCGTTTCGGGAAAACGGACGGGAACGATCTGTGCTCCGAGCCGGCGCACGACCTCAAGCGCAGCTTCGATTGACGCCAGCACCTCGCCGTCGGCCTTGCGGGCGATAAGATCGCGGTCGACGCCGATCTTCAGGCCCGCGATGCCGCCGTCGATGCCGGCAAGATAGTCGGGAACCGCCGTAACGGATGCCGTCGGGTCATGGCTGTCGGCACCTGCGATCACGGAAAGGATCGCCGCCGCATCTGCCGCGGTGCGGGCCATCGATCCGACATGGTCGAGCGAATGGGCCAGCGGAAAGACACCGTGCCGCGAAACCCGCCCCCAGGTCGGCTTGATGCCGGTGACGCCGCAACAGGCGGACGGCAGCCGGATCGAGCCTCCGGTGTCCGTGCCGAGCGAGCCGTAGCAAAGACGGCTGGCGAGCGCGACGCCGGAGCCAGACGAGGAATTGCCCGTCCAGTGCTTCGCGCCATAGGGGTTTATCGGTTCGACGACGCTCGGGTGATAGCCCGCGTAGACGCCTTCGGTCAGCGTCAGCTTGCCAAGAAGAACGGCACCGGCCGCCTCCAGCCGGCGGATGACCGTCGCATCCTCCGGCGCGGTCCAGTCGTCGAAGACCGTCGTGCCGAAGCGCGTCGGCATGCCTTTGGTCCAGAAGACATCCTTCACGGCAATCGGAATGCCGTGCAGCGGGCCGCGATCCGTCCCCGAGGCACGCTCGCGGTCCATCGCCTCGGCGCGCGCCAGCGCCGCGTCGGCCGCAACATGCACATAGGCATGCAGCCGGCCGTCATGGCGCTCGATGCGATCGAGCATCGCCTGCGTCAGCGCGCGCGACGAGGTCTTGCCGGCGCGAAGCGCCCCGGCAGCCTCCATCAGGCTGAGATCGGCAAGGGAATCAAGGATGTCGTCGTTCACGATGCGGCCAGGAGAAACGGCGCCGCGGAAGCGTTCGGCGCCCGATTTGAACTCTCATTATACAAAACACGGATTTTTGGATAATCAATGCCCATATTTCAGGCGGCACATGCGCAGGAGGCAGTCAATTCCGCACAGATACGGACCCTTGCACGCAAGAAGACCGGCCTCGAGTCCACCACACGAAGCCCAGAACCGGCGGCAATCCGGCACGCGCCGTCGATTGGCATGCATATTGATAGGCGATTTCTGCATACATGAATTTCGACATGCATTGCCAACGTGAGGGGACCTTCATGCGATCCATCAAAAGCCGCCTAGCCGCTGCCGCCGTTGCGACGATTGCCTCGGTCGCAACGCTCCTGCCCGCACACGCCGGGGAGGCGGTCTCCGTCCGCCTCAAGTGGCTGCCGCAGGCCCAGTTCGCCGGTATCTACGTCGCCAAGGCCAAGGGCTTCTACGAGGAAGCCGGCATGGACATGACCATCAATCCGGGCGGCCCGAACCTCAATGCCGAAACCCTCGTCGGGTCCGGCAACGACACCTTCGGCATCGCCAGCGGCACCGAGGGCGTTCTTTATGCCCGCGAAAAGGGCCTGCCGATCGTCTGCATCGGCATGGACCAGCAGGTCACGCCCTTCGCCTTCGTCACCTACGACGACTCAGGCATCAATTCGGTCAAGGACTTCAAGGGCAAGAAGGTCGCCGTCTGGTTCACCGGCGTCCAGTACACGCTCTATTCGGTGCTGGCCGCCAACGGCCTGTCCAAGGAAGAGGTCGACATCGTCTCCCAGCCCTTCTCGATGCAGCCCTTCATCGACAAGCAGTATGACGTGGCGACCGTCACGCTCTACAACGAGTTGAACACCCTGAAGGAACAGGGCATCAACAACATCAAGCTCTTCATCCCGGACGACAGCGGCATCACCACCCAGCAGGACTCGATCATCACCTCCGAGACGATGATCAAGGAAAAGCCGGAGATGGTGCAGGCCTTCCTCGATGCCACCCTCAAGGGCTGGAAATACGCCTTCGAGAACAAGAAGGAGGCCGTCGACATCATCATGGCCGCCGCCGATGGCCTCGACCGCACCCACCAGGAACTGATGCTCGACAAGGTCCAGGAGCTGATGACCTCCAACCTCGGCGGCACCGTCGGCCTCGGCACGCTCGACATGAAGTCGATCGAGGCGGTCCAGGAACGTCTGCTCGGGTTTGAGGCTCTCAAGGCGCCGGTCGATCTCTCCAAGGCCTTCGACACCAGCTTCGGCGAGAAGGTTCCGGACGAGAACAAGAAGCTCTGAGCTTTTCCGAAACGCCCACCGTTTTGCCGGTTGCTCCCCTGTTACCGGCCAAACTGCCCGCGCCGGATCGTGCCCGAGATGGCGCGGGCCCCTTGCCCAACACGATCAGCCGGCGGCGCATCGCCCGCCTGGCACGGTTTTCGGATCCTGGAACGACGATGACAGCTCTCAAAGGAGCCACCTTGCAGATGGACGATCCAACGCCCGAGGTCGCCGACCAGGAGGCGCCCTCCTCCGGCATCGCAAAGGCCCAGCCCGAGGTAGGCCCGCCCCTCGTCGAGATGGTCAATGTCTGGAAGCGCTTTGGCCAAGGTGCAGGCGAGACCGTGGCGCTTGCCGGCGTCGACCTTGCCATCCAGCCCGGCGAATTCGTCACGCTGATCGGCCCGTCCGGCTGCGGCAAGTCCACGCTCTTCAACATGATCGCCGGCCTCACCGACACCGATTCGGACGGCTCGGTCGTTTTCAAGAACAAGCCGCAGCGCGACGGCGAACTGCTCGGCAAGGTCTCCTTCATGCCGCAAAAGGACCTGCTCTTTGCCTGGCGCACGGTGCTGGACAACGCGACGCTTGCCCTTGAGATCGAGGGCGTGCCGCGCGCCAAGGCCCGCGCAAGAGCCGAGGCGATGTTCCCCGAGTTCGGCCTCGCCGGCTTTGAAAAGCACTATCCCCACCAGCTTTCCGGCGGCATGCGCCAGCGCGTCGCCCTGATGCGCACCTTCCTCTTCGAGCGCGAACTGATGCTGCTCGACGAGCCCTTCGGCGCCCTCGACGCCCTGACGCGCGCGATGATGCAGCGCTGGCTCCTGGAAATCTGGGAAAAACACCGCCGCACGGTGCTGTTCATCACCCATGACATCGACGAGGCGATCTTCCTCGGCGACAAGGTGGTGGTCATGACCGCCCGTCCCGGCCGCATCAAGACCGTTGAGACCATCGACCTGCCGCGTCCGCGCGGCGCCGAGGTGATCACCTCGCCGGAATTCATCGAGATCAAGCGCCGCCTGCTTGGCATCGTCGAGGAAGAAAGCCTGAAGAGCTTTGCAAGCGCGGGCGCCTCATGACGATCCGGGGCTTTCTCCAATCGCCTGCGATGGCCATCCTCGTGCTGGCCCTCATCTGGCTCGCCGTCGTGCCGGTGCTCGGCATCTCGCCGCGCATCCTGCCGCCGCTTCAAACCGTTCTCGCCGACGGCTGGAAGATCGCGCCGGGTCTGGCATCAAGCTTCCTGCGCACGCTCACCGAGACCCTTTTGGGTTTTGCCGCCGGCGCGGCCTTCGGCTTCCTCTGCGGCACCGGCTTTTCCTATGTCCGCTTCCTGGAGCGCTCGCTCTTTCCGATCTTCGTTGCCTCGCAGACGGTCCCGGTCATCGCCTTCGGCGCGGTCGTGGTCATCTCCTTCGGCAACACCATCCTCGCCAAGGTCGTGATTGCCTTCTATCTCACCTTCTTCCCCGTGACCGTGAACACGCTGCGCGGCCTCAGGTCGGCCGATCCGCAGAAGATCGACCTGTTGCAGAGCTTCGGCGCCAGCCGCTTCCAGATCTTCTGGAAATACGCCCTGCCCTCGGCGCTTCCTACCATCTTCGTGGGCCTCAAACTCGGCATCGCGCTCAGCCTCATCGGCGCCATGGTCGGCGACTGGTTCGGCGAAACCGTCGGCCTCGGCGTCCTGCTGCTCCAGGCGATGTATATGGAGCAGGTCCCCCGCATCTGGCTGCTCATCATCGTCTGCGGCGCTCTCGGCGGCATGCTCTATGGCGCGCTCGTCCTCATCGAACGGAGGTTCATATGGTGGCGCGGCGACTGACCGATATGGCGCTGAGCGCCTGGCCCGTGGTCGCGGGGCTCGCCGCGCTGCTCCTCGTCTGGGAAGGCAGCGTGCGCCTTTTCGACATCCCGACCTTCGTCCTGCCCGGCCCCTTCGCGATCCTCGGCACGATGGTCCTCAAATCAGGCTCGCTCCTGCCGCAACTCGCCATCACGCTCGGCGAAGCCCTCGGCGGCTTTGGCATCGGCTCCGTCATCGGATTGGCCTTCGCCATCGTCCTGGTGCTCGCCCCGCCGCTGGAGCGGGCCTTGCTGCCGATCGTGGTCATGCTGAATTCCGTGCCCTCGGTCGCCTTCGTGCCGCTGGCGCTGATCTGGTTTGGGCTCGGCGTTTCGTCGAAGATCGCGCTCGCGGCCCTCGCCGTCAGCTTCGCCGTCCTGCTCAACGCCCTGCAGGGCCTGAAGAAGCCCGAGGCCGAGAGCATCAACCTCATGCGCAGCTTCGGCGCCGGACCGCTCGGCATCCTCTGGCGCCTGCGCCTGCCGGCGGCGATGCCCGCCATCGTCACGGGCCTGCGCGTCGGCCTTGCCCGCAGCACGATCGCCGTCATCGTTGCGGAAATGATGGGTGCCTATGCGGGCATCGGGCAGGTTATCTACCAGTCTACCGCGCAGATCGACTATCTTGCCGTCTGGGCGGCGGTCTTCCTCTCCTCCCTCGGCTCCCTGGCGCTCTACGGCGTCCTCACCCTCATCGACAATCGCCTCGTCTGGTGGCGGTGACTTGCATGCAGAAAATAGATATATGCATACAAACGACCGAAAAGACTCGCACGGCAGGCGGACCATGGCGCGACGCGCAAAAGACCGGAACGGCACGAAAGAGAGTGAAACGATGACTGAGGCGTCGATACTGGAGATCGCCAGCACGGAGCCCGGAACCTTGCGCGCCGGCACGCGCTCGGAGGAACTGCGTGCCAAGCTTGAGGAAATGATCGTCAGCGCCGAACTGCAGCCGGGCGAACGGCTGGACGAGGCCGAGCTTGCCGCCCGCTTCAAGGTCTCCCGCACACCCGTTCGCGAGGCCCTGAAGGCGCTCGCCGCCATGGGCCTTGTCGAGGTGCGCGGCCGTCAGGGCGTTACCGTCGCCTCGATCTCCATCCCGGTCCTGATCGAGATGTTCGAGATGATGGCGGCCATGGAAGGCCTCTGCGCCAAGCTCGCCGCGCGCCGCGCCACGGTCGCCCAGAAGGCCGAAATGCGGGCGATCCACGCCCGGCTCGTCGAGGCGCTCGAAGACGGCGACCCATCGCGCTTCTACGACATCAACCGCGAATTCCACGAGGTGCTCTACGACGCCTCGCATGCCCAGTTCATCGCCCAGCAGACCCGCGCCCTGCGCAAGCGCGTCGCCGCCTACCGCCGCTACGTCACCTACCAGCCGGGCCGCATGGCCTCCACCATCGGCGAGCACGAGAAGATCATGACGGCGATCGAGAAGGCCGACGCGGAGGGCGCCTTCAAGGCCGCCAGCGACCACGTAATGCTGCTTGGCGACGACATGGCCGACTTCATCGCCGCCCTGCCCAAGGGCCTGATGCTGGCCTGAAATTTACACGCTGACCGTCAAAAACACGAAGTGGGACGACATCCATGAAGCTTGACCTTGAAGGCAAGACCGTTCTCATCACCGGGGCATCGAAGGGCATCGGCCTTTCCGCCGCCCGCGCCTTCGCCGCCGAGGGATGCAGCCTTCATCTTGCCGCCCGCAATGGCCCGGCGCTTGAAGCCGCCAAGGTGGAAATCGAAGCCGAATACGGCGTTTCGGTCACGGTTCATGCCGTCGACCTTGGCGCCGACGGCGCCATGGAGAGCCTGGCCGAAACCGTCGGCGACGTCGATATCCTCATCAACAACGCCGGCGACATCCCCTCCGGTCCGCTCGATTCGCTGGAGCCTGCCGCTGTCCGTCGCGGCTTCGCGCTCAAGGTCTTCGGCTACATGGAGCTGACCAAAGCCTATTTCGCCCGCATGCAGAAAAAGGGCTCCGGCGTCATCATAAACGACATCGGCAATTCCGGCGAAAACTGGGACGCCGACTATATCGCCGGCTCCACCGGCAACGCGGCGCTGATGGCCTTCACCCGCGCTCTTGGCGGCGTCAGCCTCGACGATGGCGTCCGCGTCGTCGGCGTCAATCCGGGCCCGGTCGCGACCGATCGCATGATCAAGCTGATGAAGCGCCGCGCCTTCGACCGCCATGGCGACGAGAGCCGCTGGGAAGAACTGTTCGACGACTATCCGGGCGGCCGTCCGGCAACGCCGGAAGAGGTCGCCGACCTGATGGTCTTCCTTGCCTCGCCCCGCGCCGGCTACATCACCGGCACGATCGTCACCATCGACGGCGGCATCGCCGCACGTGGCTCGATCATCAAGACGTCGAAGAAGAAGGCGGCCAAGCTCGCCGAGCCGATCGCCAAGGCGGGGTGACGGCTATTCGGCCGGCATCGGACTGAGCGCCGCGCCGAGCAGACGATTGAAGGCATCGGGCGCCTCCAGCATCGGAAAGTGCCCGACACCCGCCATGCGGATCACCTTGAGGTCCGTGAGCGTAGGGATCAGGCTCTCGTCGCCCTCCCCCATCAACATCGCGGCGTTGATGGTCGCCGCCGGACACCGCAGAAGCGGCCAGCGCTGCGAGATATCGTAGTCGAGCAAGGACGCAAGCGAACGCAAGGCATCGGCCGGTGGACGGGAGGCCATGCGGTCGGCAATCCAGTTGCGCACGCTAGGCTCCGTCGCGGGCGCCGTGATCGTCTCGATCATCCCCCGCATCGTGCCCTCGAAGGCATTGCGGAAATAGGCAAGGCGCTGCTCGCGCACGGTCGCATCGAGTGGCAGATAGAAGCGCGGGTCGGTGAACGTGTCGACGCCGACAATCCCTCGGCAGCACAGCCCCAGCAGAATGGCTGTCTCGATGGCGACGGGCCCGCCCATCGAATGGCCGACCAGCACGACATCCTCAAGGTTCAGCTCTTCGACGAGCCCCAGCACCAGATCCGCGCGGTCCTCGATCGTCGCGCCCGGCGGAAACTCCGGCGCGATCAGGCGGAAACCATCAATCCCTTCAAGCTGAGGCCGCCAGAATTCGCCGTCGCAGCACCAGCCGTGAATGAGGATCACGGCCGGGCCGCTGCCCGTTTCAAGGAAGGGAGCGGGCGTGCCGCTCATTGCGCCTCCACGCTCAGGCGGGCCTTGCAAGGCCAAGATTGTCGCGCAGCGTCTTGCCCCCGTATTCGGTGCGGAAGAGCCCGCGCCGCTGCAATTCCGGCACGACGAGGTCGACGAAATCCTCGAACCCCTTGTGGAAGAAGGGCGGCATCACGTTGAAGCCGTCGGCGGCCCCGGTCGTGAACCATTCCTCCAGCGTGTCGGCGATCGTCGTCGGCGAACCGCAGAGCACCCAGTGGCCGCGCGCCGCCGCCGTCAGATTGTAGAGGTCGCGCAGCTTCATGTTTTCGCGCCGCGCCTTGGACAGCATCACGCTGGCGAAGCTGTGGTAGGTGTCGGGCAGCGGAATATCCGGGATCGGTCCGTCGAGGTCGTAGCCGCTCATGTCGATGCCGAGGCGATCCGAGAGCAGCGCCAAGCCGTTGGACGAGTCGATGAAGCCCTGCAGCACGGCCAGCGTCTCGAAGGCCTCCTCGTCCGTGCGCCCGACGACCGGCATCACGCCCGGCAGCACCGTCACGTCCTCCGGCGCGCGGCCGAAGCCGGCAAGGCGATCCTTCAGCGACGCGTAGCCCTTGCGGGCCTCGCCGATCTCCTGCACCACGGAAAAGACGACATCCGCGGTCCGCGCGGCGAGTTGCTGACCGGGCTCCGATCCGCCCGCCTGCAGGATGATCGGCCGGCCCTGTGGCGCGCGGCCGATGTTCACCGGCCCCTTCACCTTGAAGAAGGCCCCCTCATGGTCCAGCGAATGGACCTTCGCGGGATCGATGTAGACGCCGCTCTCGACATCGGCGACCACCGCATCGTCCTCCCAACAATCCCAGAGGCCGGTAACGACGTCGATGAACTCGCCGGCCATCTCGTAGCGGCGGGCATGGTCGGGATGGACCGTGCCGAAATTCGCCGCCGCCGCCGGATTGGCGGTCGTCACCGCGTTCCAGGCCGCACGGCCGCCGCTGATATGGTCGAGCGAGGCGAAGACGCGGGCGACCGAGAAAGGATCGGAATAGGTCGTCGAGACGGTGGCCCCGAGCCCGATATGCTTGGTGGCCGTCGCAACGGCGGCCAGCATCGTCAGGGGTTCGAGCCGAAGCGTATAGGACGGATGTGCGGCCGGATCGGCGTTGAGATTGTCGCCCATGAAAATGAGGTCGAACTTGCCGCGCTCGGCTGTGCGAGCGATGTCGGCAACGGCGGAAAAATCCTGGAAACTCTTCACCGCGCCGGGATAGCGCCAGCCGGCGATATGGCTGCCGGTGCCGAGAATGAAGAGACCGAGGTGCATCTGGCGGGGCATGAAAAAGCCTTGGACTTCTATGGAAACAGGAGAACGGGGAATGACGCTGCGGCCTCGATGCCGCCGGTCGTCAGGTGCGGTAGCTCGGGTCGTGCCGGTCGAGATCCCGCATCAGCGCGGGCCATTCGCGCTCGCCGGGGATGAGAATGTCGCCCTGGAGTTCCCAGAACTGCCGCGCCGCCTTTTCGCAGACCTCATGCGTCGGCAGCACCAGCGGCCCGGCCGAGGGGGCAGCCGCCTGCATCGCAAGCTGGATCTTCGCCGCCCGCTCGAAATAGTAGAGCAGCATGAAGGCCTCGCCCGGCGTCCGCCCGACGGTCAGGATGCCGTGGTTGCGCATCAGCATGACCGGGTGGCTGCCGAGGTCGCGCACGAGGCGCGTCTGCTCGTCGAGATCGATGGCGACGCCCTCGTAGTCGTGAAAGCCCTGCCGGTCATAAAAGCGCATCGCGAACTGGCTGAGCGGTAGCAATCCCTTGTCCTGACCCGAGACAGCGACGCTTGCATCGGAATGGGTGTGCAACACGCAGGCCGCGTCATGCCGGCTCTTGTGGATCGCCGCATGGATGACGAAGGCCGCGACGTTCACCTCATAAGGGCTCTCGGCGATCTTCCGGCCCTCGGTGTCGATCTTGACGAGGCTGGAGGCCGTGATCTCGCTGAAGAGCAGGCCGTAGGGGTTGATCAGGAACTGGTCCTCGTGGCCGGGCACGCGCAGCGAGATATGGTTGTAGATGAGATCGTCCATGCCGAGACGGGCCACCATCCGGTAGCTGGCCGCCAGCTTCACGCGGGCATCCCATTCGCTCTCGTCCATGGCCTCCGGCCGGTTCGCCATCACTGCGCTCACAATCCTGTCTCCTCTGGAACATGCCGCACGCAAGGCCGGAACCGGCATTGCGCCAACGACATGCATGACATGTGTCACTCGCTATATCCCGCATGAACCCGGCCCGGCGTGTTGCACGCCAACCGACCCCGGGTCTCGATCCCAAGCGCCCACCACGACCGGCGGGCACCAATTCGGGTCAGCAAGACATATGCCAAGCCTCCCGCACGCGCAGGGCAACCGCAACCTTCGAAAAAGGCGAAAGAAGCCCAATTTCATCAATACAAAACAGATACTTATGAAAATCCCATTCGCCGAATGGATTTCACTGCGATTCTTATTTGCATGCATAAATTAGAAATTTGCACACATTATGTTTTCATATGCATATTAAATGCGCAACCGCACGGCGCTTGCCCGGTCGCCGAACGGCACGGTCTGCGGCGTCCTATCGCCCGGAACCGTCACCGACTCAGGCCTACACCATGGCCGGACGGACGCAGAACGCAGGTCCGCGAGGACCGAGAGCGAGACCGGGATTCCGGCGCTGACGCGGCATTGCCCGCGCATTTCGGCCCCATCCACCACTCCAGCCGTTTCCCATTCCGCTCCCCCAATGCCGAAACGGCACCTCTCCCGTGCCGATGGATCGCTACCAATCGGCATGCATTTTGCTGATTTTTGCATACGCTCGAAATCGCATCCCAGCCTGTCCAGTCGCGAAAGATCGTTGCATGACCCAGCCAGCCCTCGCCCTCCCCACCTCCTTCGTGGAAGACGCCGACATCCTTCGCGCGCCGGACGACAAGGCCTACCGCGAGGCCATGGCGCGCGTTGCCTCCGCCGTGCATGTCATCACCACCGACGGACCGGCCGGCCGCGCGGGCATGACCGCAACGGCGGTGTCGAGCGTCACCGATACACCGCCGACACTCCTTGTCTGCGTCAAGCGGACAACGGCCGCCTATCCGGCGCTCGTCGCCAACGGGCAATTCTGCGTCAACACGCTGGCGGCCGACATGGAGGCGGTGGCGGCGGCCTTCGGCGGCAAGACGGCTATGGACGAACGCTTTGCCGCCGGGGACTGGTACGATCTTGCCACCGGTTCCCCCGCGCTCGTCGGCGCCCTCAGTTCCTTCGCCTGCCGCGTGACGGCCCGTCACAGCGTCGGCACTCACGATGTCTTCTATGGCGAGGTCGTCGCCATCGGCCTTGGGCAGCCATCCGGCGGATTGAGCTATTTCGCGCGCGGATATCGCACGCTCGCTCCTTGACCCGTCCCGGACCGAAAGCGATTGTCAAAGCCATGGACCACCGGCCGGCAATGCTCTAACAATATGCCTATACAATTGCTTTGGCAGGCATCGGCCCCATCGTTTCCTCGATCGCCGGTGGCTTCGGGCAGGCAAGAGGCGGAGCGATCATGAACATTCGCACGAACCCGATCGAAGAGCTTTCCGAAAACGTCTCCACGCCCTTCGAGCAGGCCCACGCCATGCCGAAGAGCGTCTACACGACCGAAGCCTTCCTCAAGGCGGAACTCGAAACGATCTTCTCCCGCGAATGGATTTGCGCCGGACGCGCCGACAGCCTGAAAAAGCCCGGCGACTACAGAACGATGGAGATCGCCGGCGAGCCGATCATCATCCTGCGCGACGGCGACGGCCAGCTTCGCGCGATGTCGAATGTCTGCCGCCACCGCATGTCGACCATCATGGAAGGCTGCGGCAACGCCAAGGCCCTCGTTTGCCCCTATCACGCCTGGACCTATGGCCTCGACGGTCGCCTGCGCGGCGCCCCGGCCATGAACCAGAACACCGACTTCCGCCGCGAGGACCACCGCCTGCCCCCCGTCCGCTGCGAGGAGTGGCAGGGCTGGATCATGGTCAGCCTTGATCCGGACGCCAAGCCGACCAGCGAGCAGTTCGGTCAGGTCGCCGAGCTTCTCGGTAACCTCGACATGACGGACTATCGCGAGACGTTTCGCGAGGAACATCGCTGGGACACCAACTGGAAGGTGCTCGGCGAGAATTTCATGGAGAGCTACCACCTGCCGGCCTGCCACTCCGGCACCATCGGTCATTCCTCCAAGCTGGAAGAGATGCACTGCCCGCCGGGCTTCGAGACCTTCAACTACCACTGGATCCTGAAGGACGACTCGATCCCGCTGGCCCTCGCCCACCCGAAGAACACGAAGCTCACAGGCGACGAGCGCCGCCGCACCTGGCTGCTGTCCATCTACCCGGCCCTCTTCATCACCCTGACGCCCGGCTACTTCTGGTATCTCTCGCTCCATCCCGATGGACCGGGGGGCGTGAAGATCATCTATGGCGGCGGCATGTCGACCGACTACCTCGGCGACCCGGAGGCGGCCGAGCATCTCGCCAAGGTCAAGGCGCTGCTGGATGACGTCAACGTCGAGGATCGCGGCTGCACCGAACGGGTCTATCGCGGCCTTTGCAGCCGCATGTCGGAGCCGGGCCAGTTGTCGCATCTGGAACGCCCGAACTTCGAATTCGCGCAGTATGTGATGTCGAAGGTGGTGTCGGCAGGCGCCTGAGCAAATCCAGGAAAAGCATGCCCTCGTGAAGATGAGGGTGGGAACCGGTTTTCCGTCCGGATTCGCGACAAAATAAAAGCTTTGCGCTAACCGGCCGCCGCGAAATCGATCTCGCGCAGCCAGTCGAGAAAGACCCGCACCCGCGGCGACAGCTGCCGGTCGCGCGGATAGAGCGCCGAAACGGGCGTCGGCGTCGGCGGTGTCGACGCCAGCACCTCGACAAGCGTCCCGGCCTTCAAATCCGCATCGAGACGGTAGCGCGGCACCTGGATCAGGCCGAGGCCGAGCCGGGCGGCCGCGACCATGGATTCTGCCGCCGTGAACATCACCGACACCGGCAGGCGGCGCTCAATCACCCGCTCGCCTAAGTCGAACTCCAGCGGCAGCGGCGCGCCCGTCCGCGACGACAGGAAGCCGACCATCCTGTGGCCATCGAGGTCGTCGGGATGCTTCGGAACGCCGTGTCGGGCGAGATAGTCCGGCGAGGCCACGGTGATCTCGGCAAGCGTGCCGAGCCGGCGTGCGATCAGGTCGCTATCGGCCGGAATGCCCGCCCTCACCACGCAATCGACGCCCTCGCGGACGAGATCGACGATGCGGTCCCCCTCCGAAAAAAGCAGGTCGATCTCCGGATAGCGTTCGAGAAAATCCGGCAGGCGCGGGATCAGGAAATGTCGCGCCAGCGTTCCGTGGGCATTGACGTGAAGCCGGCCCTTTGGCGGCCCCGACCGGAAGGCCGCCTCCGCATCCTCCATCTCCGAGACGATCCGAAGGCTGCGCCGGTACCAGGCCTCGCCGTCCAGCGTTGGCGCGACGACGCGTGTCGTCCGCTCCAGCAGCCGCACGCCAAGCCGCGCCTCCATCCGCTTCACCGCATCGGTCACCGTGGAGGCCGGCAATCCCAAATCCCGTGCCGCCCCGCGAAAGCTCCGCGTCTCCACCACCCGGATGAAGAGGCGCATGTCGTCGATACGATCCATTATCCGAAATTTCCGAACAGAGAAGCCGAATTTAAGTCAATTGTCCGATCATACTCCGCAGTCCATCTTCCGGGCAACGGCCAGCGACTGGCCGCCCCACGCAATCGAAGGAGATGAGACATGAGCAACCCGGACCAGAAAATCGCAATCGTGACCGGCGGGTCGCGCGGCATAGGCGCCGCGATATCCAGGCGGCTCGCGACCGATGGCTTTGCAGTGGTCGTCAACTATGCCGGCAACGAAAAGGCAGCCCTCGAGGTCGTCGCTGATATCGAGGCAGCCGGCGGACGGGCGCTTGCGGCAAAGGCCGACGTCAGCAACCCGGCGGAGGTCGCCGCCCTCTTCGACCGCACGGAGGAGGCCCTTGGCATCCCTTCGGTGCTAGTCAACTCGGCCGGCATCATGCAGCTTGCCCCGGTAGCGGAAAGTTCAGATGCGCTCTTCGATAGTATCGTCGACATCAACCTCAAGGGCACCTTCAACACCCTGCGCGAGGCGGCCCGGCGCATGCAGGACGGTGGCAGGATCGTCAATCTCTCAACGTCGGTCGTGGGCACAAAGCTGCCCGGCTATGGCGTCTACACGGCGACGAAGGCGGCCGTCGAAGCCCTGACCGCGATCCTCTCCAAGGAACTGCGCGGCCGCAACATCACGGTCAACGCCATCGCCCCCGGCCCGGTCGCAACGGAGCTGTTCCTGAACGGCAAGAGCCCGGAACTGATCGATCAACTCGCCAGGATGGCGCCGCTGGAACGGCTCGGCGAACCGGAGGACATTGCCAGCGCGGTCGCCTTCCTCGCCGGCCCGGACGGCGGCTGGATCAACGGCCAGACCCTGCGCGCCAACGGCGGCCTGGTCTGAGCAACACGATTGGCCGAGGGCCACCCGGCCCTCGGTCAGGGCCTGCGGAAGCTGTGTTCAAGCCAACCGAATGCATTGACGAAACCAGGGGAACCTTCTCTATATCCCTGCTTCATTGCCGCCCCTGGAGCCCGGATGAATTCTGCGTCCCTGACCAACCGCCTTGACCGCGCCGTCGACGACACCCGAGACCATATCCTTGGGCATGCCGATGCGCAGATCACGCTGGTCGAATACGGCAGCTATGCCTGCCCGCACTGCCGCGCCGCCAACGAGCGGATCGCCGAACTGCGCGACGAATTCGGCGAGCGGATGCGCTATGTCTTCCGCCATCGCCCCCTCACCGGCATCGACCTTGCCCGCCGGGCGGCCGAACTCGTCGAGCGCGCGCCCGACCCGGAAAGCTTCTGGAACGCCCACATCAAGCTGATGACGCGGTCGCACGACCTGACGGAAGAGGATCTTGCCGCGGTCGCGCTCGATCTCGGGATCGAGGACGAGGAGGCGCGCGAGGACCACGACGCCGTCGAACGGGCGCGGGCCCGCGTCGAGGCGGACGAGCGCAGCGCCCGGGCGAGCGGCGTCATGTTCACGCCCACCTTCTTCATCAACAGCCGCCGCTACGATGGCCCGTGGGATGAGAACTCGCTCGCCGACGCCATGGTCGGCCGCCTCGGCCACCGCGTGCAGACGGCGGCCCTCGATTTCGTGAGCTGGGGTCCGTCAGCCGGTCTGCTTCTCCTGCTGGCAACGATCATCGCCGTCGTCGCCACCAACTCCCCCGCAGGTCCGGCCTTCGAGAATTTCTGGCACCACGAATTCGGTCTCGCCTTCAACGACGCCTATTTCGGCCTTTCGCTGCTCCACTGGGTCAACGACGGCCTCTTGACCTTCTTCTTCCTGGTCGTCGGCCTCGAGATCAAGCGCGAGTTCACCGTCGGTCACCTCGCCGGAAAGCGCTCGGCGGCCCTGCCGATTGCGGGGGCTCTCGGCGGCATGGTCGTGCCAGTTCTCATCTATCTCGCCATCATTCCCGCCGGTCCCTGGCAGGCGGGCTGGGGCATTCCGATGGCGACCGACACCGCCTTCGCCGTGGCGCTCATCGTCGTGATGGGCCGAAGGGTGCCCGTCGAACTGCGCGTCCTTCTCACCGCCGCCGCCATCGTCGACGATATCGGCGGCATTCTCGTCGTCGCGGTCTTCTATTCCTCCGACCTGCATCTGATGCCGATGGCCGGCGCGGTTCTCGCCACCGGCGCTCTTGCGCTTCTCAACAAGATGCGGATCTACCGCGTCGCCCCCTACATGCTCGTCGGTCTCGTGCTCTGGGCCTTCGTCCATGCCTCGGGCCTGCATGCGACGCTGGCCGGCGTGATCCTGGCGCTCTTCATCCCCGCGCGGCAGCCGCCCAACTACCGCGCGCTGATGGTGCAGGCGACGACGATCATTTCGGCCGAGGCGCTGCAGGGCCGCGAGGTCCTGCGCCATGGCCCCTCCTCCCCGGCCCTGCGCTCGCTCGATGCGATCCACGACCGGTTGGAGTCGCCCTCAGCCCGCCTGCTGCGCCATGCGGTCGTCCGGTCCAGCTTCGCCATCCTGCCGCTGTTCGCGCTCGCCAACGCAGGCGTCGAGTTCTCGGGCAGCGCCTGGAATGGCCACCTACCGATGTTCCTCGCCATCGTCCTCGGCCTCAGCGTCGGAAAGCCGGTTGGGCTGACGCTTGCCGCCGCCCTCGCGGTGCGAATGGGCATCGCCGTCAAACCGGCGGAATATTCCTGGCGTCAGCTGGTGGGCGCCGGCGCGCTTGCCGGCATCGGCTTCACCATGTCGCTCTTCATCGCCGGCGAGGCCTTCCCCGTGCCGGCCGATTTCGCCGCCGCAAAGATCGCGATCTTCGCCGCCTCCATCCTTTCCGCGCTCATCGGCGTCGCGATCCTGTGGAACGCGCAAAAGGAAAGCGACTGAGGCCGCACCGCCGGTCCGTCAGGACGCGGCGGGCTTGCGGTGGACCTGATACGGCGCCCAGGACTGGCTCACCGGCATGATCTCGATGCTGTTGATGTTCACGTGGGCCGGGAGCGAGGCGACCCAATGGATTGTCTCGGCGATGTCCTCCGGCTGCAAGGCGTCGGCACCGCCATAGAGCTTGTCATAGGCTTCCTGGCTGCCGCCGGTCCGCACGATGGTGAATTCGCTCTCCGACAGGCCGGGCTCAATCGACGTGACGCGCACACCCGTTCCGTGAAGATCGGACCGCAGGCCAAGCGAGAACTGGCGCACGAAGGCCTTGGTGCCGGCATAGGTATTGCCGCCCCGGTTGGGCCAATGGGCGGCAATCGACGAAAGGTTCACGATCAGGCCGCCCTGCGCGATGATCCCGTCGATGAGCAGACGCGTGATGGTGACGAGCCCGGTCACGTTGGTGTCGATCATCGTCTTCCACTGATCGAGGTCGCACTCCTGGATCGGCCCGGTGCCGAGCGCTAGACCGGCATTGTTGATCAGCGCATCGATTGTGCTAAATGCCGGCGGCAGGCTCTCAAGGGCCGCGCGGGTCGCTGCTTCGTCGCGAATGTCGAAGCAGAGCGGAAAGGCTTTTTCCCGGCCGCCGAACTCTTCGACGAGGGCGTCGAGACGGTCCTGCCGCCGGCCGGTCAAGATCAGCGTCCAGCCTTCCTTGGCAAAACGGCGGGCGATGGCGGTGCCGAAGCCGGCGGACGCTCCGGTGATCAGGGCGATTTTGGACATGAAAGCCTCCCGGTTGTCTGTCAGGTGATGAGGAGTTGCGCGGTCTGGATCGCACCGACAAGAGCGATGGCGACCAGTCCGCCGGTGGAAATCCGGTGCCAGGCGGCGGGGGAGAGCCGCTTGTGCACGACATAGCCGATGCCGTATCCGGCCAGCGTCAGCGGCAGGCAGAAGAGCAGCAGCGTGAAGAGCTCGGAGCCGATGTGACCGAGCGCGGCATGGGTCGCGATCCCGAACAGGTCGACCGCGCCGAAGAAGACGGCGAGCGTGCCGCGCACCGCCTGCCGTTTCGTGCCGCCGGCAAGGATCCAGGCGGCGATCAGCGGGCCACCGACACCGAAGGCGCCGAGCGCCACGCCGACCACGAAACCGATCGCGACGCCGAAGCCGCGGCTTGCCAGAAAGGCCGGCGGCTCGCGCACGAGGGCGACCAGCGCGGCAACGAGAACGACAGCGGCAATGAGCATGCGGGCCGTCGCCTCGTCCAGGAAACCCGAAAGGGTGCCTCCGACGATCGCGCCGGCAAATCCGGCCGCGAGCAACCATCCGGCGACGGACCAGTCGACGGCGCCATGCTTGCGATCGAGCAGGATGAGCACGGTGATCGCAAGATCGTTGACGAGGATGAGCGGCACCAGTTCGGTCGGCGCCAGAAAGGCGGCAAGGCCGAGCGCGGCGATCAGGGCATAACCATAGCCGGTGATGCCGCGAAATGCGGCGGCGAGAACCGTGACGAAGGCCGCGACCGCAAGGGCCATGAATGTCTTCCGGAGAGTTGCGGGGGATGATGCCGAGGGCGGAGCGACACCCGGCCCGTTCGATGCCGTCATACCGTCGGCTCTGGACTGCCCATAGGTCCAGACGGGCTCCATTCATGGTTCCAGACGGTTCGCTGGCACCATCGATTCCTGTCCGTGGACCTAGCGCCCGGGCCACCGGAGAAGCTAGCCGTTTAACAAAGACATCGCTCTGGAGGCCACATCATGAACGCCCCGCTGAACATGGACCATCACTGGCTCCCCTTCACCAACAACCGCCTCTTCCACGAAGAACCGCAGATGTTCGAGCGGGCCGAGGGCCGCCGCTACTGGACGCCGGAAGGCCAGGAGATCCTCGACGGCGCGTCGGGCCTTTTCTGCTGCGCCGCCGGCCATGGCCGGACCGAGATCGCCGAAGCCGTCTATGAGCAGTTGAAGACGCTCGACTACACGCCGCATTTCCAGCGCGCCGCTCCGATCTCCTTCAAGTTCGCCGAAAAGCTCGCCAAGATCCTGCCGGAAGGCCTCGACCGCGTGTTCTTCGGTGGCTCCGGCTCGGAAGCCGTGGATACGGCCATGAAGCTCTGCCTCGCCTACCACCGAGCGGCGGGCGAAGGCCAGCGCACGCGCTTCGTCTCGCGCAACTGGGCCTATCATGGCGTCAACCTCGGCGGCACGTCACTCGCCGGCATGGTCAACAACAGGCGCGACTTCTCGGGCGTCACCTGCGACGTCGTCCACATGCGCCACACCTGGACGGAAGAGCAGCGCTACACCCGCGGTCAACCGGAGACCGGCGCGGACATTGCCGACGATCTTGAGGAGCTTTGCAGGACGTACGGTGGCGAGACCATCGCGGCGGTCTTCGTGGAGCCGATCGCCGGCTCCGTCGGCACCATCGTCCCGCCGAAGGGCTATCTCCAGAAGCTGCGCGCCACCTGCGACAAATACGGCATCCTGCTCGTCTTCGACGAGGTCATCACCGGATTCGGGCGCACCGGATCGGCCTTCGCCTCCCAGGAATTTGGCGTCACGCCCGACGTCATGACCATGGCCAAGGCGCTCACCAACGGCTGCGTGCCGATGAGCGCGGTGGCGACGACCTCGGCCATCCAGGACGTCGTCTACAAGGCGGCCAATGGCGACCGGCCGGAATTCTTCCACGGCTACACCTATTCCGCCCACCCGGTCGCCTGCGCCGCCGGCATCGCCACCCTCGACATCTACGAGCGTGACGGCCTCTTCGCCCGCGCCAAGGCGATGTCCGACACCTTCCTCGACGCGGTCTTCTCGCTGCGCAACCTGCCTAACGTCTCCGACCTTCGCGGCTACGGCATGATGTCCGGCATCCAGCTGACGCCCGGCGCGGCTCCCGGCGCCAAGGGAAGCTGGGCCCAGCGCGAGCTTTTCAAGGCCGGCCTGCATCTAAAGGCCACCGGCGACGCGCTGATCTTCGCGCCGGCTCTCACGGTGACCGAAGAAGAGATCGCGGCGATGACCGATATCCTGCGGTCGGTGCTCGGCCGCAGCGTCTGAGGGGCCAAGGCACCCGGCCCCATCCTTCGAGATGGCCCTCGCGGGCCTCCTCAGGATGAGGCCTTTGAGAATGGAGCCATGTCCGAGGCGGCCTTGCTCTTCACCCCCATCCTGAGGAAGGCGCAGCGCGACTGTCTCGAAGGACGAGGGTGAAGCCGAGGGGCCGATCGCCTGAATCAGGCAGCTTCTATTGCCGGCTCGCCGCAATGGCCTCGGCCAGCAGCCCGATCCCCGTCGCGATCTTGTCCTTGTCGATGGCCGCAAAGCCGGCCCGGATCGATCGCCGCTCCGGCAGATCGCCAAGAAAATGCACGTCGCCTGGCTCGATCAGCACGCCGCGCCGGGCAGCCTCCTTCTGCACCGTCCAGCTCTCGACGCCCTTCGGCAGCGTCAGCCACAGCGACGAGCCGCCCGACGTCTCGCGACAATAGATCTCCGGCATCCGGCGCGAGATCTCGTTCAGCATCAGCGACCATTTCGCGGCCAGTTGCGTGCGTGCCCGCCGGATGTGACCGTCCAGATGCCCCTCCGCGATGAAGATCGCCATCGCCCGCTGGTCGAGCGCGGAAGGGTGGCGATACATCAGGCGGCGAAGCGCGCGAAGCTCGGAGATGACCGCGCGCGGCGCCACGATGAAGCCGAGCCTGAGACCCGGAAACAATGTCTTCGTGAGGCTGCCGACATGGATCACCCGGTCGGCGTTGTCGTAGCTCTTCAGCGCTGCATGCGGGGCGCCGAGATAGTTGAGTTCGTGCTCGTAGTCGTCCTCGAGAATGAGGAAATCGTCCGCCCGCGCCTGCTCGATCAGCTTGAGGCGGCGGTCGAGCCCGAGCGTGACGCTGGTCGGCGCCTGATGCGAGGGCGTGACATAGATGAGGTCGCAGCCGTCCAGTTGCTGGCCGAGAACGAGACCGCTGGCATCGATCCTGAGCGGCTTCAGGCTCGCGCCGGTGCTGCGGAAAATGTTGAAGGCATCGACATAACCGGGACTTTCGATGCCGACGACCGTCGAGGCCTGCGTCAGCAGGCACGCCACCAGATAGATCGCGTTCTGCGCCCCGACGGTGACGATCACCTCCTCCGGGCTCGCCTTGATGCCGCGGCCGGGCAGGATTTGGGTCAGGATTTGCTCCACCAGTATCGGATCGTCGCTGTCGACCTGATCGGTCACCCAAGCGGCGACATGACGGCTAGTGCCGGCAAACCGGCTGCAGTCACGCCAGCGCGCCGCCGAAATCTTGTCCGGGATGACCTGCCCGTAGATGAAGGGATAGGGATAGTCGCGCCAGTTGGCCGGCTTGGTGATGTTCTGCCAGGCCGTCGGGCGGATGGCGAAGCGCTTCTCCCAGATCCCGGCATTCTGCTCCGGCTCGAACAGGGAGGCGGTGCGGGTGTCGCCGCGAAGGCTGAGCTGCTGCTTGATATACTGCTCGTTGATGAAATGCCCCCGGCGCGGCACCGGGGTGAGATACCCGTCGTCGACGAGCCGCTGATAGACGAGGACGACCGTATTGCGCGAGACGCCGAACTGTTCGGACAACTCGCGCGACGACGGCAGCGGCTCGTGCGGCTTCAGCGCCCCCTGCAGGATCGCCTTGACGAGACGCTCGTGCACCTGCTGCTGCAGCGTGCGCTCGGTGGTCATCGGCGCCTTGAGATGGGAATTGAGAACGGGCATTCCGGGTTGCTGCCGCCAAGGGTCTGCACAAGAAAGGTCCACGCCCGCTTTTATGGCATTTGGGGCTATCTGGCACCATAGAAATTCGCCTTTGGATCTATGAAGCCGCAGGTCCGCCGAAATAGCCTTTTTGCATTGCGGCATGTGGGCGCGGGGGGATCACGCACGCGCTCGGCCACAAGCAGCATCGAGCATGCTCCGACAGACCGGAATGGCGCGGGGCCATCCAAAAAGGGGAACAGCATGAGTGACAGGATTTCGAACAGGTCGGCCTCGCGGCGCTCTGTTCTCAAGGGCGGCGTCGCGGCCGGCGCGGCGCTGGCGATGCCGGCGATCATCAGCTCGAAGGCCCTCGCCTCCTCCGGCGAGATCAACATCCTGATGTGGTCCGACTACCTGCCCGACACCTTCATCAAGACGTTCCAGGACGGCACGGGCATCAAGCTCAACTACACCGGCGTCGGCTCCAACGAGGAGATCATCAACAAGCTGAAGGCCACCAAGGGCCGCGGCTTCGACATCTGCTCGCCGACCAACAACCGCTCGCTGCAGTGGCAGCCGCTGGAACTGCTGCAGCCCTTCGACATGTCCAAGGTCGAGATCGACAAGGTCAACCCGGCGATGGCCAAGATCGGCTCCACCGACTGGGCCTTCACCGACGGCGCGATCTACTGGGTTCCGCACATCTGGGGCACCGAGGGCATCGCCTGGCGCACCGACAAGTTCAAGCCAGCCGGCGAGTTGCCGAGCTACGGCGACGTCTGGAAGGACGAGAACGCCGGCAAGACCATGGGTCGCGGCCACTCCATGATGCTTGGCGCCGGCCTCTACATGGAGACCATCGGCGAGCTTGAGCCCGGCTCCGTCTGGAAGGCCTACAAGTCGATCGAGGACATGACCCCGATCTGGACCAAGATCACCGACTGGTGCATCGCCCGCAAGAAGAACATCAAGGTTCTTTGGAACGACGCCGACACCCAGAAGAACGGCCTCCTCAACGAGGGCGTGATCGTCGGCCAGACCTGGGACGGACCGCCGCTGGCGCTGAAGAACTCCGGCGAGCCGGTGATGTATGCCGCTCCGGTTGAGGGCGCGATGGCCTGGGTCGACGGCATGGCGATCCCGTCCGGCGCCGAGAACATCGACCAGATCTACGAGTTCCTGAAATACGCCTACAACCCGGAATACGCCGGCGAAGCCATCGACCATCACGGCTACAATTCGCCGGTCAATGGCGCCGACAAGTTCGCCGGCGCCTCCTACGCGAAGAATTTCGCCGAGGCCTATCCGGGCGCCGCGCTGGAAAACCTCAACCCCTGGCCGGCCGAACCGCAGTGGTACGCCGATGCCCGCACGGAATTCGTGAACAAGTTCACGAGCGCCTGACGGTGCCAGGCCCCGGTGTCAGGAAGCGGCACCGGGGCCTGCCCGTTCTCTGGGCAATGTGACCGGCAGCCACGCAGCACCGACACCGGTGCGCCTCCCCTCGGCCAGCCGATCGCATGGTTCTGGCCGTTTCCCGAAGACATGCAGCCGGCGCTGGACAGGGCGCATGCGGCCTCCACGGCTGCATGCCACCGAGGCGACGTCTCCTGCCTCAACCGGCGCGGCAATTGCTTGGCGCTGGACGATGGACGCACCCGCGTTCCGATCCCGACCCCCTTTGCCCCCGGAGGCTGGATGACCAAAGACATCACGCTGGACCATGTTTCCGTAACCTTCGGAAACTACACGGCCGTCGACGATGCCCATCTCACGATCGCGGGCGGTGAATTCTTCTCCTTCCTCGGCCCGTCGGGCTGCGGCAAGACCACGCTATTGCGTTGCATCTCCGGTTTTCAGGACCCGAGCTGGGGCCAGATCCGCATCGGCGGGCAGGACATGAAGGGCATCGGTCCCAACAAGCGCTCGACGGCGCTGATCTTCCAGAATCTCGCGCTTTTTCCCCTGATGACCGTCGCCGAAAACATCGCCTTTCCGCTGGAGGTGCGCGGCGTCGACAAGAAGGCGCGCCGCAAGCGTGCCGACGAGCTTCTGGAGCTGATCGCCCTGCCCGGTCAGGGCGACAAGAAGGTCAGCGAAATGTCCGGCGGTCAGAAGCAGCGCGTCGCGATCGCCCGCGCGCTCGCCGTCGAACCGGATATCCTCCTCCTCGACGAGCCGCTGTCGGCGCTCGATCTCAAGCTGCGCCAGCACATGCGCCGCGAATTGCGCGCCATCCAGAAGCAGGTCGGCCTCACCTTCATCTACATCACCCACGATCAGGGCGAGGCGCTCACCATGTCGGACCGCGTCGCGGTGATGAGCCGCGGCAAGATCGAGCAGGTCGGCGATCCGAAGTCCGTCTACGACCGCCCGGCGACGAGCTTCGTGGCAAGCTTCGTCGGCGAGAACAACGCCCTTCCCGGCAAGGTGCTGGAAAAGGCTGGCGACCGGCTCACCATCGACGCGGGGCTCGGCGCTCCGATCAAGGTCGCTCCCGGCGAGAATGCGGGCCGCAAGCTGGAGGTCGGCGCCGACTGCCATGTCTTCGTGCGCCCAGAAGGGATTGGGACCGACAACGGCAATGCTGCCAACAGCTATGGCGCGACAATCCTTCGCGAGGAATTCGAGGGTCAGATACGCCACCTGATCGTCAAGGTGGCCGAGCGCGAAATCCGCGTCACCCAGGTCAGCAACGGCCACGCCGGTTCCAGCCCCGGCGACGCACTCACGATCTCCTTCTCGCCCGAGACCGCCATCGCCCTTCCGGCGGGCGATCTCGCCAGCGCCTGAGGGAGACGAGCATGGGTAGCCTCAAGAGCTTCTTTTCCGGCTTCGTCGACCGCAACGGATTGCCCGTCGCCATCTATCTGCTGACGGCGGTCACCATCTGGATTTTCGTGCTCGTGGTGCTACCGCAGCTCACGATGCTCGATTTTTCCTTCCGCCATAACCTGCCGCCGCCCAAGATCGGAGGGCCGGAAGACGTATATACGCTGGAGCAGTACCGCTTCTTCTTCCTCGGCAACGAGGCGACGGGCTCCACCTTCAACGCCCTCGACATCGGCGTTCTCGTCAAGACGCTGGTGGCGGCGGTCTTCGTCACCCTCATCGACCTTGCGATCTGCTATCCGGTCGCCTTCCTGATGGCGCAGGCAACGAAAGTTGGTGCCGGCCGTTTGCTCGTCCTGGCCCTGATCGTCCCTTACTGGATCAACGAGATCCTGCGCGCCTTCGCCTTCCGCATCCTCTTCGGCGCGACCGGCGTCATCAACGAATTCGGCATGGGCGTCGGCCTCTGGCACGCGCCGATCGACTTCATCGGCGAGAACATGGCGCTCTACGCCGGCCTTGCCTACGCCTACATCCTGTTGATGATCTTCCCGCTCTACAACGCGATTGAAAGCCTCGACAAGAACCAGATCGAGGCCGCGCGGGACATGGGCGCAAGCTGGCTTCAGGTCCACCGCCGCGTCGTCATCCCCTATGCCAAGCCCGGCATCGCCTCGGGCTCGACCATGGTCTTCATGCTGACGGCGGGTGCGCTGGCCGCACCCCAGATCCTCGGCGGCCCGTCCAGCCTCTGGTTCACCCAGATCGTCTACCAGTGGTTCAACGACGGCGGAAACTGGCCGCGCGGCTCGGCCTACGCCATGATCCTGCTCGTCGTCTGCATTCTCTTCGTCCTGCTGGTCATGCGGGTCCTGAAGGTGTCGATCGGGGAGATCGGCCGATGAACAACGCCCGGACCTTCGGCCCCATCGGCTCGCTCTATCTCGCGCTTTTCTTCGCCTATCTCTTCGGCCCGCTCGCGGTGATGGTGATCACCGCCTTCAACTCGTCGAGTTTCCCGCGCATCTCGCCGTGGGACTGCCTCACCGCCGACTGGTTTTCCAAGCTCCTCGCCGACGAAAAGCTTCTGGCCGGTCTCGGCAATTCCTTCGTCATCGGCATCGGCGTCGTCATCGTCGCGATCCCGATCGGCCTTGCCGCCGCCATCGTGCTGAGCCAGGTGGGCAACCAGCTGCGCTCGGTCATCTACGCGATCTTCATCGCGCCCATCCTGATGCCCGGCGTCGTGATCGGCCTGTCCACGCTCATCTTCTGGGATCGCCTCGGCACGGCCATCGGGGCCGGCTACAATTCGCTGTTCTATGACGGCATGTTCCTCACGGTCGTCGGCCAGGTCACCTTCATCTCCGCTTATTCGATGCTGGTGTTCCTGTCCCGCCTGCAGCGCTTCGACCCGACATTGACCGAGGCGGCCCTCGACATGGGCGCGACGCCGACGCAGGCTTTCACCAAGATCCTGCTGCCCTTCATGATGCCAGCCATCGCCTCCTCGGGCGTGCTCGCCTTCCTCGCGTCGATGGAGAACTACAACACGACGGTCTTCACCATCGTCGCTGACAGCACCTTCACCACGGTTCTGGCCCAGAAGGTGCGCTACGGCCTCGATCCCTCGATCTCCGCCGTTTCCGTCATCATCGTCGGCATCACACTCGCCGCCGCCATCGTCTTCGAAAGCTACAAGCGCCGCGAGGACCGCAAGGCAAGAGCCTCGGCCCTCTCGCTGCCAATGGACCGGCCCTTCATCCGCGTCGTTTCGCATCCGGGCACGGTCGCCGCCATCGTGCTGGCGCTCATCGCCGGAGCGATCGCCTGGGCCGGCACATACGACTCCAGTGTCTGCGAGAGGCGGATTCTCGACGAAAAGCGCGCGCTCCAGGAACAGCTGATGGAAGAGCAGCGCCAGTCCGCTCCAGCCGACGAGACCGCGCCGTCCACCGGCGAGCCGACTGTCACACCCGGGAAACCTGGTAACAGTATCTTCTCGCCGGGCAACCTGACGGGCGGCGAGACCCCGGCAAAGCCGGCGTCCCCCGGCGGCGTCTTCGCCCCCGGCAACCTGAAGGGTGGAGAGGCACCGGCCAAACCGGCCTCTCCCTTCGGCGGGGTGTTTGCTCCGGACAATCTCAAGGGCGGGAACTAGAACCAGAATGACCTACGACGTGGCGATTGTCGGAGCCGGTATCGTCGGCCTCGCCCATGCGCTTGTGGCCAGCCGGCGCGGCAAGAAGGTGGTCGTCATCGACCGCGACGCAGCGGCCAATGGCGCGTCGATCCGCAATTTCGGCTTCGTGACCGTCACCGGGCAGGCGGCGGGCGACTGCTGGCAGATGGCCCGGCGCGCCCGCGATGTCTGGGCCGAGGTCTCGGAGGCGGCGGGCATCCCCGTCCTGCACCGGGGCCTTGTCATGACGGCGCGCCGCCCCGAGGCGGAAGCCGTGATCGATGCCTTCCTCAGGACCGAGATGGGCGCCGAATGCCGCCGGATCACGCCCCGGCAAGCCGCCGACCACGTCGACGCCCTGCGCGCGGATGAGATCACGGCCGCGCTTTATTCGCCGCATGAACTACGGGTGGAATCGCGCGACGCCCTGCCCGCCCTCGCCCGCTGGCTGGCGGAAACCCAGGGCATCGACTTCCTCTGGTCGACCGCCGTCCATGCCATCGAAACGCCGAAGCTTGAAACCTCTCGTGGGACGATCCGCGCCGAGACGGTGATCGTCTGCCCCGGCGACGATTTCCGCTCGCTCTTTCCCGGCCGTATTGCCGCCTATGCGCCGACCCGCTGCAAGCTACACATGCTGCGCGTGACGCCGGAAAAGCCCGTCCGCTTCGGCGCGGCGGTGATGTCCGACCTCGGCCTTGCCCGCTATCATGGCTACGCCGACCTGCCGGAAGCTGCCGCGTTGAAGACCCGGCTCGATGCCGAGCAGTCAGTCCAGCGCGAGAACGGCGTCCACCTCATCGTGGTCCAGTCCGCCGACGGCTCGCTGGTCGTCGGCGACAGTCACCACTATGGCGAAACGCCCGACCCCTTCATGCCGGACGAGGTCAACCGCCTCATCCTTGACGAGATGGAAGCCGTGCTCGATCTCGGCGACTACCGGGTCAGCGAAGGCTGGCTCGGAACCTATGCCAGCGCCGCCGACCGCTGGCGCTTCACCGACGCGCCGGACGAGGCGACCCGCATCGTCGTCGTCACGGCCGGCTGCGGCGCCTCGACCTGTTTCGGCATTGCCGAGGAAACCATCGGCACCCTCTTCGGAGCTTGAAAGGACAAGAAACAATGACGCGCTTCAAGGCGGTGGTCTTCGACTGGGCCGGCACGACAATCGACTTCGGCTCCTTCGCCCCCATGGGTGTGTTTGTGGAGGCCTTCGCCAAATTCGGCATCGAGGTGACGATCGCTGAGGCCCGAGGCCCGATGGGCAAGCCGAAGTGGGATCACATCAAGACGATGATGACCGAGCCCGCGATTGCCTCGGCCTGGGCCGCGAAATACGGCTCCGCACCGACCGATGCCGATGTCGACAAGGTCTACGAGGTCTTCGTGCCCATGAATGAGGAGGTGGTTGCGAACTTCGCCACCCTCGTTCCCGGCACCCGCGAGGCCATCGAGGCCCTGCGCGCGATGGGCATGAAGATCGGCTCGACCACCGGCTACACCCGTTCGATCATGGAGCGCGTCCTGCCCGTTGCCGCTGAGCAGGGATATGTGCCGGACAATCTCGTCTGTGCCGACGATCTTGCCGAAGGCCGCCCCGGGCCGCTCGGCATGTACAAATGCTTCATCGACCTCGTCGTCTATCCGCCGTCCGCCGTCATCAAGGTGGATGACACGGAGCCCGGCATCGCGGAAGGTGTGGCTGCGGGCTGCGTCACCGTCGGCGTCGCGCTCTCGGGCAACGAATGTGGCCACACGCCGGAGGAACTGGCGGCAATGGATCCGCTCGAAGTCGCGGCGATCCGCGAGCGCGTGACGGCCAAGCTCAAGGCCGCTGGCGCCGACCATATCATCGACACGGTCGCGGACCTGCCGGCGCTGGTGCAAAAACTGGAAACCGAGTGAACGGCATGAAGCCGAATATCCTGCTGATCACGGCCGACCAGTGGCGCGGCGACAGTCTTGGGCTCGCCGGCCATCCGGTCGTCAGAACCCCGGCCATCGACAGGCTGGCAAGCGAGGGCGTCGCCTTCCTGAGGCATTATGCCGGCACGGCCCCCTGCTCGCCGGCCCGCGCGGTGCTCTATACCGGCCTCTTCCAGATGAACAACCGGGTCTGCCGCAACGGCACCCCGCTCGACGACCGCTTCGACAACATCGCCCGGATGGCCCGCCGCGCCGGCTACGATCCGACGCTCTTCGGCTATACGGACGTCTCGCCCGACCCACGCGTCCACGATCCGGACGATCCGCTGCTGACGACCTACGAGGGCATTCTGCCGGGCTTCACGGTGCGCCTGAAGCTGCCGGAGCACGAAGGCCCTTATCTGTCCTGGCTCCGGGGCCGTGGCCATGACGTCGCGGACACGTGCGCCGCCCACCGCGCGGTCGATCCGGCCGAGGTCTCCTCGGCGCCGCCAGTCTATTCCCGCGGCGAGACGCCAACCGCTTTCGTCGCCGGCGAATTCATCCGCTGGCTCTCCGAGCAGGAAGAGGACCGGCCGTGGTTCGCCCATGTCTCCTTCATCCGGCCGCACCCGCCCTTCATTGCGCCCGAGCCCTACAACACGCTCTATGATCCGGCCTCCGGGCCTGCCTTTGCCGCCCGGCCGAGCGTCGCGGAGGAACGCGGCCTCCATCCCTTCGTCGACTGGCAGATCGACCGCTGCCAGAAGGCGCATTTCATCGCCGGGGCGAGCGGCATGGCAGCCGACTGGAGCGAGGAGCAGCGCCGCATCATCCGCGCGATCTACTGGGGCATGATTTCCGAGGTCGACGACCAGTTCGCCCGCATGCGGCAGGCGATGGAAGTGGCCGGCGCGTGGGACAACACGCTTGTCATCTTCACCTCCGACCACGGCGAGCTGATGGGCGACCACCACCTCTTCGGCAAGGGCGGCTTCTTCGACGGCAGCTACCACATCCCGCTGGTCATCCGTATGCCCGGCCATGACGGCGCACGCGGCGCCAAGGTCGAGGAATTCACCGGGGCCGTCGATATCATGGCGACGCTCTCGGATATCCTGGGCGTCGCACCGAAAACAAGCGCCGATGGCCACTCGCTAAAACCATTCCTCGATGGAACCGGCCCGGAAAAATGGCGCGATGCCGCCTTCTGGGAGTTCGATTTCCGCGATATCCCCCACCAGAAGGCTGAAGAGCATTTCAGCCTTTCAAGTCGGCAGTGCAATGGCTCGGTCCTGCGCAGCGACGCCTTCAAATACGTCCACTTCGCCGGCCTGCCGCCACTTCTCTTCGACCTTCGCTCCGATCCGGCGGAGACGACGAACGTGGCCGCCGACCCTGCCTACCGCGACGTCAGGCTGGAAATGGCGGAGAAGCTGCTGGCGATCCGCGCCGAACATCTCGACCAGACACTGGCGCTGACGGAACTGACGGAAAGCGGCCCCATGTCACGCCGTTCCTGATGGATTGGCGAGCAGCCGGGCAAGCTCCGGCGAAAGGCCTTGGCTTGCGATCGGCCGCACCGGATCGGCCGGCGCCATCGACCCGCTCGGCAAGGATTGAAGCGCCAGAGCGGCGGCCTTGAGGCAGTCGATGGTCGCAAAGCGCGATCCCATGCGCGCGCCCCAGCCCACCATCGCCGCGCCGCCGAGGATGATCTGCTCGGCCCCGCCATTCGCTAGGCATTCGGCGGCCTCGATCATGGCCGCAAGCGCCATGTCCGGATCGCGCGCCAGAGCAAGCCCGTCGAAATCCAGCGTGCGGGTTCCCCGATAGAGGGACCGTTCCGGCATGGCGTTGACCCGCTCGTCCAGCATCGGTCCCCACGGACGGCCGGCGGTCACGATCCCGAACGGCCGTCCGGCTCGTCCTGCCAGTTGCACCGATGCCTCCAGCAATCCGACCACCGGCACGCTGGCCACCTCGCGCAACGCCTCGAGGCCCGGATCGCCGAAGCAGGTGAGCAATACGGCGTCGACAGTGCCGCGCTGACAGGCATAGGCATCGAGCGCGGCATGCCCGGCAATCGCATAGCCGGCACGGGTCGCGATGACCTCCGCGCCGAACCTCGCGGTGACCGGGACAACTTCGGACCCCGGCATCAGCCCTTGCGCCAGATCCGCCAGACGGTCGGTCATCGCGGCGGACGTGTTCGGATTGATGAGCAGGATACGGTCTGGCGCCAAGGTTCAGGTCTCCGCCGCTGGATCGAGGCCGGGCGATCCAGAAGCCACCAGCCCGCCGCATAGGCGTCAGGATGATCGTACTTCGTCGTGCCCCGCCATCAGACTATGCACATTTTTGAGATCTCTGTGCGCCGTTTGACGTCAACCCCCCAGGCAGCAAGCGTCAGGCCAGACGAAGCCACGTCGCGAAGCCCGAGGCGGATGGCACGGCAAGACACGTGCCCGGTCGCACGCCGCGGGCTCGAGCAACAATCTTGGAGGCAGCGGGGAAATCCCCGGAAGGTGAGCCAGAGCCGACGGTCGGGCTCGGTTAGTCGCTCGCCTGCGCCATCTTGATCATGTCCGCATGGCGCTTGAGTTCGTCGACGAAGCCCTGAACAAGCGGCAGATTGGTTCCGCTGCGCCGGAGCGCGGCGAAATGCAGGGACTCGAAACTGTAGAGTTCGGGGCGAAGGCGGCGCATTTCGCCCTGCCCGGCCCAATGGTCGCCGATATGGCAGGGCAGGAAGCCGATGAACTGCCCGGAAAGGATGATCATCGCCTGTGCCTCCATGTGGATGACGCTGGCGCTCGCCCGCGGATGGTCGGCCCGGTAGAGATCTTCCAGATGCCGATAGCCGCGCACGGAGAACTTCGCCTCCTCGATCTGGGTCCGCGTGATCTCGCGCGAGGGAAGATCGAACAGCGGATGCTGGCGGCCGCAATAGAGCCCGTGCGCCTCCCGGTGCAGGGGCACATAGGCCACACCCGGCGTCTTCTGGGAAAAAGGCCCGACCACCACGTCATGCTCGCCTTCGGCGATCGCGCGCTCCAGTTCGTTGGGAGTTCCAAGGGCGAGTTCGACGAACACGCCCTCCGCCTTGGCCATGAAGGTGCCGATCGCGGCCTGCAGCCCGAGCTTCGGGTTGGTCACCACGCCGTCGACAATGCCGACACGCAGCCGACCGACAAGCTGGCCGCGCGAGTTGCCCACCCGGAACTCGAAGGTCTCGATATCGCTGAAAAGCTGTTTTGCCGCTTCGTAGGTCGACTGGCCGAAGGAGGTCAGCCGAAATCCACCGCGCCCGCGCTCGCAGAGCGTGCCGCCAAGCTTGCGTTCCAGCGTCGCCAGATGGGTCGAAAGCGTGGAGGAGGAAAGGTTCAGCGCGATCTGGGCATCGGCGAACCCGCCCGCGTCCACGATGGTCGCGAACACCCGCAGCAACCTCAGGTCGATATTGTCCAGACGCCGCATGACCGCTCCTTGCACTGACATTCATACATTGGTAATTTTCAATCTATCTTTCCAATAATTCTGATTTTTCTCAATGTAAATCTGATGAATCATCCTCTCAACAATCACCAAAAGAGGATGGAACATATGAAGAAGACCGCGATTTTGGCCGGATTTTCGCTGTTGCTGGCGTCCTCGCTGGCCGGCCCGGCAAGCGCCGCCGATCAGATCCGCATTCTTTTCCCGACCTGGCCGGGCTTCGCGCCCGTCTTCGTCGCCAAGGACCTCGGGTATTTCGGGGCGGAAGGCCTCGACGTTGACGTGAAGTTCGAGGACGACCGCTCCAACGTCATGGCGGCGATGGCGCGCGGCGACATCGAGATGAACATGCGCACGGTCGGCGAGTACCAGGGCCGTCCGCGCGACGCCAGCACGCCCGGCGTCATCATCGGCACCATCGACCGCTCGCTCGGCGGTGACGGCGTCATCGTCGACGGCTCGATCAAGTCGGTCGCCGACCTCAAGGGCAAGACGGTCGCGGCCGAGCCGAATGTGCCGGCCTGGCTGCTGCTGCAGCTTGCGCTGAAGGAAAACGGACTCACCCTCAAGGACATCGAGACGAAGAACATCGTGACCCCGGACACGGTCGCCGTTTTCGCCGACAGCTCGATCTCGGCGGTGGCGACCTACGAGCCCTTCATGTCTCAGGCGGTCAAGACGATCACCCAGCGCGATCCGAAGATCCTGATCTCGTCGAAGGACACCGACATCATCGACGATGTCATCTCGGTGCGCCAGGACGACCTCAAGGCCAACCCGGACAAGTATGTCAAGTTCCTGAAGGCGCTCTACAAGGCGGTCGACTACTACAAGACCAACCCGGACGATTTCATCAAGCTCTCCGCGCCGCACTTCAACCTCAGCGAAGCGGAAGTGAAGGAAATCCTCGACACCTCACTCACCTACACCGGCTTCAAGGAGTCGCTTGAGTACATCGGCACCCCCGGCAAGCCCGGCACGCTCTACGGCATCTTTGACACGGTCATGCAGCTCAACATCGACAGCGGCGCCGCCGACAAGGCGCTCGTCGCCGCCGACCAGATCGATCCGTCGGTGATGGGCAAGCTCGCGGAGCAAATGAAGTGAGCGAAGGGGCAAGCCTCGCCATGCGCGCATCGTCGTCAAACGACACGCAGGACGGGGCGGCCACCGCCCCGGCGGCCGCGCCCCGCCAGCGCCTCTTCACCTTCCGGGGCACCTTGTCCCGGAGGGCTCAGCTCAGTATCGCCATCGGCGCCAGCCTCGCCCTCCTGCTTATCTGGGAGGCCATCGCCGACAGCGGGCTGATCAACCCGCTGTTCCTGCCGGCGCCCTCTGCCGTCGCTGCCGCCTTATGGCACATGACGATGCAGCAGGATTTGCTCTACCACGCACTCGTCTCCACCTGGCGCGTCTGGCTCGCCTTCGCCCTCTCGGTGGTTCTCGCGGTGCCGATCGGCATCCTGATGTCGAGCTACCGGCCGATCGGCGCCGCGCTCGAGCCGATCATGGACTTCATCCGCTACCTGCCGGTTCCGGCGCTGGTGCCCCTCTCCATCATCTGGTTCGGCGTCGGCGAGGAGACCAAGATCTTCCTGCTCTGGCTCGGAACCTTCTTCCAGCTGGTGCTGCTCGTTGCCGACGACATGCGCCGGGTGCCGCACGAGTATATCGAGATCGCCTGGACGGTCGGCGCCAGCGAGCGGCAGGTCCTCACGGACGTCGCCTTCCGCGCCATGCTGCCCAATCTGCTGGACAACCTGCGCATTACCCTCGGCTGGTGCTGGACCTACCTCATCATCGCCGAGATCGTCGCGGCCGACAGCGGTCTCGGTTTCGTCATCTGGACCGCACGGCGCTACATGAAGACGCCGGAAGTGATGGCAGGCGTCGTCGCGATCGGCCTCATCGGCCTGATCACCGACCAGCTCCTGCGCAAGCTCCACAAGCGGCTCTTCCGCTATCTCTGACAGGTGCGCCATGACCAGCCTCTCGTCCGCCAATCCGGCACCTGACCTGTCGGCCTCCGCCTCGGCGGCTCACGTCGCCTTCGACCGCGTGACCAAGACCTTTGGCCCGCTGCCGGTCGTCGCCGAGCCCTTCTCGCTGGCCATTGCCCGCAACGAGTTCATCGTCTTCCTCGGCCCTTCCGGCTGCGGCAAGACGACCCTGATGCGCATGGTCGGCGGTCTCGACGAGCCGACGAGCGGCGTGATCCGCCTTGCCGGCGAGATCGTCAGGGGGCCGGACTGGCGCCGTGGCATGGTCTCCCAGTCCTATTCCTCTTTCCCCTGGCTCACGGTCGCCGAGAACGTCGCCTTCGGCATGCGCTACCGCAAGGACCTGACGGCCTCGGAGAAGCTTGCCAGGCGCGATCACTACCTGGAACTCGTCGGGCTGGAGGACTTCGCCGACACCTATCCGAACCGGATTTCCGGCGGCATGCGCCAGCGCGTCGCCATCGCCCGCACGCTGGCGGCCGGCTCCGAAGTGCTCCTCATGGATGAGCCCTTCGGCGCGCTCGACGCCCAGCGCCGCGAGCGCCTGCAGGTGGAACTGCGCCGCCTGCAGCAGCAGGACGCCAAGACGATCATCTTCGTCACCCACGATGTCGAGGAAGCCGCCTTCCTTGCCGACCGCGTCGTCGTCTTCTCCAAGCGCCCGGCCCGCATCACCGCCCTTGTTGATGTCGCCAGCCGCCTCGGCCCCGATCGGCCGGTCGAACTGCGCGAGACGCCGGATTTCTTCGCCCTTCGCACCGAACTGCTCCATGCCGTCCGGCAGAGCGGGGAGGAGGAGGAATGATCACGGGCCTTGCCGGCCGCTCCGTCGTGGTGACGGGCGCGAGCCGGGGGATCGGTCGCGGCATCGCCAGCGCCTTCGTGGCCGCCGGCGCGATGGTGACGATCATTGCCGACGACCCGGCTGTGACCAGGACAGCCGACGAGATTGGCGCGACGGGAAAGCTCGCGGACATCACGGACGCCGAGGCCGTCCGCGAGGCTCTGTCCGGCCTCTCGGTCATCGACGTTCTCGTCAACAACGCCGGTCTTGAGCGCATGACGCCGGTGGACGGTCCCTCGCCGGAAACCGAGGACACCTTCCGCCGCATCCTCGACATCAACGTTGCCGGCACCTTCATCGTCACCCGCGCGGCCCTGTCGCTGATGACCGAGGGCGGGCGCATCATCAACACCGCGTCCGTCTGGGGCCGCGTCGCCGAGCCGCTCTTTGCCGCCTATGTGGCGTCCAAGCATGCCGTCATCGGCCTCACCAAGACGCTGGCGCGCGAACTCGGCCCGCGCGGCATCACTGTGAACGCCGTCTGCCCCGGCTGGGTGAAGACGGAGGCCTCGATGCGCTCGCTCGCCATGATGAGCGAAAGGTCCGGCGAAGGCACCGACGTCCTTCTTGAAGGAATCCTCGGTGCGCAGGCGCTGCCGGGCCTCATGGAGCCGGACGATGTCGCCGGCCCCTATCTCTATCTCGCGTCCGACTGGGCGAAAAACGTGACCGGGCAAAGCCTCGGCATCGATCGTGGGGAGGTTCCCTGGTGAAACCATTGTCCGGCCGCAAGGCCATCGTTACGGGGGCGTCGAGCGGCATCGGCCGCGCCACCGCCCTGCTCATGCTGGAACAGGGCGCCGAGGTGGTCGGCCTCGATATCGCGCCCGATGCGTCCCTGCCCTTCCCCTGCCTCGCGACAGATGTCGCCGACCGCGACTCGGTGAGGGGCAGCATCGCCTCGGCATTGGAAACCCTTGGCCGTATCGACATCCTGGTCAATTCCGCCGGCATCCAGCTCGACAGCCCGATGGGCGATCTCGACCTTCCCGCCTTCGACCGGATGCTCGGCGTCAACGTCAAGGGCCCGGTCCTCGTCGCCGAGGCCGCGCTGCCGCATATCCCCGAGGGCGGCCGCATCATCAACCTCGCCTCGGAACTCGCCTTCCTCGGCCGCGCCGGCTCCTCGACCTATGCCGCGACCAAGGCCGCGATCCTCGGCCTCACCCGCTCATGGGCACGTGAGCTTGGGCCCGGCATCACGGTCAATGCCGTCGCGCCTGGTCCGATCGACACCCCGCTCCTCCACTTCGAGACGCTCTCGCCTGAAGTTCAGGCGCTGGAGGTGAAGAACCCGGCCGGTCGCATCGGCCGGCCCGAGGAGGTCGCGGCCGTCATCGCCTTCCTCGCCTCCCCGGCGGCGAGTTTCATCACCGGACAGTGCTACAGCGCCGACGGCGGCGCCGCGATGCACTAGAGTAAATCCAGGAAAAGTGGGAACCGGTTTTCCATCCGGATTTGCGCGAAAACAAAGACATGGAGCATTTCCGTGGCTCCGCTCTGAACGGAAATGCTCTAGCGCCACGAACACCGCGGCGGCCACCCGCTACGGAACAAGAAACTGAATTATATCAGCAAGAAAGGACAAGAGAGACGATGTCCGACAGCGTCTTCATGTCAGAAATCACCTGGCCGCAGTTCGAGGAAAAGGTGAAGGCCGGCGCGCCCGTCTTCCTGCCCATCGGCAGCACGGAGCAGCATGGGCCTCACCTGCCGCTCGGCGTCGACATCTACCTGCCGACCGGCGTTTGCGAACGCGTTGCCAAGGAGGTCGGCGGCCTCGTCGCCCCGACCATTTCCTATGGCTACAAGTCGCAGCCGCGTTCCGGCGGCGGCGAGGTCTATCCCGGCACCCTCGGGCTCGACGCTCACACGCTCTCTCTCGTCATCCGGGACGTCGTCCACGGCCTTGGCCGGCACGGAGTCAAG
This sequence comes from Hartmannibacter diazotrophicus, assembly GCF_900231165.1. Lineage (GTDB taxonomy): Bacteria > Pseudomonadota > Alphaproteobacteria > Rhizobiales > Pleomorphomonadaceae > Hartmannibacter > Hartmannibacter diazotrophicus. The sequence goes on from NZ_LT960614.1 coordinate 3,550,307, forward strand.
CGCCTCGTCCTCGTCAATGGTCATTTCGAGAACTGTTGGCCGGCGGTGGAGGGCCTCGACCTCGGCCTTCGCGAACTGCGCCGCGACGGCTTCACCGGCATCACGGCCATGCGCCTTGAATACTGGGACTTCGTGAAGCGTGAGACGCTCGACAAGCTCTTCCCCGATGGCTTCCCGGGGACCGAACTGGAGCATGCCAGCCTCCTTGAAACCAGTCTCATGCTGCTGCTGCGCCCCGACCTCGTCGACATGGCGAAGGTGCCCTCCGACGGGCCAGCGAAATTCCCCAACTATGACGTCACGCCCTTCCCACCGGGCCTTGTGCCGCCATCAGGCGTTCTTGCCGACGCGCGCGGCTCGACGGCAAAAAAGGGTCAGTGGCTGATGGACGATCATGTGCCTCAGATCGCCGCCGCCGTGCGCAAGGAGTTCGGCCTGTGACCGTCAATCCTTCGCTCGAGGCCTACCAGCCGGTCGATTCCGGCATCGTGCCGCGCTTTGCCGGCATTTCGACCTTCATGCGCCTGCCCCAGTGCAAGCCGGACGAGGTCGACATCGCCCTTGTCGGCGTCCCGTTCGACGGCGGCACCACCAATCGTCCGGGCCCGCGCCACGGACCACGCGAGGTGCGCAACCAGTCGACGCTGATGCGGCGCGTCCACCATCACTCCGGCATCTCGCCCTATGACCTCGTGCGGGTCGGCGATTGCGGCGACAGCCCGATCAACCCCATCAACCTGATGGACGCCCTCGACAAGATCACCGGCTTCTATGACGAGATCCGCGCGGGCGGCGCCATTCCGATCACCGCCGGCGGCGATCATCTGATCTCGCTACCGATCCTGCGCGCACTCGGCAAGGACCGGCCCGTCGGGATGATCCACTTCGACGCCCATTCGGACACCTACGACAGCTTCTTCGGCGACAACAAGTTCACACATGGAACCCCCTTCCGCCGGGCCATCGAGGAAGGCGTCCTCGATCCGAAGCGCACGGTCCAGATCGGCCTTCGCGGCGCGATCTCGGATGCCTCGAACTACGACTTCGCCAGGGAGGTCGGCATTCGCATGATCTTCATCGAGGAACTGGTGAAGCGAGGCCCAGAGGACGTCATGGCCGAAGCGCGCGAGATCGCGGGCGGCAAGCCGACCTACGTCAGCTTCGACATCGACATCATCGACCCGTCCATGGCACCCGGAACCGGCACGCCGGAAATCGGCGGCATCCTGACCCGCGAGGCGCAGGACCTCGTCCGCCTGCTCGAAGGCGTCGACATCATCGGCGCCGACGTCGTCGAGGTCTCCCCGCCCTTCGACCTTGGCGGCATGACGGCGCTTGCCGGTGCCACCATGATGTTCGAGCTCCTGTGCGTCACCGCCAATGCCATCGCCACCGCGCGCGGCACGGCCGCAGCAGGCTGACCCGACCAACAACTTTCAAGAAACAAGATCATCCGAGGAGAATGAGCGTGTCGGATCTCATCACCATTCCCGCCCGTCGCGGCAAGGCCTACCGGGTCGCCAAGGGCGAGACCATCAAGGTCATCAACACCCACGGCGACCAGGTCATCGACACCTGGGCCTTCAATGCCGACGACCTCCACGAATTCATGTCGATGGAGCACAGCCGCGCCCACATCCTGAAGATCGTGCCGGCGGTCGGCGACACCATGCGGACCAACAAGCGTCGTCCGATCCTGACCTTCGTCGAGGATACGTCCGGCGGCGTCCACGACACCATCATCGCCGCCTGCGACAAGCACCGCTACAGCTTCCTCGGCCACGAGGGCTACCACGACAACTGCGAGGACAACCTCCACGCGGCCATGCACGACATCGGGCTCGAAGCGCCGGAAACGCCGAGCCCGCTCAATCTCTTCATGAATATCCCGGTGCAGCCCGACCGCTCGCTCTCCTTCGAGGCGCCGGTCTCCACGCCTGGCTGCTACGTTCGCCTCAAGGCCGAGATGGATTTGATCATCGCCTTCAGCGCCTGCCCGCAGGATATCCTGCCGATCAACGGCGTCGGCCACATGCCGACCGAGGCGCATTTCACGATCGAGAGCTAAAGCGTGTTCCGAAAAGTGGTCTCCGGTTTTCGGTCAAAAACACGCGACGAAACAGAAACCTAAAGCATGTCGCATGAAGTCGATTGAGTGCGATGTGCTTTAGGCCGCTTCCCGCGCCCCTGCGCGAACTTGAAAGCCCGGGTCGCTCTGGCCCGGGCTTTTTTTTGTTGTCGAACGCGTGCGAATGCCGGCTCCCCTCGGGGCCCGTGCGGCTGCCTCAATCGTTGAGCAGCCCCTTGTCGTGAAGACAGTCGAAGATCAGCCGGTTGACCGCCGACACCCGGTCCCGGTCGGCGTATCCGAGCCAGGCAGTCTCGGCGATCTCGCTCGCGGCCTCGATCGTGCCGCGAAAATCGGAGGAATAGCAGGTCATCCGCACGAGGACATCGGCGTCCTTGCCGTGGGCCTCCGCCTCGAACACGCCGAAATAGCGTATCGAAGCCGGGGCAATTTTGATTCCGAGTTCCTCATCGAGTTCACGCGCCAGCGTCTCGGAATCGCTCTCGCCGGCTTCGGGCTTGCCGCCGGGCAGGTAATAGACGTCCTTGCCTTTGGAGCGGGCCATCAGGACGCGCCCGTCGACGATATGCAGCCAGGCGATCTTGTCGATCACGGCCTTTTCGGCAGCAGGGGAGTTTGAAGCGATTGTCACGGGATGGGCAGCCTCCGCAATTGGACACCGACTCGACCGGTCGACGACCAAGTGTCAGGCCACCGATGCTGCATTGCAAGATCAACGGCAACGATTGTTCTCTACGTTTAACAGCCGGACGGTGTTGACGGGCGGGTTTCCGGCCCGATGGAGCAAGAGCCGGAAACCCGCCGCCGATCCGGATCAGGCCGCCGACATCGCCGCCATCGGAGCCGCCGCACCTCGGCGATGAGCGAACATGCCCGCCGGATCGTAGAGTGTCTTCAGGGCCTGGAGTCGCCGCCACGTGGCCGGCGTGTAGCAGCGCTCGAGCCGCCCTTCCCGCTCCAAGTCGCATTCGCCGACATAATGGCCGATCGCCTTGTCGCCGACGCGGTCGGAAGTGGCGCGCAACCAGGACATCCCGGCGCCGTCCAGCTCCTCCACCCGCCAGATCGCATAGGCGCAACCGAAGACTCGGCCCGAAAGGGCAAAGGCCATGTCCTCGCGTTTCGCCGTCTTGTCCCGCTCCGGCACCACCACGGCGAGTGCAAAGGTTTCCGGCGTCGGCGCGACCTCGACCTGCGCCGCGAGGTCAGCGACAAAGCTGCCCGAGGCCCCCTCCTCCCAGAAGGATTCGACGCCATAACGCGCTCCCTCGGGGAAATGGCCGGCGATGATGTCGTAGAGCATGTCGTAGCTCGTCGGGATCTCCTCCTGGATATGCAGCGCTCCCACAGGCGCCGCATCGGAGATGCGCGACAGAGTCGCCCTGGCCTCCGCCTCGCTTGTCGCGAAAACGGTGGCAATCCCGCTCACGACCTTGGAAACGGCCCCGGCCAGCGGCGGCGGCGGGCTCGTCATCGTCACCGTGAACTCGAGGTTGTTCGGGCCATCCTCGACCGAGGCGGCCATCCAGTCCCTCACCTCTGCAATCCGCCCGAGAGGATAGGTGAAGACGCTGGTGGTGATGTGACGCCGCAGCGGCTGCAGCTTCAGCCGGTAGCCGGTCACGATGCCGAAGAATTCCGGCCCGCCGCCGCGCACGGCCCAGAAGATGTCGGGGTGTTCCGTGGCGCTGACGCGCCGCAGTTCACCGTCGGCCAGGACGACGTCGACGCTTTCGACATTCTCACAGGCCGCGCCCCATTCGCCGGAATTCCAGCCAATGCCGCCACCGAGCAGATAGCCGCTGACGGCGACGCTGCCGCAGTGACCGGCCGGGAAGGCAAGCCCGATCGCTTCCAGCGACCGCACAAGCTCCCGGTTCACGACACCGGGGCCGACCTCCGCCACGCGGCGAGCCATGTCCACCGAGATGTGGGCAAGGCCGGAAAGGTCGACGACGATGCTGTCCTGCAGGGCGATGCCCGAGCAGTTGTGGCCACTGCCCCGCGCCGAGACGTGCAAACCGTGCGTCGAAGCATAACGCACGACCGCTTGCACATCTGCGGCGCAGGCAGCCTTGACAATGATCTGTGGTGAGCGCTGCGGCTTGCGCCCGTTCCACAGCAGCCCATTACGGGCCGTACAATAACTGTCGTCGGTGTGCGTGAGAACCTCGCCGCGCACCGAGCGCTTAAGAATTTCAATAGTCATTTCAATCTCATAAATACGTCATGGAAAATGGCAGCGGGCCGCGAAAATTACTGCGGCATCGCAACGGTGAGATAAGGCGCCTTGGGCGTCTCTTCGGGTCCTGCGACCGGCGGCACCGCATTGGCGACCGGCGGAAGGCTCTTGAGGAAAGTGGCAAGCGCCATGGCGTCCTCGTCCGTCAGCCTGGAATAGGCGTGATAGGGCATGGCCGGAGCAAGATGACGACCGTCGGGACGTACGCCCGTGCGCACCGCCTTGACGATGTCGTCCTCGCTCCAGGTTCCAAGCCCCGTCTCGGCGTCGGACGTCAGGTTCGGCGGCCAGAAAAACCCGAGACCGGGGATCTGGAAGCCGACATCGCCGCCGGAGAGCGCATGCTCGAAGTCGGGCTTGCCCATCATGGAGCCCGGCGTATGACAGCCGTTGCAGTCCATGATCGTCGCGAGATATTGGCCACGGGCAAGGATTTCCGGCGTCGCCACCGTCCCGGCCATCGCCGTCGAAGTCGTCAGGGCGAGCGCCAGCGCACCCGCGAAAAATGATTTTGCGGACATGAAAGTCTTCCTGGTGTGAGTATGGATTCGGAAGCCGGGCCAATCCGCCCGGCCGTCCGGTCTTGAGGAAGGCGGCGCCACTGTTGGACGACGCCTCGAAAACCTGTCCCGAAAATACCGGGCAGGACAGACGTCAGGCCGCGTGGCGCTCGACGTCGGAAAGAACGCCCGTTGCCAGCCAGCGGGCGCAGTCGGCACCGAGATTTTCGAGCGCAAGCCGCTCGTATTTCTCGCTTTCTTCCGCCGACAGCACGTCGCGCCAACGCCCGTTGGTGCCTTTGTGGATGAAGGTCTCCGCACCGCCGTCCCAGAAGATGCCGCCAAGCGGGGCGCTCTGCGCCGCATGCCGCTTCATGTAGTCGAAGGTGCAGTGCTCGACGATCGCCGGCCACTTGGCCTCGTCGATCTCGATATCGAGGAAGGCCGCGATCCGCCGCATCTCGCCGGGCATGTCGGCCTTGAGGGCCGAAAAATGCACCAGCATCACGTTGGGAAGGTGGCGAATGTTCCACCAGGACTGGATGTTCTCCCAGAACGGCCAGAAGGGATGGCCATTGCGGTCGAGCCAGTCATGATAGTAGTCGCGGATCGATTCCGGCGGACGCTCCAACCGTTCGCCAACCCGGCCGGGCGCATCGTTGAGCGCGGCATAGAAGGCTTCGTTGGCATTGGCGTGGTGGTTGTAGAGGCTCCACAGCACGTCACGCCCATCTCGGCCGATATAGATGTACTTGGCCTGCGGTGAGAAGACGAGCGCGTCGACCGGCAGGTGCGTCTTGAGAAAACGGCGATGCGTCTGGGCCTCCATCGCTGCCAGCTTCACCTCCTTCGGAGGGACCCGCAGGTCCAGCCAGGGCGAAATCTCCGGAACGCTGACATCCTCGGCACCGTTGAAGATGAGCTGTCCAACGATCTGCTGCGTCCAGGTCGTGCCGGACTTGGCATAGGTACCGATGACGATGTCGTCGGACCGAAACTGAAAATTGTTCCAAATTGTTGAATCAAAATGATGATTCTGCATCTCACGCTGTTTGCGCGGCTGCAGGTCACTGGCAATATGCATCTGATTGACCTCCCGTCTAATCGACGAGAGGAGAATTACAGCGTTGTAATAAAAATTACTCGCTAAGAGTTTCTGTACCAAACACTAAAATTATCATAAGAGCGCGCCGGCCTGTTCCGCGCCCGCGCCCATGTTCTCAAGTTCGGGCTTGCAGGTGACGACAAGGCGGAATCGCCCCCGGCCGCACTTCTCGATACGGATCGGCCCGTCGCGCTCGCCAAGACGCCGCTGCAACAGGACCAGACGCGCCTCCAGGTTTTCCGCATGCTCCGGCAGCCGGAGCTGCGGATCGAGCCTCAGCTCGCGATTGGTGAACTCGTCCCGCCCGCTGTCGGCGAACTCGCGGATGATCTTCCAGAAGATGGCGCCGGCGACGCCCTTGATCAGATAGTCGTGGTCGAGAAAGATGCTGTCGTCGGCCTCGTAGTGACGGACCGCGACGACGCATTCCCCGCTTGCCTCTGGCGTGGCAACGCTCTCGGGAACCTCCGCGTCCGCGTGCTGCACCTGCGGGATCATCAGGGCGAGACGATCGGCGACGAGCGCGAGCGCGTCCTCGTCGTCGTAGCGGAACCGGACGGGTTCGGCGCTTTCGGCGAAGAGAACGCCGATCGTGCGTCCCTCCAGAACAATCGGCAGCGCGATCTGGCTTTCCGGCGCCGGCAGGCCCGGAAACGGAATGACGGTCGCCTCGGCCCAGGCCATGCCGAAGTGAAGCGCCTGCTCGCGCAGGCAGGCGCCGTAGCGGTATTCGCTCGTCATGTGCCCGATGCGGATTGGCAGCCGCTCGCGCGCGGCAACGCCGATGATACCCTCCCCCATCACCACTTCCGAGCCGATGCCGGAGCGCGGATAGCCGCAGGTGGCGACCGTGTAGAGCCGCCCGGTCTCCTCGTCGAGCATGAGCACCATCGCCTGCTCGATCCCGAAATGACGGCTGAGGCAAAGGAGTGTGCGGTCGAAGAGCTCGCCGAGATCGCGGCAACCCGCAAGGTCGGAGAAGGTCCGCCGGACCGAACTCAGGCGGCTGCATGGATCGAGCGGCGAGACCAGCGTCGGACCGTGGACGGGAACGATGCTCAGAACCTTGAAGACATCCGAGCCGAGCAGGCGGAAAACGCTCTGCATGCCCGCATGCGAGGCGATGCCCGCAAGCCTTGCCTTCATGCTCTCGAACATCGGCCCGCTCGTCTGCGTTTCTTCGTAGAGCAGATCGAGCTGGAATTCGGCCATCGTGATCGGATCGATGACCGCAATCGAGGCCCGGCCGTTGGAGAGAATATTCGCACGGGTCTTGTTGAAGAACTGATAGCTCAGCGCGACATGATCCCGGTCGACATAATGAACGTGGGAAATCAGCGACACGTTGGGCACGCCGTCGTTGTCGCAGGTGGCCATCACCGACGGCACGGCGCCTTCGAGACAGTCGCGGATGGCATCGAGCATCAGGGTGCCGGTCATGCCTTGAGCGCGCTCCCGGCGCTCGGGCCCGGCGTCTGCACGAAGGCCTGCTCGGGCATGAACTCGATGGCCGTCAACTCGTGGCGCGCGCTGGTGCAATAGATCGTGGCGAACTCCGTCGACTCGCCGCACTCGATCAGTTCGTCGCGGAATTTTCCCCGTTGCACCTCGACGGCAACGCCGTCCTCGTTCTCTGCCGGCACGACGCGCGCCGATCCGGCCTTGAGCTGGATCGAGCGATGGCTGGTCGGCTTGGTGAAGGTCACCGCAATTCCCGCGCCCTCGGTCAATGCCTTGAGCAACGCCTCGTTGGCCGTCCTTCTCAGCATGACGCGTACACGGCCTTCATGATCGATCCGGCAACCGAGCCCGCGGCCGGAAACGGGGAACCCGCTGCGCGGATCGCGGGTGCCGAGGACGACGCTGAGGCCGCTTTGGCAGAAGACCGCGACATCGGGCGTCAGAATGCCGTCCGCCAGGGTCGGCCCGACCCACGACCGCCGCGCCGACAGTTCTTCGAGCGGCGTTGAAGGATGCTTCTCGCTGGACATGACCAAGCGGCCCTCGTAACGGGCGCAGGCGGCCCGGACCGGTGAATCTTAAAGGCTTCTTAAATAGCATGCGGCCCGGCCGCCAGAAAGTGTTTCGATACAGTCCACTATGGAATTTGGCTATTGGGCTGAACGGCCTGCGACCGCCTTGCGGGAATACCGGTCATGGTCCGAAAAAGGCGCCGATCGCGGTGCGGCTCAGGCGAACATTTCCCCCTCTAAATGACGAGGTCTGATCCCCGCCGGAATATTTCTTTGCGCGAATTGCGCTCGATCAAGGAGTTGTTCGCCGAAGATGATTACCTGAAAAAAGGATATGGCATGACAGATGCCAAAAAACGCCGATCGCCGCCGAGTCCAAACGGCAAAGGCGAAGATCGAATTTGACAGGGAGAAATCATATGCGGTCTCAGTTGTTCGTGCCCCTTCTGACCTATCCGGACCCGACCTCGACGACGTTCACCGAGCACGCGGCCGCTCTGGCCAAGTATCTCGGCGCGGATATTGTTGCCCGTGTGGTCGACATCGACATCAAGACGCCGTCCGCAGCCTTCGGCGGACTGTTCCTCGACGTGCCGAAGATGGTGGCCGAGGCCGAGGACGCAAGCCGCGCAGACGGCGAGAACCTGAAGGCCGCGATCGAGACCGAAGCCGGCAAGGCGGGCGTCGCCGTGACGACCGAGGTCAAGCGCTTCCATCCGGAAGAAGCCTGCCCCATGGCGGCCGTCGAAGCCCGTTATTACGACCTGTCCGCCATCGGCTGGGAGCCGCACCACGAGCGCGCCTACGAACTGGCCGAGAGCCTTGTCTTTGATTCCGGACGGCCGGTCGTCCTCCTGCCGGACGCCTCCAACATGGACCGCCTCGGTCATATCGCCATCGCGTGGGATGGCAGCCGCGCCGCCGCGCGGGCTCTCGCCGACGCCGCGCCGCTGCTGGCCAAGGCCAGCGCCATCTCGGTGATCATGGCGATCGGCGACAAGGCGCTTCCGGAAGAGAATATCGCCGAGCATCTGGTGCATCATCTCAAGGCACGTGGACTTGAAGCCACGTCCCATGTGGTCGACGCTTCGGCCGATCCGACCGGCGGTGTCATTCAGCGCCGCGCGCTGGAGCTTGGCGCCGGCCTGCTGGTCATGGGCGGCTACGGTCATTCGAAGTTGCGTGAGTTCACGCTCGGCGGCGTCACGCGCGACATGCTGACCGATCTGCGCCTTCCGGTTCTCTTCTCCCATTGAGGAGACCGCACTAGGATGGCCCCGGTCGTGTAAACGGCCGGGGCTTTTTCGTCCGCGTCAGGCGGCTGGAAAACTAATCAGGACCAATCCAATGCCCAGAAAGCCGGAACAGAAGAAGCAGGACGTCATCATCTGGTACGTCCTTGCCGCATTCGCCGGCATGCTGCTGCTGCAATGGATGATGTCGTCCTACACCGACATCGCGACCATCCCCTACAGCCAGTTCGAGAAACTCGTTGCCGACGGCAAGGTCACCGAGGTGACGGTCGGCGAGAGCACCATCCAGGGCAAGGTGAAGGAGCCCCTGAAGGACGGCTCGACCACCTTCATCACCACGCGCGTCGCGCCGGAACTGGCGGACCAGCTCAGCAAGCAGGGCATCGTCGTCACCGGCATTCCTTCCACCGGCTGGGTCGGCTCGCTCCTGTCCTGGGTCCTGCCGCTGGTCTTCTTCTATTTCCTCTGGAGCTTCTTCTTCCGCCGCTTCGCCGACAAGCAGGGCTTCGGCGGCCTGATGACCGTCGGCAAGTCCCGCGCCAAGGTCTATGTCGAGACCGACACCAAGGTCACCTTCGCCGATGTCGCGGGCGTGGAGGAAGCCAAGTTCGAGCTTCAGGAAGTGGTCTCCTTCCTGAAGGACCCGACGACCTACGGCCGGCTCGGCGCGCGCGTCCCCAAGGGCATCCTGCTCGTCGGCCCGCCCGGCACCGGCAAGACCCTGCTTGCGAAAGCGGTTGCCGGCGAAGCGGGCGTTTCCTTCTTCTCGATCTCGGGCTCCGAATTCGTCGAAATGTTCGTCGGCGTCGGTGCCGCCCGCGTGCGCGATCTCTTCGATCAGGCCCGCAACGCCGCCCCCTGCATCATCTTCATCGACGAGCTCGACGCCCTCGGCCGCAGTCGCACCGCCTCGCCCATGGGCGGACAGGACGAGAAGGAGCAGACGCTCAACCAGCTCCTGGCCGAACTCGACGGCTTCGACCCCAGCACGGGCGTCATCCTGCTCGCCGCCACCAACCGCCCGGAAATTCTGGATCCGGCTCTCCTGCGCGCCGGTCGTTTCGACCGCCAGGTCCTCGTCGACCGCCCCGACCACGCCGGACGACTTGCGATCCTGAAGGTCCACGTGCGCAAGGTGAAGGTCGCTTCCGGTCTGGACCTCGACAAGATCGCCGCGTTGACGACCGGCTTCACCGGCGCCGACCTCGCCAATCTCGTCAACGAGGCCGCCATAACCGCGACGCGGCGCGGCGGCGAGACGGTCACGCTCGACGACTTCACGGTGGCGATCGAACGCCTCGTTGCCGGCCTTGAGAAGAAGAGCCGCGTGCTTCGGCCGTCCGAACGCCGGCGCGTTGCCTATCACGAAATGGGCCATGCCCTGGTGGCGGCGAGCCTCCCGGGTGTCGATCCCGTCCACAAGGTCTCGATCATTCCGCGCGGTGTCGGCGCGCTCGGCTACACCATGCAGCGTCCGACCGAAGACCGCTTCCTTCTCGCCCGCACCGACCTTGAAAACCGCATCGCCGTGCTGATGGGCGGCCGCGCCGCCGAGCAGATCATCTTCGACGGCGACATCTCCACTGGCGCGTCCGACGATCTGGAACGGGCAACGGAAATCGCCGCCGAGATGGTGACGCGCTACGGCATGAACGGGACGGTCGGCCAGCGCACCTATGCCCGCCAGCAGCAGCAGTTCCTTGGCGCATCGCAGGACCGGATGGTCTCGGCCTCCGAGGAAACCGCCCGCGAGATCGACATCGCTATCCGCGATCTGGTGGAAAAGGCCGGCAAGGAGGCGCGCGAGATCCTGGAACGGCGGCGCGGCGATCTCGATGCCGGCGCGGCGATGCTGCTCGATCAGGAGACGATCACGTCCGATGATTTCGCGCCTTTGAAGCCCGTTCCGGAGATTGCCCTTGCCCCGGTCCAGACAGGGTGAAGCAAAGCGCGGCCTCAGGCCTTATTGGCCGGAGGGCTGAAAGGTGCGCACGACCTCGTACATTCCAGGTTCGAACGTCGCGATGGTCAGCGCCTCCTGAAGAAAAGGCAGCGGACCGGGATCCTGACGCATGGCCTCATAGTCCTCCACGCTGCGCCATTGCGCGTACATCGTGACCTTCGTGCCGTCGAGACTGCGGTGAAGCGTCGAGGAAATGAAGCCCGGCGCCCCGCTGACGAAACCGTCGGTCGCGCGCGTCAGCAGGTCGATGAGCCGCTGCTGGTTGGCGGGCTCGACAGTGAAGACGTTGATGAGATTGATCACAGACTGGACCTTTCGGAGCGGCGTTTTGCTCCAAGAAAACTGAAATGCAGGCCGTATCTGCGCCTGATGAATGACGCATAGGCCGCGGCCGCCTCACCGTCTTGTCATTTTGTTCGCAGCCCAGCCGACGAGCACGCCGGCCACGGCCCCCGCGGCCTTGATCTGCGCGTCGGCCATGTGCGCATGCCGGGTCGGCGACAGATGCTGCAACGCCTCGAAGCCGAAGGCGCTGCAGACCAGAATGACCGCGCAAAGCACCCAGAGGCGCGGGTAGGCCAGCACGAAGAGCAGTGTCGTGATCATGAAGGCCATCGCCCGGTCGACATCGACGGGCAGAAAGTCATGCGGACGAAGCTCGATGGGAACGAGGGTCGCGAAGACAATTCCTGCAAGGGAAAGCCACGCCAGAACCTTGAGAACGCGAAAGACAATCATTCCGTCTGGATAGACGCTGCCGGACGTCCGCAACAGGATTTCCTGCCCGGGACGCCGAGAACCCCGAACACAATTGCGCGACTGGCAACCGGACGGCGGTCGCAAGCTCCGGTCAACGTCAGGAAAGAGCCGTGAGACCGTCCCGGATGACCGAAAAATCGAGATCGGGTCGTTCTGCCTCCAGCGCGGTATGCTCCGCGCTCCAGATCGGCAGCGCCTCGGCCAGCACCCTCCGGCCGGCTTCCGTCAGGGACAGACGGCGGCTGCGCCGGTCGTCCGGATCGGGTGTGCTTGAGACCCACTCTCTGCGCTCCAGCGGTTTCAGGGCCGCCGTCAGCGTCGTCCGGTCCATGGCGAGCAACGCGGCGACGGACCCGAGCCCCGGCGGCTCGGGACGATTAAGCGACATCATCAAAGAGAACTGGCCGTTGGTGAGACCGACGGGCTTCAGCGCACGGTCGAAGCGGCGGGCAAGCGCCCGCGCCGCCCGCTGGGCATGCAGGCAGAGACAGGTGTCGCGAACGAAAAGGGTCGTCGAATAAGGGACAGGGGAATCGTCAGCCATGCAGCAACAATGTTGATATCAACATAGACAGTCAACACGACGTCTCGTCACGCTGCTGACCGATGGCTCTATTCCTATAATCCCAAAGCCCGGCGCGCGCGGCCCGCAAGACGGTCGTAAATCGCCGATGCCCGATCGACGAGTTCCGGGAACGCGTCGGCCTCGCCGCGCTTGTCGCTGATCACGAAGGCCTCGTTGGATTCATCGTCCGGCGATCCGGCGTCGCTCAAGGCCGCAAGCCGGCTCCACACATCCGGATTCTGGCAAAGATCCTCGTAGCAGACGAAGATCGCGTCCTCCGGGGCGTGCTCCTCGAGCCATCCGTAGGTCTGGCACCAGAGTTCGAGCCAATAGCCGATCCGGTCCCTCGAGAGGGCCTTCAGCCGCTCGGCGCCGTCCGCCATCATGCGGAACGGCCGATGATCCTGGCCGAATTCATGATGCCCGAGCCAGGTCATGTAGGAGCGAACGAAGGAATCCTTCTCCTGCTCCTCGATGAAGTTTTGATCCTGCCTCAAGAGCGACGCCGCATGCGAAATCGGATTGCGGAACGGGATCAGGATCACGGCGTTCGGAAAAGCCTGACGAATGGCCTTCAGCCGCAGGATGTTGTTGTTGTTCTTGGAAAGGTAGCGCGCGTCCGGCCGGCCATCCGAGGCAAGGATGGCGGCCACATAGGAGCGGAACTGACCGATGACGTCCGCATCCGGGGTATGCGGGGCAAGAAACGTCTTTCCGATGTAATTGCCGCCGTCGAAGATCCGCCAGAAGACCTCGTCAAAGCTCTCCGGGCTGTCGACATCCACCAGGATCCGGTCGCCGTGGGCCCGCTCCGACGCCTCGATCGTCTTGGCTGAAAGACCGGAAAGCTTGGCCCAAAGGTTCGGAGCGAGAATGAACGGCATGTTGCGATAGGTCAGCGAACAATACTGCCCTGTCGCATAGAAGCGGCGCATCAGGATCGTCGTGCCCGCGCGTGCCAGCCCGGAAACGAAGACATGCTTCTCGTTGGTGACGTCACGGGCCTTCTTGTCGATCGACTTCTGGTCCAGGTCGAAACTCAGTTCCGCGATCGGCACGACCTGGAGCGCCGCCCGGTGCAGCATGCGGTCGAGAAAACTATACGAAGGCACGCAGCAAGACCTTTCGCAGCGAAAAATACAAGGTTGCGAAAACGAGGCTGAAGCCGATCCCCCACCAGCCGAGAATGAAACTCTCGAACCCGCTCGATATCTGTTCAAAAAGCAGGACCAGCGCGAAGGCGATGGCCAGGATCACGATTAGAAGCCCGGCCAGCTTCAAGGTCGAGGCAAAGGTGGCGCGGGCGTAGGCGCCCATCGCCTTTTCCTTCCAGTGATCGGAAATCGCCTTTGCCCTCAGGACGCGGGCCGCACGCTTGCTCGCGCCGCTGACACCCAGGACGGCGCCAGCCAGGGGCAGCCGCACCGCAAGTTCAACCAGCAGCACGCAAAGGATTGCTGTCAGAAGCCAGTTCACGAATTGCCTGATCCCGTGACGGCCTCGGACTTCGCCTCGTTTGTCTCCAGCTGGGCCGGCTTGCGCTTCTTCAGCATCCGCTTGATCGGGTACCAAAGGATGGCGAAGAAGGCCATGAAGACCGAGGCAATGATGCCGAGAACGACCGTGATCGCACCGGCTCCGGCACCCGGACCGATGTAGGCATAGGCCGGCGAACAGACCAGAACGAAGGCTGGCAGAAGAAGCAGAGCCGCATTTTTCATTCGCATTTCCAGGTATCCTCTTTGAAGTAGTCCATCGGGAACCATTTCATCTCCGACAGCGTGTAGTTCAGGGTGTCGCTGCCGGGTTTCAGGTTGGCCATTTCGAAGACGGTGTCTCCATTGGCATCGACCTCGAACGCGCGAGCCTGCTGCGGGCTCGTCACAACAAGCGTGCCGTTATCCAGCATCTCGATCTTGCCGCGAATGCGGGAATAGAAGTCGTGTTTGCTGCCGTCGAACAGAACCTTCGTCTTGAAGGTTCGCGGATCGATATCGAGAACTTCGCTGAAGTCGCGACTCATCCGGTTGTTGAAGGCCATGATCGTGCCGTCCGCCAGCCAGTCCGGATCATGCTGGCGCTGCGTCACCCCGACCCGCCACCATTTGATCTTCAGCGTGTCCGGGTCGACCACGAAAATAAGGTTCAGCGAGCGGGAACTGATCAGCAGGTCGCCGGCCTCGAAGCCGAGATCCTTGAATTTGTCGGCATAGGCGGCGGGCAAGGGATCGACGTCGTTGAGGTGATGAGGTTCCTCCATCCACTTGCCGGACGTGTTGCGCTCGTTGTCGCCGAGATAGTTGCCGTGCAGTTTGCGAACCTCGAGGATGTCGATCATCGGGTTCTTCTCGATGATCTCGTCCATCGTGATCTCGCGGACAACGCTGCCGTCCTTCACGGAGACCTGCGTCAGCGTGACCAGATCGCCCAGAGTCCAGACCGTCTCCTGCGTATCGTCCAGGTTGACCGTGTGATTGTAATGGCCGCGCACGGCCCACATCCGGTGGCCGCAGGCATCCTGGCGCTGCAGGGACATGCCGCCGTCGAAGGCGTAGACCAGCGAGCCGTCCTTCAGCACGTCCACCCCGTGTGGGAACACCCTGTAGCGCGGCTCCGGATCCTTGTCCCCGATCGGGATCTCGTCCAGCGTCCACATCCGCACGACTTCGAGATCGGGCGAAATCAGCAGCGCCGCATTCTGGACGTCGCCGTCGAGCCCGAACGCTCCGATCGCGATGCGCCAGCCCTTGGTCATCCTGGCCGGATCGGCCTTGATGACGAGACCGGGCAGATCGATCCCGGGCGCGGAACGGATTGGCGTGAAACCGGTGTAATCGGCCGTCGGGTCACGCAAGACCCGGATCTGCTCGTCCTTGTAGTTGCCGCTCGCAAAGCCGTAGATCTCGCGCAGCACATATTTCGCTTTGGTGGGGAAACCGGCGACGGTCACAAAGGTGTCGCCGAAAGCCTTCTCGGAGAGGCCTCCTTCGATCTTGGATCTGACGACCCATCCGAAAAAGACCGTGAATATGGCCCAAAGGAGGAAGCAAAGAAGAAAAAGCCAAACTGGCAGCCGGCGTTCCATCCAGTCAGAGACTCCCGTCGATACGCATGAACTCAAACCATCTCAAAAGGCGAGACGAACGAAATTTCATTGAGCCGCCCCCACCTTGAAACGGGCCTTGGCTCCACCCTCCCCGCCAGAAACAAAATCCGCCAACTTCGGCGCCCCGCAGTGCAAGGCGTCGTCATCTGGCTCCCCTCTCCCCCCTGGGCAAATGTGTGACCGCAGGTAATCCGACCAGCGGCTCTGATAACCGCTACAACCGAAAACCGGCCATTTTAGGAACCTGCATTACCTCCGCATCCGGCCCTTCCCGCTGCAACCCACGACGAGGTTGAGCCGACAAGTCGAGTCAGCAGGAGTCTCGCCTCTCAAACCTGTCAGTTTCCTGTCAAACCCGGAAAGGTTTCGCGGCGAACAGCCATTTTTTGGCCATGCGCCACGGCCCTCGGGCAGGAGGAAACCGGCTGGCGGGCACCTTAACCATGAAATTCCCGCAGTTTCGGGCCAATCAGAGATTCACTTTATATTGTAATAACTTATGTCAGCAACTATAGCCTGCAGGAAGGCCTCGGACAAAACCGCATAAAAATTCGTGGAGTGCCTGTGGAAGACCGGCCCGAAAGGCTACGGACGGGCGAAATGGCCCGCCCGCCCGGCGCGAATTTGGGGATCGTTCGAACCCGATCGAGGCGCGTGTAGCGCCATGATTCTACAACCACAGCAACTAGCGCGTGACGATTTCCGGTCCCATCAACTGATAGGGCAGCCAGGTGGAGAGGATCGGCAGGTAGGTCACCAGAATCAGGAACAGGAACAGGACGGCAACGAAGGGCAGTGACGCCTTCACCACCTGGACGAGGCTCATGCCGGTGATGCCCGAGGTGACGAAGAGGTTGAGTCCGATTGGCGGCGTGATCATGCCGATCTCCATGTTCACAACCATGATGATGCCGAGATGCACCGGATCGACGCCAAGCTCCATGGCGATCGGGAAGACCACCGGGGCAACGATGAGAAGCAGTCCGGACGGCTCCATGAACTGTCCGCCGATGAGGAGCAGCACGTTCACCGCGATCAGGAAGGTGAACCAGTTGAAGCCGGCATCGAGCATCAGCCCGGTGATGACCTGCGGAATGCGCTCCGACGTCAGCACATGGGCAAAGAGCAGCGCGTTGACGATGATGAACATCAGCATCACCGTCGTCTTGGCGGCATCCACCGTCACCTTGCGCGTTTCGCCATTGAAGAAGGCCGCCGGCAGCGACCGGACAATCAGCCAGGCGTTCTGGCCGAGAACCGGCAAGGCGGCACGAAGGGCGCGCGGAATGGCCGCCGAGCCCTTTCCCTGGCTACGCCAGACGATGTAGGCGAAGGCGATCAGGCCGCCGCCGACCACACCGATCAGGGAGCGGGAGGAAAAGCTCGCCCATTCGCTCTCCACGCCATCCGTCGCGAAGAAGGACAGGATCATCCAGACGAAGAAGAAGGAAAGGGCGTAGACGATCCCGTGGAAGCCGATCCGCGCCGTCCGGTCCTCGCTTGCCTCGACCCAGGGAATGCCCTTGAGCGGCCCCATGTCCCGATAGACGAAGAGCGCGACGAAGAAGGAATAGACCGCGGCGACCGACGCAGCCTCCGTTGGCGTGAAGACGCCGCCGTAGATGCCGCCAAGGATGATGATGATCAGGAAGAGACCCCAGCCGGCGTCCTTGCCGGCCGTCAGCACTTCGGAAATCCCGGGCCAGTCCTCCGCCGGCAGGTTCTTCACCCGGGCGGTGATGTAGATCGCGATCATCAGCATCAGCCCGGCGACAAGCCCGGGAATGACGCCGGCAAGGAACATGCGGCCGACGGAAACGTCGGTCGCGGCACTGTAGACCACCATGACGATGGAGGGCGGGATCAGGATGCCGAGCGTACCGGCATTGGCGATGATCCCGGCGGCGAATTCCTTCGAATAGCCAACCTGCCGCATGCCGGCGATGGCGATCGTGCCGATGGCGACGACCGTGGCGGGCGAGGAGCCTGAAAGGGCGGCGAACAGCATGCAGGCGAGCACCGAGGCCATCGCCAGGCCGCCGCGGAAATGCCCGACCGTGGCGATCGCGAACCGGATCAGACGCCGCGCCACGCCGCCCGTCGACATGAACGCGGACGCGAGCACGAAGAAGGGAATGGCGAGCAGGGTGTAGTTCTGCGCCGCCGTGAACAGTTGCAAGGCCACCGACGACATGGAGTCGTTGGAGAAGAAGGCAATCGTCAGGACCGACGACAGCCCCAGCGAAACCGCCACCGGCACACCCAGGAACAGGAGACCGAAGACGAGGACGAAAAGAATCGTGATTTCCATGTCCGTCAGTCCTCAAGGAGGCCTTTGTTCTCGGCGACAAGCTCTTCCGCCTCGTGACCGGCGATGATCAACTCGCGCGAGCCCCTCGCGATCTGGAAGATGGCCTCCAGCGCGCGGAAGGCGAGCAGCGCGAGGCCGACCGGCAGCATGAGATAGGCGATCCAGCGCTGCACCCGGTCCTGAACGCCGAACAGGGACTGGATGAATTCCGGATAGCGCAGGTCGTCGAGCCCAAGCCCGATGTTGAAGAACTTCGTCCAGTAGAAGACGGCGCCGCCCTTCGACCGTGCGCCGAAGAGCCCCAGCCAGTCCGAGGAAAGCAGGATGACGGCATAAAGGAGCACGCACAGCGCCCCGAACAGGGCCGCGATCTTGAAAGCTCGCGGCGGAAAGATGCGGATCGCGGCGTCGACGCCGAGATGAAGGCCGGTCTTCACGCCGTAGCTCATGCCGAACAGGATCAGCCAGGCAAAGAGGATGCGGTTGAGTTCCAGCGCCCCGCCCCAGCCGCTGTTGAAGCCGTAGCGGGCGACCACCTGGGTGAAGGAAATGATCGTGATCGCCGCGATCAGGATGGCGAGGGCGTTCTCCTCGAGACGCGTCACAGCCGCCCGGTGGCGGCGTTCGACCAGAAACAGCGCCGCCACCATCGCGACCAGCGCAAAATAAGGCCAGTAGGCTCCCATCACGCCTCTCCCCCACCGTACTTGACGTTGTTGTTTTTCTTTTCAAAAAGGCCGTGATTGGCCGGCATGCCGTCCACCGGGCGCGAACGCGAAGGCATGACCTTCGCGTTCGGCCATTTCAAGCTCGATCGGGAGCGCTGGACACGGCCGGCAAAGGCCGATCAGCGAACCGGAAGACGCGCGTCAGTCGTTGGCCGCAACCGCCGCCTGGATGAGATCGGCGCCGATGTCACCCTCGAACTGCGACCAGACCGGCTTCATGGTGTCGATCCATGCCCCGCGTTGCTCGGGGGTCAGTTCGCGGATTTTGCCGCCGGCATCGAGAATGTTCTGCCGGTTCTTGGCTTCGGTTGCCGCCACGGAGGCGTTCGCCTCGTGGGTCACGTCTTCGGCGATCTTGAGGAACTGGTCCCGCACGGCCGGATCAAGGCCGTTAAGCCATTCCGTCGACGTCACGAAGAGATAGGCCAGAAGCTGGTGGTTGGTCTCGGTGATGCCGTCCTGCACCTCGAAGAACTTCTGGGTGTAGATATTCGACCAGGTGTTCTCCTGCCCGTCCACGACACCGGTCTGGAGGGCGCCATAGACCTCCTTGAAGGCGAGTTTCTGGGCCGAACCGCCCATCGCCTCGATCATCGCCTGGGCGACGTCGGAGGTCTGGATGCGGAACTTGAGGCCATCGGCGTCGCTCGGCACGAGAAGCGGCTTGTTGGCGGAAAACTGCTTGAGGCCGGATGACCAGTAGCCGAGACCGGTATAGCCCTTGTCCTCCATCACCTTGAGCATGCCCTTGCCGGCGTCGCTGGTGGTGAAGCGCTCCACCGCGTCGAGATCCTTGAACAGGAACGGCAGGTCGAAGAGGCGATATTTGAGCGTATAGGCCTCGAACTTGGAGAGCGAGGGAGCGGCAAGCTGCACGTCGCCCAGCAGCAGGGCCTCCAGCACCTTGTCGTCGTCATAGAGCGTGGAGTTCGGATAGACTTCCATGCAGGCGACGCCGTTCATCTCCTTGTTCACGCGCTCGGCGAGAAGATTGGCCGCATCACCCTTGGGATGGCCCTTCCCGGCGACGACGTGGCTGAACTTGATCACCATTTCGCCGTCGTCGCAGTCGTTGGCAAATGCGTTGCCGACCCCGAATGCGAGAGCAACGGCGGAAAGCGTGCCAAGAAGCAGATGTCTCATCAGATAGTCCTCCCTTGTCGGGCCCTTCGGGCTCCGATTTCTTTGGCGGTTGCGCGCCGTCCGCTCCGAGGTCACGCGGCGAACGGGCGCCAGAGCGGCCGCTGCCGAATGCCGTCTCCTCACCGGACGACGCGTTCCTTCTTCTGTTCCAGACCGGGACCGGCAGCCGCCTTGATCTCCATCAAGGCCAGTTGGACGAGCCAGCAGGCAGCCGGCCGATCTGAATGGGAAAAGTATGATGTGACGCAGCCCAGACTTTCAAGCACTTAGTCTGCCCGCATTGTCGGCAGGGCGGCTTTTCCGAAGACAATCGGGCGAGAATGCCGGGGATTGGTCTCGTATTGCCAGATGTTTGCAGCAGGTTGATCGCCTGGAAACCAAATCACCAGCGCAGCAGCCGCGATCCGATCAAGGCCCCGACGGCCGTGACCATGGCCATCGCCATCGGATACCAGGTCATGACGAAAAGTGGACTGTCGTCGGTGCAGTTGGCGGCATAGAAGGTCGCGGCGATCCCGCTCGCCAGAAGGCCGGCGGCCGCGCCTGCCAGCGCCGGACGGGTCGGCGCACCCTGGCGCAGGACCAGCAGGATGAGCGCCAGCGGCCCGATCGAGAGCAGCGGAATGATCGTCAGGCACAGCCGCGAATTCTCGCCAATAAGACGAGGCAGCCACGTCGCCTGCGGCATCACCGCAAGTTCGGCGAGGCAGGCAACAGCCAGCAGCGCCGGCGCAATAAGCAGCACCAGGCCGCGCCGTCCGACGGATGCCCCCGGCGTTGCAAGGCGCAGGACAAGGAACGCCGCGCTTGCCGCAAGGGTCAGCGTCACCACGAACTTGAAGTCGAAGCGCACGGTCGTCACGGCGGAGGCAAAGTCGGGGCGAGGTCCGATCGTGAGCGCGAAGCTGAGCGCCGCGAAGGCGAAGGCCGCCAGCAAGGCAAGCCGGCATAGCCGCCGGAAGGAGGTCTTCGGCGGCCGGTCTTCGGCCAGGGCATGGATCAGGTCTTCGGTCTTCACGTCATTTGTTCCGATATAGGGCCGCGAGCGACTTCAGGGCCCGATGGAGCGCGACCCTGACGGCGCCCTCGCTCATATCCAGTTGGTTGGCGACATCGCGCGCCGCCAGTCCCTCGATGGACACCAGCCGCACGATCGTCCGCGGACGCTCCTGCAACTGTTGCAGCATTCCCTCCACATCCACGTCCTCCGCAGGCGCCTCCTCGGCCTCGACGGGCAACAGATTCTCGAAATCCTCGATCGGCTCGTCGAGCTGGCGGGATCGCCGCCTCAGCGCGTCGACGACCTTGTTGCGGGCGATCGTCGCGATCCACGGGCCGATCGGCCTGTCCTCGTCCCAGGTTTGCCGCTTCAGGTGGATCGCAAGAAGGATCTCCTGCACGACATCCTCGACATCGCCTGTGCCTGCGTCGGTCCACAGCCGGCGCCGGGCGAGCCCGCGGATATAGGGCGTGATCTCGGACAGGAGACAATGGTAGGCCGCGCGATCACCGGCATTGGCCGCGCGCATCAGCCTTTCCCACTCCTGTTCCCGCCCCCGCTGTTGCACCCGCATCGGACCTTTCGCTGGCGAAGCGTCATTCGTTACACGACGACGTCGCTTGGCTGATCAATTCATTCTCCACCGCGCCCCTAGCGGTTCCCTCGATCACGAA
Organism: Hartmannibacter diazotrophicus; assembly: GCF_900231165.1. Lineage (GTDB taxonomy): Bacteria > Pseudomonadota > Alphaproteobacteria > Rhizobiales > Pleomorphomonadaceae > Hartmannibacter > Hartmannibacter diazotrophicus. The sequence continues at coordinate 3,571,718 of NZ_LT960614.1, forward strand.
ACACTCACGAAAGCGTGTCGCGTAACGCGGCATTTTCTGACGCCCGCGCTGTAATAGCAGCCCGTCTCCCGACGAAGAAGCCGGCGTGGGCCAATCAAGGCCCCGACTTCAGGAAGGAGAACTCATCATGGATCGTCGCACCGTTGCTCTCGCCCTTGCCGGCTCGCTCGCCTCCGCTCTCGCCATGGCGGCTGTTTCGTCGCCCGCCCAGGCCGCCGAGATGGAGAAGTGCTACGGCATCGCCCTCGCCGGCCAGAACGACTGCGCCGCCGGTGACCACGCCTGCGCGGGCATGTCCAAGGTCGACCACGACCCGGCGTCTTTCAAGGAAGTGCCGAAGGGCACCTGCATGGAAATGAAGGGTTCGCTGGAGCCGGGCAAGGCCTGATCGGCTTCATCGCCGTTCCGACCATCGCGGCGGGGTACGCCCCGTCGCCATTTCCGCCGACTGACCGCAAGGACACCGCCATGAAACCGAACCGCCTGCCCGCCCGATCCGGCCTTGGCTACAAGCCCCAGCATTTCGCCGACATCATTCGCGGCCCCCAGCCGGTCGGCTTCTTCGAGGTCCACGCGGAAAATTACATGGGCGCAGGCGGCCCGCCCCATGCCCAGCTCGGCAAGCTGCGCGAGGACTACGCGCTCTCCATCCATGGCGTCGGCCTCTCGATCGGCTCGATGCAGCCCCTCGACAAGGAGCATCTGAAGCGCCTCAAGGCCGTTTGCGACCGCTACGAGCCGGAGAGCTTTTCCGAGCATCTTGCCTGGTCGAGCCACGACACGGTGTTCCTCAACGACCTGCTGCCGCTGCCCTACACCGAGGAAACGCTCGCCCGCGTCGCCGAGCACGTCGACGAGGTGCAGACGATACTCGGCCGCCGCATGCTGCTGGAAAACCCCGCCACCTATCTGCTCTTCGAGGAGAGCACCATCGCCGAGACGGACTTTCTGCGCGCCGTCGCACGCCTGACAGGATGCGGGCTGCTGCTCGACGTCAACAACGTCTTCGTCGCCAGCACCAACCACAATCGCAGTCCGCGCGAGTACCTTGCCGACTTCCCGCTGGAGCTCGTCGGCGAAATTCATCTCAGCGGTCACGCCGTCAGCGAGGACGAGCACGGCGCCCCGCTTCTGATCGATTCCCACGACAGCCCTGTCACCGATCCGGTCTGGGACCTCTATGACGAGGTCATCGCGAAGATCGGTCCGACACCGAGCCTCGTCGAATGGGACAACGACGTCCCGGCCTGGGACGTGCTGCTGTCGGAAGCCAGAGCCGCCGAAGACGTACTGGCGCGTCACACCCGACGGCCAGCGGCCTGATCCGGAGGGGCGCAGCAATGTCCGAAGAGACCCAGTCCCGTTTTGCCGGAGCCCTCGCGGGTGCCCGCTTCGAGTTGCCGACAGGTCTCACCGCCTGGTCGGGGCCCGATCCCGAGCGCCGCTTCTCCGTTTACCGCAACAACGTCATCGTCGGCCTCACCAAGGCGCTGACGGGTCGCTTCCCGGCCAGCGAGGCGATCGTCGGCACGGACTACCTGACGGCGCTTGCCCGTGCCTTCGTGCGCGCCCGTCCGCCGACGAGCCCCGTGCTGCTGAACTATGGCGATGACTTCCCCGACTTCGTAGCGGACGTGGAGGGCGTCGAAGAGGTGCCCTACCTCCCCGACGTGATGCGGCTGGAGGTTGCCCGCGCCCACGCCTACCATGCGGCCGATGTCGCCCCCATGAGCCCCGAGGCCATCGCCGCGAGAGCCGCCAGCGGACTGGAGACCCTCGCCGTCCGTCTCCACCCCTCTGTGTCGATCATGCGCTCGGCGCATCCCCTCGTCACCATCTGGGCGATGAACGCTGGCGAGATGCCCATCGGCCCCATCGACGACTGGAGCGGCGAGGACGCCCTCGTCGCGCGGCCGGAACTGACGGTCACGGTGCGCCACTTGCCGCCGGGCGGGGCCGCCTTCCTGACCGCGTTTCGGGACGGGAAATGCTTTGCCGATGCCGTTGGCACCGCGCTTGAAGAGACCCCCGACTTCGATCTGACGGCAAACCTGACGGGTCTCATTCAGGCGGGTTTGATCGTCGACTTCATCGACGCCGGCTAACGACTCCGGATCAATGCTTTAGGGTCACAATCGGAATCGATTTCGACCCTCAACCTGACTCAATGTCCGAACCGTCCGATCGTCCTGCCAGCCGCAGGGCGCAGCGGAATCGTCGTGTGAAGTCACGAGAAACCGCGATTGCGCCCGGCTGGTGCTATGCTGCCGACTTCGCAAAAGAATCGGAATCAGAACTTCAACGGGACGGGAAATTCGACTCAAGAACAGCGACTTGGCTCGAAAACTTGAATCTGATTCTGATTGTCCGGCAACTCCACGAGGGGCATAGCGCAAGCACGTGAGCCACCCCGAGGAAAACGACTCGCAATCAACGTCTTGGGCCGGAAAAATGAATCAGAATCCGAGTCTCAAGTCGACAGCCTTTGGAAGACCGCGCACAACCGTCAGAGACGGGGCAGGATATGCCGCTCCATCGCCGCGATGACGTGGTCCTGCTCCTGTTCGGAGAGCCCCGGAAAGAGCGGCAGCGTGAAGGTCTGCGAGCCCCAGAGCGCCGCAACGGGCGTCTCCTCCGGGCGATAGCCGAGGCCCCGGTAGTAGGTCATCTCGGCGACCGCTCGGTAGTTCACGGTGACCCCGACACCGGCCTCGTTGAGCAGCGTGATCGCCTCGTCGCGGAAGCCCGCAGGCACGCCTACAGGGAAGAGATGCCGCGCATGCCGCACCCCGTCGTCCTCGGTCGGGACACGAAGACCGCTCCCCTTGAAGGCGTCGAGATAGCGTTGCGCCTGCCGCTCGCGTTCCGGCAGCAGGCTGTCGATCCGCTCGATCTGCGGCGGCAGCAGCGCGGCAAGGAGGTCCGGCAGATTGGCCTTGGTACCGAGCCGGGGCTGGTCCCAGTGATTGTAATGACCGCCGGCAAAACGGTCGGCGGCAGCCGCCGACATGCCATGCAGCCGCGCCTCGCGGATCGCCTGCGCCAGATCGTCGTCGCGGCAGATGACACCGCCACCCTCGCCGCAGGTGATCGCCTTGGTCGCATAGAAGGAGAAGCACGCAACGTCGCTGTGGCGGCCCGGCCGCTCGCCAACACGACGGCCCTCGAAGCAGTGGGCGCAGTCCTCGACGATCGCGATGCGTCCGCCGCCGGACGCGTGGTGCCGGTCGACCATCGCGCGGATCGCCCGCATGTCGCACATCTGTCCGTAGAGGTGGACGGGAACGACAGCCCGCGTCCTCGGCGTGATCGCCGCCGCGATGCTCTCGGCCGTCAGCAGCAGCGTGCCGGGATCGACGTCGGCCATGACGGGCGTCGCCCCGACGAGCTTCACGACATTGGCGGTCGCGATGAAGGTCATCGCCGGAATGATCACCTCGTCGCCCGGCCCGACGCCGAGCGCGAGCAGCACGGCGACGGCGCCGTTGGTCCAGCTGTTGGTGAGCAGCGCATGAGGCAGGTCGTAGTAGGCCGCGAGCTGGGCCTCGACCTTGCGGCCGACCGCACCCGACGTCAGGAAGGGCGTCGCCAGAACGTCGGCGATTGCCGCCGCGTCGTCCGGCCCGAGCCCATGCCGAAAGAAGTCCACCTTCATGCCAACGCAGCCTAACCGATTCTCTGTTCAGGCTGCCTGTTTCCGCCTCGTTACCTCAGGCGTCAATCGGTTCAGCTGGCAACGGCGGGTTATCCAGAGGATTCAGTCTCTCTGGACAACCTGATCCATCCTCAGGCGTCCACCGCCACCAGTTGTTCGAAGAGCCGCGCGACGGCCTCGGCGCCCGGATCGTTGTGGCCGGCAAGCTTGCTCTCGGCGATATAGCTCGCCCGGCCCGCCTTGGCCTTGGTCATGGTCGACGTGAGGTCGGCGCCCTTGCGCGCGGCTTCCGCCGCCGCCTCCAGACCGTTAGGCAGGGCCTCCAGCGCCGGCAGCAGCGCGTCGATCATCGTCCGGTCGCCTTGCTGGGCGCCGCCGACCTGCTGGATGCGGTCAAGGCCCGCCTTGAGCGCGCCGACAGCGTTGCTGCCAGAGGCCGAGGCATCGCCCGCCGCCGCGAAGAAGATCGCCAGCAGCACGCCCGAGGAGCCGCCCATGGTCTGGCTGAGTTCCAGCCCGATGGCGCGGTAGAGCTGTGTGAGATCGGCGAGCGGCAGACGCCCGATCGCATCGACGAGAGCCCGTGAGGCCGTTGCCAGCGTCGAGCCCGTGTCGCCGTCGCCGGACTTGGCGTCGAGCATGTTGAGATCGGCCTCGGCCGCGATCAGGATATCGCAGCAGCGCTTGATGAAGGCCGCGTTGCGCGCGTTCTGCGACGGCATCGGCTGGATCGGCGTCAGCCCGTCCGGCAGCGGCAGGACGGCGACGGGCGCGACATCGAGGCAGCCCGGCCAGGCATGCGGCGCGACCGCCATCTTCAGCGAGGCAAGCTCGGCGGCGCTCGCCGGCAGCAGCGAGACGGAAAAGCCCTGCATGTCGAGCGAGGTCATCAGCGGCGCCGGGCCGATCAGGCAGCGGATGCGCTCGCCGATCCGCGACGAGATCAGTTCCTCGGCAAGGACGCCCATTTCAAGCGGCGTCGCCCCGCCGAGATTGTTGAGGAGGGCCACCAGAGGCCCTTCGCCCGCATGCGGCGCCAGACGGTCCACCACCATCTGCATCGCGGCGCGCGCGCCGGAAAAGCCCACCTGCTCGATACCCGCCTCGCCGTGGATGCCGAGGCCAAGCTCGGCCATGCCCGGCTCGATGCGCTCTTCCTTCGGCGATCCGGGCACCGTGCAGGTGTCGAGCGACATGCCGATGGAGACGACGCCCGAGATCACCCGCTTGGCCGCCTCGGTCACCGTGTCGAGGTCGGCGCCCTGGTCCGCGAGCGCCCCGGCGATCTTGTGAACGAAGAGCGTGCCGGCAACGCCGCGCGCCTGCGGCAGGTCCGGGAGCGCTACGTCGTCGTCGACGATGACCATTGAGACCTTGAGCCCGAAGGCGCGCGCCCGCTCCGCCGCGAGACCAAAGTTCAGCCTGTCGCCGGTATAGTTCTTGACGATCAGGAGGCAGCCCGCCTTGCCCGTCACGGCGAGGATACCGGCAAGCACAGCGTCGACGGATGGCGAGGCGAAGACGTCGCCGCAGACGGCCGCCGTCAGCATGCCCTGCCCCACGAAGCCGGCGTGAGACGGCTCATGACCCGAACCGCCGCCCGAGACGAGCGCCACCTTCGACTTGTCCCAGTCGGTGCGGACGACGACTTTGATATGCGGATAGCCGTCGAGGCGGGCGAGCCGGTCCCCGGCAGTTCGCAGCGTTCCATCGATCGCTTCGGTGACCAGGCTTTCCTTGTTGTTGATGAATTGTTTCATGACTGGTCTCCTTCAAGAATAGACGCCACGGACTGGATGACGAATTGGTTGTTTGCGTCTGGTGTCATTCCCGGCGAGCCGAGCAACGCGATGGCGAGGGAAGGGAATCCAGAAGCAGGACGCGAGGTCCCGAACCAATTTCTGGATCCCCTTCCCGTCAGTGCTTTTCACGCTTCGGCCGGGGATGACATCCTCATTTTTGGTCAAATTTCCGAACTCGTCTGTTTCCTGAACTTTCGTCCCTTCACGCGATCCGGGCGCCGTCCCCGTCGAAATAAAGCGGCGCCCTCGGTTCGACGGCAACCGTGTCCCCGGGCCGGAGCCCGGTATGGACGTCGGTCAGCGTCACGATGTCATGGCCTTCGAGATCGAGATGGAGACGCGTCTGGTCGCCGAGATGTTCCACCCGCACGACCTTGCTCTCCTTGCCCGACCCTTGCGCGATATGCTCGGGCCGAAGGCCGATCGTCCGCGCGCGCGACGGAGCCCCCGCGAAGATGTCCGCCGGGAGCATGTTGATCCGTGGCAAACCGAGACGGCTTGCCACATAGAGGCTGACGGGTCGCTCGTAGATTTCGCGCGGCGAGCCGAACTGCACGAGACGGCCATGGTCGAGCACGCCGACATGGGTCGCCATCGTCATCGCCTCGATCTGGTCGTGCGTGACGTAGAGCAGTGTCGCGCCGAGCTTTTCCTGAACACGCTTGAGTTCGACGCGAAGGTCGGCCCGAAGCTTGGCATCGAGCGAGGAAAGCGGCTCGTCCATCAGGTAGATGTTGGGATCGCGCACCAGCGCCCGGCCGATCGAGACGCGCTGCATCTCGCCGCCCGAAAGCTGCGTCGCCTTGTTGTCGAGCTTGTGCGAGATGCGCAGCACTTCCGCCACTTCGCCGATCTTGCGCTTGATCTGTTCCTCCGGCGTCCTGAGGATCGGCGAGCGCAGCGGGAAGGCAAGGTTTTCCCGCACGGTCATATGCGGATAGAGCGAATATTGCTGGAACACCATCGCGACATTGCGCTGGGCGGGCGTGTCGTTTGTGACCGTGCGTCCGTTGATGCGGATGTCGCCACTGTCGGGCTGTTCAAGGCCCGCGATCATCCGAAGGCAGGTCGTCTTGCCGGCTCCCGTCGGCCCGAGCAGCACGACGAAGGCCCCATCCGGGACGGTCATCGTGACGTGGTCGTTCGCCCGCGTCGTCCCGTAGGCCTTGGAGATGTCCTGAAGCACGACTTCAGCCATGACCGAGCACCTCCGCGTTGAGATCGGAAACAAGCGCCCGTCCGCTCGCCGCATCGAACAGCGTCAAAGTCCGGGCGTTGAAACCGAGCCCCACCCTTTCGCCGGCATGGATGACCTGGTCGGACGGGACGCGCGCCTTGAGCTCGCCGTTGAGCGTCATCAGCGTCACGATCTGGGTGGTGCCGAGATATTCGGTCGCCAGAACCTCGCCGCGATAGGCCCCCTCGTCGGAAAGGATCACATGCTCGGGCCGCACGCCGAGGACAAGATCGCCCTCGCTCCCCTGCCGCTGCCTCGGCACCATGATCGGCTCACCGCCGAGTTCCACCGCCGTTGCCCCGTCCGCGACCTTGCCCTTGAAGCGCAGGAAGTTCATCGGCGGCGAGCCGATGAATTCGGCCACGAACATGGTCGCCGGCTTGTCGTAGATCGCTTGCGGCGTGCCGAACTGCTCGATGACGCCATGGTTCATGACGACGATCTTGTCGCCCATCTGCATCGCCTCGAGCTGGTCATGGGTGACATAGACGGTGGTCGCGTGCATCCGGTCGTGCAGGGCTCGCAGTTCCTCGGCCATATGCTCGCGGAACTCGGCATCGAGCGCACCGAGCGGCTCGTCCATCATGAAGGCCTTCGGGTTGCGGACGATTGCCCGGCCGAGCGCGACGCGCTGTCGGTCGCCGCCCGAAAGCCCGCCAACCGGCCGGTCGAGGATGTCCGTAATGCCGAGGATCGACGCCACTTCGGCCACCTTCTTCTTCACCTCGGCGCCCGGCATGCCCTGGCTGATCAGCGGATAGCTGATGTTCTTGCGCACGTTCATGTGCGGATAGAGGGCGAACATCTGGAAGACGAAGGCGATGTCGCGCTGCGAGGCCGGCCGCTGGCTGACGTCCTCGCCGTCGATGGTGATCTCGCCCGACGTCGGCAGCTCCAGTCCGGCGATCATGCGCAGCGTCGTCGTCTTGCCGCAGCCGGACGGGCCGAGCAGCATGAAGAACTCGCCGTCCTCGATGGTGAAGGAGGAGGACTGCACCGCCGTGAAGGCGCCGAATTCCTTGCGAAGGTTACGGATGACGATCTCGGCCATGGTTCAATCCGGAAAATGCGAGACGACGATGAACATCACGGTGCCGGTCAGCGTGACGATGAAGGACCACGTGTAGGCCCAGAGCGCGAAGGGCTGCATCAGCATCACCACGCCGAGCGCGATGATGATCGAGGCGAGCATCTCCCACGGCCCGCGCCGAAGGCGGAGGAGACCGGAAATCACGTCGCTCATTTGCGTACCGCTCCGAAGGTGATGCCGCGCAGGAGGTGCTTGCGAAGCACGATGGTGAAGACCATCACCGGGATGAGGAACAGGGTCGTACCGGCGGCGACCGCCGGCCAGTCCTTGCCGATGCCGATGATCGTCGGGATGAAGGGCGGCGCCGTCTGCGCCTCGCCGGAGGTCAGCAGCACCGCGAAGGCATATTCGTTCCACGAGAAGATCAGGCAGAAGATCGCGGTCGAGGCGATGCCCGTGGCGGCTTGCGGCAGCACCACCTTCCAGAAAGCCTGGAAGCGGGTGTAGCCGTCGATCAGCGCGGCTTCCTCGTATTCGCGCGGGATTTCGTCGATGAAGCCCTTCAGCAGCCAGACCGCGAGCGAGAGGTTGACCGCCGTATAGAGCAGGATCATGCCGAGATGCGTGTCCGAAAGCCCGAGCGTGCGGAACATCAGGAAGATCGGGATCGCCACCGCAATCGGCGGCATCATCCGGGTCGACAGGATGAAGAAGAGGAGGTCGTCCTTGATCGGCACCTTGAAGCGGCTGAACGCATAGGCGGCAAGCGTTCCAAGGAAGATCGAAAGGAAGGTCGAGCCGAAACCGATAATGACGGAGTTGACGAAGCGCTCGCCGTATCGCGATGGCCCCGAGATCACCATGTCATACTGGCGCACGATTGTGTCGTACCAGGTGTCGGGCGGCCCGATCGTCTCCAGCGCTTCGGGCGTCATCCGGGTGCGGGTGGTGAAGAGATTGACGTAGCCTTCGAGCGTCGGCTGGAACGTCACCTTGGGCGGATAGGCAATCGCATCGGCCGGCGACTTGAAGCCCGTCGCGACGATCCAGGCAAGCGGCGCGATGGTGATCAGCGCATAGAGGATGACGAGCGTGCCGGCGATCCATTTCTGCCGCCGTGAGGGCTCGGTAATCGAAACACTGCTCATGCCGTCCCTCCCATTGTACAGGCGCGATAACACTTTGAAGATGCCCACAATACGGCCTCATCCTGAGGAGCACCGCGCCAGCGGTGCGTCTCGAAGGACGGGGCCGCGCTCGCCCATCGAGACAGCCCTTCGGGCTTCCTCAGGGTGAGGGCGGCAAGAACTCTGTCTGCAGCCACGGTGCCTCTTGTCGACAGAGCAGTATTGGAGTGCACGCCGCCCATCACCGTTCCTTCACCTTGTTGAGCGCCTTCACATAGATCGAGGCGAGGCCGAAGACGGTGACGAAGAGGATGATCGCGTAGGCGGAGGCATAGCCGGTACGCCACTTCTCGAAGGCCTCGCGCTTGAGGTTGATCGAGGTGAGTTCCGTCACCGAGCCGGGCCCGCCGCCGGTCAGCAGCGTCACCATGTCGAACATCTTGAAATTCTCGATGCCCCGGAACAGCACCGCCAGCATCAGGAAGGGCAGCACCATCGGCACCGTGATCGTCCAGAACTGACGCCAGGGGCTCGCCCGGTCGATGGCCGCGGCCTCGTAGATGTAGTCGGGGATCGAGCGCAGACCCGCGAGGCAGATCAGCATCACGAAGGGCGTCCACATCCAGGTGTCGACGATCACGATGGACCAGGGCGCGAGATCCACCGAGCCGATCATCGAGAAGGACGACGGATCGACGCCCGTAAAGAACGCGACGACGTAATTGAAGAGGCCGATCTGCGGCTGGTAGAGGAAGGTCCAGAAGTTGCCCACCACCGCCGGCGACAGCATCATCGGCAGCACGATGATCGTCGTCCAGAGATCGTTGCCCTTGAATTTCTTGTTGATCAGATAGGCGAGCGCGAAACCGAGAAAAACCTGAAAGATCAGCGTCCAGATCAGGAAATGCGCCGTCACCTGCATCGACAGCCAGATGTCGGAGTCGGTCAGGATGCGGACATAGTTGCGCAGCCCTACCCACTCGATGTCGGAATTGGTCCGGTTCGCCCGATAGTTCGTCAGGCTCAGCCGGATCGTCCAGACCAGCGGAAAGATGTTGATCGCAAGCAGCAGGGCGATCGTCGGCGCAACGAAGATCCACGCCAGCGTCCGGTCGGACAGGCCGCGGATGCGGCGGGCGACAGGCTCTGGCGTGGCCCTCGCGATATGATCGATCGGCGTATCCGACATGGGATCGTCTTTTCCTGGCATCAGAAGAGGTCTTGCGTTTGGCGCGGCAGGATTTCAGGCAGCACCATGCCCGAGGCTCGCCGCCTCGAATGCCCCGGGCACGGTCTGCGATCGGTCAGATCTTGCCTTCGTCCTCGAAGTTCTCGGTCCAGTCCTTGACCAGGCCGTCGAGGGCTTCCTGCGCGGTGCCCTGGCCAGCCACGACATAGTCGTGGAAGCGCTTCTGAGACGCCTGAAGCAGGATCGCGTAGGACGGTTCGGCCCAGAAGTCCTTCACGATCGCCATGGAATCGAGGAAGGTCTGCGCATAGGGCTGGCTTTCAGGGAAGTCCGGCGACAGCGTCACGGCCTTGAGGCACGAGAAGCCGCCCATCTTCCACCAGCGCGCCTGCACGTCGGGCTGGGCGAACCACTTGATATACTCAAGCGCCGCGTCCTTCTTCTTGGAATAGGAGACGACCGAGATGCCCTGCCCGCCCAACTGTGCGAACTGTTCGCCGTTCGGGCCGGCAGGATTGGGGAAATACCCCGTCTTGCCATGGCCGACGTCAGCATCGGACTCAAAGCCCGGCCACGTGAAGGCAAAGTTCATCTGCAGCGCCACCTGACCCGACTTGAAGGCGTCGATGCCTTCGGACATGTAGGTGTTCGACGTGCCGGGAGCGACGCAGCAGTCATAGAGCGACTTGTAGTATTCGAGGCCCGCCACCGCGCCTGGCGAGTTCACGAACCCCTCCATGTCATAGGGCTTGTCCGGGTTCTCATACTTGAAGCCGAAGCTGTAGAGCACGTCCATCGCGCCCATGGTGATGCCTTCGGAGCCGCGCTCGGTGTAGATTGAAGCCCCATAGACCTTCTTGCCGTCGACCTCGCGGCCCTGGAAGAACTCGGCGATGTCCTTCAGTTCGGCAAAGGTCTTTGGCACGGCCAGGTCACGGCCGTACTTTTCCTTAAAGGCGGCCTGGATCTCGGGCTTCTCGAACCAGTCCTTGCGGTAGGTCCAGCCGACGACGTCGCCGAAAGCCGGCAGCGCCCAGTAGTTCGGGCTGTTCTTCGGCCATTCCGAATAGCCGACGACGGTCGCGTCGATGAAGTCGTCCATCTTGATGCCGTTGGCATCGAAGAAGTCGTTGAGCTTGATGTAGTGACCGTTTTCGGCCGCACCGCCGATCCACTGGCTGTCGCCGATCATCAGGTCGCAGAGCTGGCCGCCGGAGTTCAACTCGTTGAGCATGCGGTCGGCGAAATTCGGCCACGGCACGAACTCGAAGTGCATCGTGTTGCCGGTCTTGGCCTCGAAATCCTTGCTGAGTTCAACGAGCGCGTTGGCCGGGTCCCAGGAGGCCCAGCACAGCGTCAGGTCTTCGGCGCGAGCGCCGGTCGTCATCGCGGATGACGCAAAAGTGGATGCCACAGTGAATGCAGCCGCCAGCCATCTGGTGGATGTCATGAAAATCCCTCCCTATGAGCGCCCTGACGGCCATCCTTGTGCGGACGGTCTTTTCCAGGGTTGATCGAAGCCTAAATGAGGATCGTACCTCAAATCAAGAAAAATTTGAGGTACGATCCTCATTTTGAATTGAGACTCACCAAGTAAATGAACTTTGCCATTTGATTTCAATGAATTGATTAATTTCGGCCTGCGGATTTGCGAGCCTTCCGAAGCCTCATGACCGGCGGACTGGCCGCCATCGCCTCGCCGACCGCCCTCCCCGCGATCGCGAAGAGGGCGATCGAGACAGGTCGCGCTCAGATCGCCAGCGTCACCCAAGCCCCGTTGCGCCTGGAGGATCGGACACAGGCATCGACGAAGGCGACGCCGGCAAGGCCATCCCGGACGGTCGGGAACACCACCTCGGGCGGGGTCGCCTCCCCGTTTTGGCGCGCGCGAATGGCGGCAGCAGCCTCCGAATAGATGTTGGCGAAGCCTTCCAGATAGCCCTCCGGATGGCCTGCGGGAATGCGGCTCATCCGGCCTGATTCCGGTCCGGCGCCAACACCGGCCCGGGTCAATCGCCGCCTCGGCTCGCCGAAGGGCGAATGCCAGAGATAGTTCGGATCCTCCTGCGCCCACTCCAGCCCGCCCGCGGTGCCGTAGACCCGCAAACGCAGGCCGTTCTCGTGGCCCGGCGCGACCTGGCTGCACCAGAGCATGCCCTTGGCGCCGCCCTCGAAGCGCAGAAGCACATGGGCATTGTCGTCGACCCGCCGTCCCGGCACGAAGCTGTCGAGATCGGCCGCCAGTTCCTTCAGCGTCAGACCGCTGACGAAGGATGCGAGATTGAAGGCATGCGTACCGATGTCGCCGGTCGAGCCGCCAGCCCCGGACCGCGCCGGATCGGTGCGCCATTCCGCCTGCTTGTGGCCGGTCGCCTCGGTCTCCACGGTCAGCCAGTCCTGCGGATACTCCACCTGCACCAGCCGCACGGTCCCGATGTCGCCCGCCGCAACCATCGCCCGCGCATGGCGGATCATCGGGTAGCCGGTGTAGTTGTGCGTCAGCACGAACAACGCTTCGGACTTCTCGGCGAGCCCGACGAGCTTGCGCGCGTCCGGCAGCGTCGAGGTCAGCGGCTTGTCGCAGATGACGTGAATGCCGCGCTCCAGGAACGGCTTGGCAGCCGTAAGGTGGATATGGTTGGGCGTGACGATCGCCACCGCCTCGATGCCCTCCTTGAGCCGCGCCTCGCGCCGCGCCATCGCATTGAAGTCGCCATAGATGCGGTCATCGGCAAGCCCGAGATCGCGGCCCGAGGCAAGCGATTTCTCCGCCGTCGAACTGAAACAGCCGGCGACAAGCTCGAAGTGGTCGTCGAGACGGCTTGCCATGCGATGCACGCCGCCGATGAAGGCGTCGCGCCCGCCGCCGACCATGCCGAGCCGGATGCGCCGCCCGCGCCGGTCCTCTTTTCCCTCGATGGTCATCGGTCAATCTCCAAATCCGAGCATTTTCGCATTGGCGGCGTGGTCCGCGCCGCTGCCGGCGAAGTCGTCGAAAGCCTTCTCGGTGACGCGGATGATATGCGAGCGCACGAACGCCGCTCCCTCGCGCGCCCCGTCTTCCGGATGCTTCAGCGCGCATTCCCATTCGACGACCGCCCAGCCATCGAAGTCATACTGGGCGAGCTTGGAGAAGACCGATCCGAAATCCACCTGCCCGTCGCCCGGCGAACGGAAGCGTCCGGCCCGGTTCGCCCACGACTGGTAGCCGCCGTAGACGCCCTGCCGGCCGGTCGGATTGAGCTCCGCGTCCTTGACGTGAAACATGCGGATCCGCTCGTGGTAGATATCGATGTTGTCGAGATAGTCGAGCGCCTGCAGCACATAGTGCGATGGATCGTAGAGCATGTTGGCGCGGGGATGCCCGCCGACCCGTTCCAGGAACATCTCGAAGCTGATGCCGTCGTGGAGATCCTCGCCCGGATGGATCTCGTAGCAGACATCGACGCCCATCTCCTCGGCATGATCGAGGATCGGCCGCCAGCGCCGCGCCAGTTCGTCAAAAGCCGCCTCGACAAGACCCGCTGGGCGTTGCGGCCAGGGATAGACATAGGGCCAGGCGAAGGCACCGGAAAAGGTCACATGGGCGGAAATCCCGAGGTTGCGGCTCGCCGTGAGCGCGAGCTTCATCTGCTCGACGGCCCATTCCTGGCGCGCACCGGGATTGCCGCGAACCTCGGGCACGGCAAATCCGTCGAAGGCGACATCGTAGGCCGGGTGAACCGCCACGAGTTGCCCCTGCAGATGGGTCGACAGTTCCGTGACGGCGACGCCGGCCTCGGCCGCCTCTCCCTTGAACGTGTCGCAATAGTCCTTGGAACTGGCGGCCTGCTTCAGATCGAAGAGCCGCCCGTCCCAACTCGGCACCTGGACGCCGACATAGCCGCAATCGGCCGCCCACCGGGTGATCGATTTCCAGGAATTGAACGGAGCTTTGTCTCCGGCAAACTGCGCCAGAAAAAGCGCAGGCCCCTTGATGGTCTTCATGCCTTTCCTCCCCTTTTCGTCCGGATTGATGGTCCGCTCCTGTGGAGGGATGTCCGGATCGCTTCTTCGAGGCCTTGGCATCCTTGGCGCTACGGGCGGCCTCGCACCGCGCGCGCCATCACGGCAGGTTTTCCTTGAGCAGCACCTCGATGCGGATGCGCTCCTGCGACTGGATCACGCTGAGGCCGTCGCTCTTGGCCCGAAGCACACGCACGGCGCTGCGCACCAGATGGCCGACGTCCTGCGTGATGATGGCGGCAAGCTCGTCCCGCTCCAGCGCGTCGCGCGTCTGCGACGTCAACTCGTGGGCAATCACCACGAAATCCTGGAACCGGCCGGTGAGCCGCAGGGATTCGATCAGCGCCTTGTTGCCGGAGGCGAGCGAATAGATGCCCACGATGTCGGGATGAACGTCCAGCGACGAGCGCACGATCGCCGCCATCCGCTCCGCGTCGTCATGCGCTTCGAGCGTCGGCAAGATCTCCAGCGAGCCGAATTTTTCCGCCATCACGGAATCGAAGCCGAAACGCCGTTCAAGACTGTCACGCGCCAGCAGCGAACTGGTCACGACGAGGATCTTGCCCGTCAGGCCGCGCAGGAAGCGCCCCATCAGCAGGCCGGCCGTCCGCCCGGCGGCGATGCTGTTGACGCCGACGAAATGGTCGCGGTCCGAGTTCGGCAGGTCGGAAATCAGCGTGACGACAGGAAGCCCCGCCGTCTTCAGCCGGTGCACGGCATCGCGCACCTGCGGCGTTTCCTGCGCCATGATGGCGACGCCGTCATAGTGCTTGGCATCGATCGTGTTGAGGGTGCGCACCACCTGATGCGGATCGTGGGCCGGCACCTGCAGGACCCTGACGCTGATCCGGTCGGCGCGCTGGACGTCCGTCGCCTCCCTCAGCGCCGCCTGAAGCAGGCCGACGAACTGTCCCGGCCCCTCCGGCAGGACGAAGGCAAACCGGTACTGGCGCTGGCGGGCAAGGTTGGCGGCGGAAAGATCGCGGACATAGCCGAGCCGCATGATGGCCGACTGCACCCGGTCCTGCGTCTTCTGGCGCACGCCCGGCCGGCCGTTCAGAACCCGGTCGACGGTCGCAAGGCTGACCCCGGCTTCGGACGCAATATCGTGGACAGTCGGCTTACCCATCGAAGCTCCAAGAGCCTGTCCCGCCAGGGCGCCAAACGGCCTTGCGGACCATGCTCCACCGCGATGCCCGAAGCGGGATCTCGCGATCGTTTGCTACGGGCACCTTCTAACTGTCTCAAGATTAGGCTGAATTTTTGATGTACGTCAATCATTCCGTCATGGCCCCATCCCCGCGAAATGCTGCGGGAACCCGGGTGATACCGGCGCTGGACGGCAACAAGTCGGGCCGCGATGGCCGCCGCCTTCCTGCATGGCAACCGGAAAAATGCGACCGCGTGCCCGGGAGAACGTCTCGCGGTCGCAGGGCCCAGTGTCGCTGGCAACGGCGCGGCCCGCGAATCGAAAAACGGGCCAGCGCATCATCGGCATCGCGCCCATGCCGATCAAGCGGGACGCGGCGGCCCCGCTATCGCCAATTCATCCAGTCTGGCGAACAGCGGCCCGAACCGCCTCACTCCCACTGCGCGAGTTGCTGTTCAAGGAAGACGCTGGCCCGCCGCCAGGCCTCGTCGTTGTCGCCGCGAAAATTGAGCTCGCGCTTGAAGGCGATTGTCTTGGCCTCAAGGTCGACGATATCGACCCACATCTGGGTGATCAGCGTGCTGGTCT